>JAQXCL010000010.1 GCA_029251885.1 Opitutales bacterium | reverse complement strand
GGGTCGCTTTCCAATTCGAGGATTTTACCAAGGCGAAGTTTGATCGCAGTGGATAGTTTCATCTTTCGGCAGAGCTCGGCTGCCTTATCTTTGGTGAGTCTTTTGCGTAGAATCTTCATCAAGTGAAACTTAGGTTAATCTAACAGTAATCTCGAAGTTTTGCCATGTCATAAGTGTCATAAATAAGGAGTTCTCTCTCTTATTTTTCTTGTGAATGTGATAAATGTAATACAATGATTACATATGAATACATCTCTTTCCGTTCGCATATCTGAGCCTCTTGCCAGGGAGCTTGATGAGGTAGCAAAATCTACGGAGCGGTCGCGTTCTTTTCATATTCAGCAGGCATTAAAATCATACCTCAAGGAGCAGGCTGACTTGCAGATTGCTTTGGACCGGTTGCAGGATTCAACCGATCCAGTGGTGTCGTTGAAGGATATGAAGAAGAGCTTGGATGTTTGAAATTGCATTCAAGAAATCCGTCTTCAAGGACCTGAAGAGAATTGATAAGGCGGTCCTGAATAGAATTTTCAATAAGTTGGAAAATGACCTACTTAAGCGACCTGAAGATTTTCCAGAACTGAAAGGAAAGTTTGCGGGTCTTCGAAAATACCGGGTCGGGGATTATCGGATCATTTATGCCATTCTTGGCCAGCAGGTTTTGGTAACCAGAGTCTCTCACCGCAAAGAAGCTTACGATTAATAGCCGAATAGATTGCCTCAAAAATAAGGAGCATCCCTTATGACACTTATGACACCCCCTTGAGTGGCGATGGTTCCTCCCAAGGTTCAGGATATGAACAGTATCCAATGACGGACCAATTCAAATTAAACAGGAGGAACCAAGAGATGAGTGATAATCGATTAATTGAAAGAACCAAGAATCAACGCAGGCTGGCGAAGGTGGAGCTTTTCCACCCTAGGGAACATGCCATTCTGGCAAAGTTTTTTGGGCAGGAAGATAAACTACCTGAAGATGCAAGGCAGATTGATCCGGAGGGAATCATCCCAGAGGATGAAGCATATGACGAGGCGGAGCAGGGGATTGTGTGCCGCAAGAGTTATGGAGGCCATGATTTCAATGCCATAGACAATGCGGTTGCCCGGATTGCCCTGGCACCCGTGCGCACGAGCCTTCCCACATGGGGCGCTTATTCAAATGGAGAGGTTTACCACACCAGACAAAAGGAAACCGATAATCCATTGCCCGAGCGTGGATACCGAAGTGACCCCGTTCATGTGATCTCTATTAATTGGGCAAGTTCGGGGCCGGGGTATTCATGGCCACTTAAATATTACATCTCATGGATTCCGTATTATGAACGCTATGTGGTAACGGTCTCCTATGATAGTCCGGAGGTGGAGGGCTACCTGGACCTGGCCATCGGTGCACTGTCTGAAGGGGCAAGGGTGGAGAAGGAATTAAAATCCGTAATCGTTAGGCACTGGGGTAGGGATGCCGAGTACCTACAGGGTTGGGAAGGGGTGATCGATTCGGGAATTGTCCAAGACCCATGGGCCTGGCGGGAAGAGGTAAGCTGGGGATACAATGATGAGGGCGAGGAGATCGCATTTTTGGAAGAGGAGGAAGAAGAAGATGAGTGAGTACTTTTTTATACGATCGAAGGTGGGTGAGAATGTGCCGGGAGCGATCCCAAGAGCTTTTGCAAAGCGTGCGAAGGAACATTTCAAACAAACCGGAGCGCCTTATTTACAGGAACTGAAAAATGCCAGGCACGAGATCTTTATCGATCACGATCAGATCCTCCACCTGGGAGAACCATGGAGCCATTACCCGGAGGTGCCCACATGGAGGGAGTTTTATACCAAGTATGAAAACTATGACGCGGAGGAACTGGAAAAGAACCTGAAGGATATTGATAGCAGGCTGAGTATCGAGGAATTGGACGACACGGTGTATCCGGAGTATTTCTACGACCAATTGGCTCATAATTATTTGCCGGCTGCCAGGTGTGCCCATCTGATCGACCGGTTGAAGCTTGGAGCGGATGATACCAAGGCAGGCCAGTTGCTGGGTAGCCTGAAACGGTACGAGGGATCGTTTACCGGGGCGGATGTGCTCTATGTTTCGATTGTCGAACCGATCAACGCCTCCTGGTTGCAGTGGGCACTGGGAGAGGCGGGCGAGCCAAGCAATATTCGATTTATTTAAAAAGAAAAGGAGGAGAGGAAAAATGAACAAGACTGCATTGGAAGAGGAAATCCTCGATGAAGTAAACAAGTTGAAGGAGTTGTGGGGAATCGAGGAACCCCTGCGTTTAAGCGGTGGGTTTTACCAAAATTACTGCAATGTGAGTGTGACCAATCGAAAGATCCGAAAAAAGAAGAGGCAGACCTGGGCGGGTGTTCTGACCCAGGAACTTGGATACCTCCCGGAAACAGAGAGTGAATGGCTGGAGGCCTTTAACCTGACGGGGGTATTACCACCACCCAAGTTTAAGAAGTTACGGAACCGGTTGTGGGACTATGATCATTGTATTGAGCTCAAAGACCTAACGGACCCGGTAGGGGAGAGCTTGATGGGGGAACCCTTCGAGTGTCCCACACCTTCGGCGATGGCTTATGATTTATTCAAAGCCCTGCGGGTATGGGAATGGTTTGATCGGAGCTATCTTAGCAACTGGGAGGGCTTACAATATAACAATGATGGATTTCCCAGAAACCCGGGTCGTAGTCTTTTACTGATAAGTCGGCGATTTGGTTACGATTTATCCGATGAACTCAAGTTGCGGTTTGGCATTATTATGACATTGCGTCCCGGTCGGGATAGCAACCGGCAGAAATAAGACATGCAGGAAACAGACCTATTCTTCTGAATATTGTGAGCGGCGGTGGCGGAAGAGCTTCTGGTGCTTGATGCTCTGGGTGGAGGCACGTTTGCGCCAGAGGCGGAAACTGGAGGGCTTGAGAGATTTTCTCATGTGGGCAATTACCTTGCTTTCGGTAAGGCCGGTGACTTTACGAATTTCCTCAAAGGTGATCCGGTCGGCCCAGGCAGCCCAGATAATCCAGTCTGGGCTATCCTTGGATGGTTCCGGTTTTTTTACCCGTGTAACTGGGTTACTTGATTGTTTTGGATTCACTTGACTATTCTATTAACCAATTTAATTAGGGGCAAACTGATGGTGGCATGTTCATTGTCTTGGGCTTTTGTTGCATGTTAGTAGTATGGGAACCTTGAATACTCATAATACAGCCAATGGTTTGGAAGCACTTGTTGTGGAGAACGCAAAAAAGTCTTTTGGAAATGTAGATGTGCTCAAGGGCATAGATCTGAAAATTTTAGCTGGCGAACGTGTGGCACTAATGGGACCAAGTGGGAGCGGGAAGTCCACCTTACTCAATTGTATATGTGGAATTGAGCCTTTGGATGATGGCACGATTCAGGTAGGTGGGGAGATCTTATCCAACCTAAAGAGTGGAGAGATCGAAAAGTTGAGAAGAGAAAATATGGGGTATGTCTTCCAGTCTTTCCATCTGCTCCCCACCATGAATGCATATGAGAATGTGGAGTTTGCCGCTCAGTTGGTTGGGATGGGCAAAGAGGAAAGGCAGAGCCGGGTATCGACCTTACTTGAGCAAGTAGGGTTGAGCCACCGGGCTGAGCATTTGCCGAGTGCATTGAGTGGGGGGGAGAGGCAACGGGTAGCCATTGCTCGGGCATTGGTGCACCATCCAAAATTGATTCTGGCAGATGAACCAACGGGTAGCCTGGATACGGAGTCGGGCGGGCAGGTTTTAGAATTACTCAAATCTTTATCGGCAGATCTGGAAGTGGCCCTCCTCCTGGTTACTCATGACCATGAGTCCACACGAATATGTGACCGGGTGATTACGATGAAGGATGGTTGCCTGATCTGATGTATTTCCGATCTCGTTTACAACTTGTTTGGTTGTTACTCACCCGAACAACTTTTCGGCACTGGCAAAGTAAGTTAGGGCACTACCTTTTACTGCTGGGAATTGTGTCAGTGGGAGTAGGTGCGTTTAACGGAATACGCCAGGCAAGCCGGGCAGCATCGGCAAACTTTGGGCTCTTTAACCAGGCGGTCTCCGGGCAGAGCGATTTTCTGATTGAATCCCCAGTGCAAAGATTGAGAGAGCAGGATCTTGATAGGTTGGGTGAATTAAGCACTGATCCTGACTGGCACTTAATCCCAGTGATCGAGGGTTCGGTCACTGCGGTGGATGAGGCTACTGACGCAAGGAAGCAACTCCGGTTGATCGGTCTGGACTTATTGGCTTTGGGGAACCTGCCAACATTAGCACAGGAGAGCCTAAAATTTTCCGATGAGGATGATGCCAATTGGTATGACTGGGTAGGTAGTGAAAGCGAGGTATGGGTAGGGCAAAAACTGGCAGATGTTTTAAATGTATCTGTTGGGGATGAGTTGTCCTTTTTAGCAAGCGGACATTTGGCAAAGATGAAGATTCGCATGATCTTAGATGATCCAAATGGTAACTTGCCTGACGATCTGGTGCTGGCTGATATACCTACTGCACAATCTTTATTAAGTAGACCGGGCGGGTTAAACCGGGTGGAGGTGGTGATCGATCAAATAGACCGCCGGGAAGACTCGAAATATCTAAGCAATATCGAAAACCGTTTACTTAAATATATACCTGCTAACCTTAGACTTTCTCCCACTCAAAATCGGGCGGCGGACCGGGCATCGATGACGGCCGCATTTCGGTTGAACCTAACCATTCTTTCTTTAATCGCTATCCTTGTGGGGGCATACCTAATCCTACAGGCATTGGATGCAGCGGTGGTACGTAGGCGTGCGGAGATTGCCACACTTCGATCTTTGGGGGTGGATGGATCGGTCCTGTTTTTTACTTACTTATTGGAGGCATTTGTACTGGGTTTATTAGGCTCGGTGGTTGGTGTGGGAGTGGGCCAGCTTTTAGCACTTGGTGCAGTGGGTATGCTCGCAGATACTGTAAACGCACTCTACTTTGCAACATCGGTGGAGGCACTGGACTTGACCATGGTAGATGTAGTGGTGGGTATCGTACTTGGCTTACTCTTTAGTATGCTTGCCGGTTGGTTGCCCGCTCGTGATGCTAACCAAACACCACCTGCTCAGGTGTTGGCACGGGGAGATTGGTCGCCCGGGTTTACCTGGTTGCGAAATCCAAAGTATGGCGTGGGTTTGCTTTTGCTTGGTGGAATATTTCTACTCTTTCCACCCTATTTAATGAAGTCGGGCTCTAATATGCCAGTGGGTGGATTTATTGCGGCCGGGTGTTGGATACTGGGTGCCGCTCTGCTATCCGGGCATGTGTTGGTTATCTTGGCAAAATGGTTTCGTCCGTTTTGTATGAGTCCGGTAGCGAGGCTGGCGTGTAGCCGTTTGCAGGATGGATCGAGCAGGCACCGGTTAGCGGTGGCAGGCTTGGTAGTGGCGGTAAGTATGGTCACGGGAATGTTTCAAATGATCGATAGTTTCCGTGGTACAATTGAGGAGTGGTTTGATGTACGTTTCCAGGCAGACTTATATATCTCAGAGAGCGGGGTTACGGGGGCAGGAAATATTAATGGAATTGACCCGGCTTTGTTGGATGAATTGCTCAAGGATTCGAATATTAGATACGCCGATGTAATGCGTGTATGTAATGCAAAGCCACCCATGGGAGTTACGGTTCTTGCGGGCGTGGACATCAAGCATTGGAGCGATGAGGCCAGGCAAATATGGTTGAAGAAACCAGGCTCAATCAAATTGGTGAGTGGTGCAGAGCCTGCATTGGTGAGCGAAACATTTGCCCGCAGGTTTGGTGTGCTTAAAGGTGGTGTGGTGGAGTTGGAAACCCCAGCGGGTTTACAAAAAATATCCCCGTTTGGAATCTTTTGTGATTATGGAAATGAATTTGGAATGGCGGCTGTGTCCTCGGATGTATGGATGAAATGGACTGGTTTTACGCGGCCAATCAATGCCAGTTTGTTTCTGCATGATCTTTCCAGGTTGGAGGAGACACGTGATCGTTTACGCATTAAATACCCAGGCCTTGATATTCGAAACGAGAGAGAGCTCAGGGATGTGGCTCTGGGAATATTTGAGCAAACTTTTCAGGCAACCAATGCACTGAGCCTAATCGGACTAGCGGTTGCTTTTGCTGGATTGCTTCTTGGCTTGTTCTCTATTTTTGATGAGTCAACCCAGACTTGGCAGACTTTAAAACATTTAGGGTTTTCCACCCCCCAGTTTATTTGGGCAGCTGGATTGGAAGGTGCAGGGATTGGATTGGCAGCCTGGGTGGCAGGTGCGCTAACTGGATTAGCCTTAGGTTGGTTGTTGGTATTTGTCATCAATGTACAGTCTTTTGGATGGACCTTGTTGTGGACGGTACCACTGGAAAGTATTTTATGGTTTGGTGCCTTACTTACCGGGGTTGGTTTGCTCTCAGGGATTGTATCCTCAGGCTATTGGAATTTTCGAAGACGATGAAATTGTTTACTTCGCTCTTATTGTTTTGTGGATGTGCTTGTGCTGCCGAGTGGATTGAACCACCGGCATTTTCCAGTAAAGGATACAGGGTACCTTTTCCCGACTATGTGCCGTCCTTCCCTCATGATCATGGTGCCCACCGGGAATATGGACTGGAGTGGTGGTATTGGGTTGGACATTTAAAAACAGAAAGTGGAGAGAAGGAGTATGGGTTTCAGTCCACTGTATTTCGGGTGGCGGGGGATCCCAACGAATCAAATAATTCCGAATCAAATGCATTTGGTAGCCGGCAGCTCTTTCTCGCACACTCGGCCTTAAGCAATCTTTCAACCAGGCAATACCTTCATAGTGAAAGGGTGATGCGTGAGGGGTGGCAAGCCAGAGCGAGTATGGATACCTTGGGTTTACAAGTTGCAGGGATAAGTGCATCGATACCACCTAATGGAAAAAGCCACACTCTAATTACTAAATACCCTGGTGGCGGAAAGCTGGAACTTGAACTTACACCCACCAAGCCGCTGATAAGATTTGGAGACCGTGGGCTTAGCCGAAAAGGAGATGGGGCCTCTTCGGTAAGCTGGTATTGGACATACACTCGACTGAAAGCAGAGGGTACGCTTACCCAAGATGGGGAAACGGAAAAGGTGGAGGGGGTTGCCTGGATGGATCATGAAATTTCTTCCAGTCAATTAGGGCAGGGACTCGCTGGTTGGGACTGGACATGTATGCAATTGGACGATGGAACCGAAGTTAAGGCTTACCGGTTGCGCAAGGATGATGGCGCGAGTGATAGGTGGTCCGCTGTTTACTGGATTGATCAGGAGGGTGGGTTAGTACAGGTGTATGCCGATCAATTTACTTGGGAAGAGGAAGATGATTGGACCAGTCCCCAAACCGGACTTACTTATCCGACAACAGTTCGTATAACTGCTGATCATCCACAAAAAGGTAAGCAAACCTATTTCTTACGCCCATTGATTGATAATCAAGAGTTTACCGGGAACCGTGCTGATAATGCATATTGGGAGGGTGCCTGTGAGGTTATTGACTCAAAGAACCGTGTAATTGGAAAAGCCTACCTTGAGCTTGCCGGATATGGCGGTGGGTTGGGTGCACGTTTGAATTAATATATGATCTGTAGCTAGCTAATCTTATTGCAATTAATTTGCGATAGGGGTACCAAGGTTCCTTTCATGAAACATTTCCTGGCATCTCTATGTTTGATCATCGTGGGTACTCTTTCGGTATCCGTGGTATCGCCGGGCATACACTCCTATGTGTTTCATGGAGATGCGGAGTGCCCCCACAGCAAGGCGGGTAAGAGCTGCTCTTCCCATCAGCCAAACTCCTCTGAGGATGAGCAAGATGCGGGTAGTTGTGTGGTTGTTGTGTTTGGTAAATCCGTGGAACACGGCTTTACGAGTTTTGATGCTTTTCCGGTCGAACTTTTATCTGTTAGTCTCACTCATCTTGAATCTGCGAGTAAACCTGCAGTGGGAGAGGATTTTACAAACCAGGCTAGGGGTCCACCCGAAAAAGTTTAAAATTTTTAATACGGAGCTTTGTTATCCTGCCTATATTTGCAGGACGCTTCTCCTCATTTCACCTGCCAATTCCGAGAGTATGGAAGGTGCGTAGTTAAACCAGTCCATTTGCTTGGATTAATGTGTTTTTTTTCAAAATCTTAAAATCTCTCTAATCATTCAATTCAATGAAATCATTTAAATTACCTATATTATTACTATTGCCCTTTGCTTTCGCACAGGGGCAAAAAGACAAACAGGCAGCCGAGCAGCTCGATGCTCTGGTTGTTGAATCAAGCCCGCTAGATACAAAACTCAATCAGACCACCCAATCGGTGGGCATATTAACCGGAGATGAACTAGATAAAGCCAGAGGGAATACTATTGCTGGTACTCTGTCTGATGTTCCAGGAGTCAGCCAAACACAATTCGGTCCATCTGCAAACCGTCCGATTATTCGTGGTCAGGACAAATTTAGAGTTAAAATAGTTCAAAACGGAACAGATACATTTAGTGTCTCAGCACAGTCCGAAGATCATGCGGTACCAATCGACCCGCTTCTTGTGGATAGAATAGAAATACTTCGTGGTTCTTCTGCTCTCTTACATGGAGGTAGTGGAATTGGTGGAGTAGTGAATGTAATTGATCGTAGTATCCCTACAGATGTCGAGCCTGGTGTGAGCGGTTCTTTTCTCTCGACTTACAGTAGCGTAGATGAAGGCTTCAGTTCTGGTATCGTAGGAATTGCAGGTTTCGATAAAATTAGTTTCCAAATCAACGGCTTCATCAGGGACTACAAGGAATATGATACTCCTACTTTCTACTCAAGTGATCATGATGGAAACACTGAAGGTCCTTTTAATAAAGTCGCAAATAGCCAAGGTGAATCCGAATCAATTGGGTTTGGAGGCTCATACAAGCTGGATTCAGGCTATGCAGGTTTTAGTTTCTCAAACTACGAAAATGTATATGGAGTACCCGGAGAACATGCCGAATTAGATACGCGTATTGAGATGGAAAGCGACCGTTTTGAGTTTCGCAGTGAAATCGATGTTACTGATTCCGTATGGTTAACGGGGATCGATTTTAACCTAGGCTACAGCGATTACAAGCATAGCGAAATTGGTAAAGAAGAAGCGACCGATCCGGAAGTAGATACTCATTCAACTTATTTGCGTGAAGGATTCGATGCTAAAATTGGTTTTAAACATGAAGTTGGAAACTTTAACGGCGTATTTGGAATACAAGGTGTCTTTGATGAATTTAAAATTGAAGGCGAAGGTATTCTGGCTGGA
>JAQXCL010000158.1 GCA_029251885.1 Opitutales bacterium | reverse complement strand
TGTTCAAGCTTCTGAGGTAACGACTGAAGTACGGGAGATTGATGGAAAAAAGGTCATCTACATGTTTATCGATGGCATAAAGGTTCATGAGACCGACCCTGCAAAAGAGCCTTTTCCTCCGATAGTAAAACCAAAGGCATATGATGCCGGCTCCGCAAAAGCTCCTCAAGGTGCAGAGATTCTCTTTGATGGCTCCCAACAGTCTATGTCCAACTGGACTTCAGTGAAGGGCAAACCTACAAAATGGAAGTTTGAAGATGGTGCATTAGTGGCGGCCCCTCGTGCCGGTTATATTCGTTCCAAGAAAGAGTTTGGATCCTGCCGGGTATATCTTGAGTTCGCTACCCCTACTTCTGCTAAGGGCAGTGGTCAGGCGAATGGGAATAGTGGGGTATTCCTCATGGGGAAGTATGAGATTCAAGTCCTTAATTCGTTTGGGGTAAATGCCAATTCAACTTATCCCGACGGTCAGTGTGGTGCGCTTTACGGACGGGCCAAGCCTATGGTCAATGCCTCGCGGGCTTCAGGACAGTGGCAGACATATGATATTACTTTTACCCGTCCACTTTTCGATGAGCAGGGCAAGGTTACCCGACGGGCTAAGTTCCGCGTTATCCATAACGGGCACTTGATCCATGATGATGTCGAACTGACTGGTGGAACGGGCTGGGCGGGTCCTCACTCGGTTCGCCCATATAAAGTGCACGGCGACAAGGGGCCTTTGAGCCTGCAGGACCATGGCAACCCCGTGCGATATCGTAATATCTGGGTTGTGGACATGGAAAAAAAGAAAGTAATTGGTTCTACTAAGCAGGCATTAAAGGCTCTATTTTTTACTGGTGGGTGTTGTCATGACTATGGACAGCAGAAGAATATTATCATTGAGGGAATTAATGCCAGAGTACCGACCAAGTGGGAAGTGTTTCACGAAATGGACGAGAAGAAGTCCAAAGCTTTTCTCAACAAAGCGGGTTGGGCGGA
Organism: Opitutales bacterium; assembly: GCA_029251885.1. Taxonomy (GTDB): domain Bacteria; phylum Verrucomicrobiota; class Verrucomicrobiia; order Opitutales; family Seribacteraceae; genus Chordibacter. Next base: position 6,424 of record JAQXCL010000158.1, on the reverse strand, counting down.
TCCATTTGATTATATTGTCTATGATCATTGCTACGCTCACGAAAAAGATGTTTCCTTCATTGAGTCCGTCACCGCTGTGCATGCTGCAGGAAAGCCCGCACTTGCCTTGCATTGTGCGATGCACTCTTATCATTGGAACGTGCCTGCGAAAGAAGGTGAGGTAAAAGCATGGCCAAAAATGTTGGGTGCCAGTTCCAAGGGTCATGGCCCTAAAGAGCCTATCACTGTAAATATTGTGAAGAAAAATGCGGGACACCCAGTTATTAAGGATTTGCCTGATGGTTGGCGTACTCCAGAAGGAGAGCTTTACAATGTTCAAGAAGTTTACCCGGGTACAACCGTGCTTGCTTATGGAGACAATGGAAAAAAGAAGAAACCCTTAGAGCCACAGGCATGTATTTGGGTAAATCAGCACGGGGAGGGAAGGATTTTTTCTACCACAATAGGTCATCATAACTCGACGGTTTCCACCAAGGAGTATCTTGACCTTTTGGGTAATGCGGTACGCTGGGTAACCAAGCAGTAACTGATCCTTTAGCTATTTGAATTTTATGAAAGTACCATCATTCCTTACCATTGTTCTCCTCTCATCTCTAGTCGGTCTTTGGGCTGACGATCATTCAGTTAAGCCTCTCAAGGGGTTACTTGTAACTGGGGGAGGGCATCATGACTATGGTTTTCAGCAAAATGTTATCATGGAAGGGATTAACCAACGCTTGCCGGTAAAATGGACGGTGATGTTTGACATGGATCCACGCGAGAGCAAATCCAAGTTAAGTAAGGAGGGTTGGGCTGATGGCTTTGATTTTGTTTTTTACAACCACTGCTTTGCACGGGAGGATGACAAGGCTTTCATAGATTCGATAGTTAAGGTGCATGAAGAGGGAGTACCCGCCATCGCCATGCACTGTGCCATGCACTCCTACCATATTTTTGTTAAAGGCCAAAAACCGATTGAGAAGAGTTGGAATAAATTGCTTGGTGTACATTCACACGGTCATGGTCCCCATGTGCCATTCGATGTCACCAAGGTTTTAGAGTTTTCCGATCATCCGGCGATCAAGGACATGCCAGACAAATGGAGGACCCCAAAAGGAGAACTTTACTTTGTTCTAGATGTTGGCGAAGGCACAAAGGTTCTTGCTTATGGAGACAATGGGGCCAAGCACAAGCCTGCTGAGCCACAGCCCTGCGTGTGGGTGAACGAGTATGGAAAGGGAAGGGTCTTCGGAACAACTATTGGTCACCACAACGAGACGGTATCGACCAAAGAATTTCTAGACTTGATCAGTAACGGTGTTCGCTGGGCAACATTTAAATAATCTTTCCGTTTAACTTTCCTTCAATTGCTAGGAAGGCTACCTAGCAAGGTGGGAAATGCGGTGAAGGCTAATTACTTTTCGAATCTCCCCGATGATTTTTTGCGGAAATTTCCGCCACCACCGCCACCTTTGTAGCCGCCACCTCCGCCCTTGCGGAAACCTCCTCCTCCTTTACGAAAACCTCCACCTCCTTTGCCGCCGAATTTCTTCCCTCTGCCTTCTGGGCGAGGTCGGCCACGATCGATTGAGAGATTAAGCTGGTGTCCTTGAACCCAAACTTCTTTGAGCTTTTCCACGACATCATGCGGCATGTCCTTGGGGAGATCGATAAAGGAATAATCCTTAAACATACGAATTTTACCTATAAATTTGCTATCCAATCCAATCTCATTGGCAATAGCCCCAACTAGATCGCGCTTCTCTGCACCATGGTATTCTCCGACTTCCACCCGGTAGCTTTGTAAGTCGTCGTTACTAACATATTGTTCATCCCTGTTTCCATTTCGCTCTCTTTTTTCACGCTTGGATCTTTTAGGGGTGGGCATTTCATCGTAAAGCAATGGTTTCTTGCCGGCATCGAGATAAGCGAGAGCGGCGGCTACATCGACTGAGTCTTTACCGCTTTCTTCGAGAAATTGTTGGATGGCTTGACGGTAATCAGAGAGATCTTTGGCAGTGAGAGCATCTTCCACACGGGTAAAAAATTCTTTCTGTTTTCGCTCGTTCATTTCCTCCAATGTAGGAAATGTGTATTCATCGCATTTGGATTTTAGAGTTCTTTCGATTGCATTGAGCATTCGCATCTCCTTGTTGGTGACAAAAAGAATGGCATCGCCTTCCCGACCTGCACGTCCAGTACGTCCGATCCTGTGAGTGTAGGACTCAAGGTCAAAAGGAGCGTCATAATTAACCACATGGGTGATGACATCAACATCGAGTCCACGGGCGGCAACATCGGTAGCCACAAGGACTTTGATGTGGCCCTTACGCAGACGGTCGACAGTTTTCTCTCTCAGGTTTTGCGGCATGTCCCCATTGAGTGCTTCTGCTGGGTATCCCTTCGCCATGAGTGTTTCAGCAATATCGGTGGTTGCATTTTTGGTGCGGGCAAAAATAAGAATAGCTCCAAAAGTCTCAATTTCGAGAATGCGGGTTAGCATATCGATCTTTTCGTGCTGTCGTACCTTGAGGAAACGCTGACGGATGTTAGGAGCATTCTCTCTTTTAACTGCAATGGTAATCTCCACTGGTTCGTTGAGGTGCTTGTCCGCCAATTTCCGAATCGGTTTTGGCATAGTGGCGGAGAAAAGTGCGGTTTGTCGTTCGCTTGGAGTTTGTTCCAAAATCCATTCGATATCTTCGATGAATCCCATACTTAGCATTTCATCTGCCTCATCGAGCACCATTGCTTTTAACTGCTCGAGTTTCATGTATTTTTTCTTCACATGATCCATGACGCGTCCGGGTGTTCCCACAACAATTTGTGCCCCTCTTTTAAGTTCTCGGATTTGCTCGCTGTATCCAGTGCCTCCATATACGGGTACGATTCGCAGGTTGGGAATATTTTCCGCAAAGCCGTCTATGGCATCAGCTACTTGTATCGCAAGTTCTCGAGTAGGTGCGAGGCAGAGCATTTGTACCGCTCGTAGGTTGGGGTCGAGTCGGGAGAGCAAAGGCAGGGCAAAGGCGGCAGTCTTACCGGTTCCAGTTTGGGCGACACCCAAAAGGTCGTGCCCCTCAAGAAGTGGCGGGATAGACCTGCGCTGAATAGGAGATGGGGTCTCGTAGCCAGCTCGAGTTACCGCTTGTTGTACTTCAGGTAAAAGATCGAAATCTTCGAATTTAGGGCTGTCGGTTTCTTTCTCTTCTTTCTCCTCTTTAGGGAGTTCTTGATCGCTCATAAGATGTAATTGGTTCTGGGGGTTGCTCAGGTTCATACCACATTAGAACCTTTGCTCACTTTTCTTATGAATCTTTACTATCCATTTGTGAGCCTCTGTTCCAAGGCGTGATTAATTTATTTCAAAGGATTACAATAACACAAATCAGGCATATGACGAGTCGTAAAAAGGGCAGTTTCATTGTACGCAATATTGAGACTGATTTGGGCTGAATGTTAAAAACCTGAATATATTTTTTTGAATAAAAGAGCAGAGAGAACTTTATCTTTGCCATAAGGTTATGAATGGGGGAAAAATCATTTTAACTTATTTTTATTATGATCATTTCCATACCTAAGGAAACTCAAGCCTCAGAAAAGAGAGTTGCGATCGCTCCGGACAATATTTCGGCATTCGCCAAGCTCGGATACGAGGTAGTAATTGAACAAGGAGCTGGTGAGAATGCCAATCTTTCCAACTCCGCGTACGAGGAGGCTGGTGCTCGTATTGTAGATGATGCAACTACGGTATGGTCGCAGGGCGATCTTGTTCTTAAAGTTACTCCTCCAAGCATTGAAGAGGTGGGAATGATAAAGGAGGGCGCCACCCTGGTTAGCTTTGTTTATCCTGCAAGAAATGAAGAACTGTTAAAGAAGCTGGGAGAAAGGAAGATCAATTTATTGGCTATGGATTGCGTGCCCCGTATTTCTCGGGCTCAATCTATGGATGCCTTGAGCTCCATGGCCAATGTTGCTGGTTATCGAGCGGTGGTGGAGGCCTCACATGTTTTTGGTCGTTTTTTTACCGGGCAAATTACTGCAGCCGGGAAAGTTCCGCCTGCTAAAGTCTTGATCATTGGAGCAGGAGTTGCCGGATTGGCTGCGATCGGGGCTGCCCGTAATATGGGAGCCATTGTTCGCGCATTTGATACCCGACCCGCGGTTAAAGAAGAGGTCCAAAGCCTTGGTGCTGCCTTCTTAGAATTGGATTTTAAAGAAGATGGATCGGGTTCTGGGGGATATGCCAAGGTGATGAGTAAAGAGTTTATTGAAGCAGAAATGAAGTTGTTTGCTGAACAGGCAGCAGAAGTCGATGTCATTATTACCACAGCGATGATTCCTGGGAAAAAATCTCCGGTATTAATAACCGAAGAGATGGTAAAGAGTATGAAGCCTGGATCTGTGGTTGTGGACCTTGCCGCAGAAGGAGGTGGGAATTGTGAATTAACCGTAAGTGGCGAAGTTACTATTGCCCATGGGGTAACAATCATTGGATACACTGATTTTCCCTCTCGATTACCGACTCAATCGAGCCGATTGTACGGCAATAATTTAGTCAAACTAGTCCAGTTACTGGGCAATGCCGAAGAATTTAAAATTAATCAGAAGGACGAAGTGGTGCGCGGTGCCTTGGTTTTGGACAAGGGGAAAGTGAGTTGGCCACCTCCTGCGATTGAAACATCAGTCGCACCTAAGAAAAAGCCTGAGCCCGAATTAAGTGGGACAGAGGTTGTGAAAAAAAGTAACCCTTTGCTCTCTGGAGGTTTTCTTCTCGGTTTGCTCGCGGTAGGTCTACTCGCACTTGGGTGGAAGGGTTCGAGTGAGTTTCTTGATCAAATTACCGTATTTGTACTCGCCTGTTTTGTCGGCTACATGGTGGTCTGGAATGTAACACCTTCTTTGCATACTCCATTAATGAGTGTAACCAACGCAATCAGTGGAATTATTCTAATTGGAGGAATGCTCTTTATGGCAGGAGCCAATCCCTGGCTCGCCGGTGTGGCCATATTTGTCGCCACAATTAATGTGGCTGGTGGATTTCTCGTAACCCAGCGTATGCTGAAAATGTTTCGTAAGTAATGAACGAAGGACTAGTCACAACATCCTACCTCGTATCGGGGATCTTTTTCATCTTAAGCCTGGGAGGACTTTCTAAACAAGAGAATGCCCGTCGCGGGAACCTATATGGAATCATCGGGATGGCATTAGCCATATTTGCCACTTTTATGAGTGGTCAGGTTTCCAACTTCGAGCTGCTCATTCCTCTCATGCTTGGAGGTGCAATCATTGGGGCGGTCATGGCAAAACGGGTAGAGATGACATCGATGCCAGAATTGGTTGCGATTCTGCACAGCTTTGTCGGTTTGGCCGCGGTCTTGGTCGGAGTTGCAAGTTTTCTTGATACCACTCACACATCACTCGAAGGAACGGACAAGCTCATTCATGAAATCGAAATCCTCCTTGGTGTGTTTATTGGTGGTGTGACCTTTACCGGTTCAGTGGTGGCATTCGCTAAATTACGAGGTTCGCTAAGTGGCAAACCCATTCTGCTTCCCTTTCGACACTTTTTAAATCTTGGCATGGTTGGGGCGTCCATCTACTTGGGGGCACAGTTCCTAGGTCAGGGACATGATGCCGCACTTATCACTCTGCTTATTATTATCGCCATTTCCCTCGTGCTCGGTGTGCATTTGATCGTGGCGATCGGAGGTGCGGATATGCCTGTGGTTGTTTCCATGCTCAACAGTTATTCCGGCTGGGCCGCTGCTGCAGCTGGGTTTATGCTCAAGAATGACTTACTTATTATTACTGGTGCGTTGGTGGGAAGTAGCGGGGCAATTCTCAGTTATATCATGTGTAATGCGATGAATCGTAGCTTGGCCAATGTAATCTTTGGAGGCTTTGGGACTGGTTCCGGCGGAGGAGGGGCAAGCAGTGAGATCGAGGGTTCGATTACCGAGACAAGTGCGTTGGAAGTTGCCGAAGAGTTGAAGGATTCAACTGAAGTAATGATAGTTCCGGGGTATGGAATGGCTGTTGCCCAGGCACAGCATGTGGTCAAAGAGATAACTGAGACTTTACGCGATAAGCATGTGAATGTTCGCTTTGCGATTCATCCTGTTGCTGGCCGTCTGCCGGGGCACATGAATGTATTATTGGCAGAAGCAAATGTTCCTTATGATATTGTATTTGAAATGGACGAGGTGAATGACGAATTGCCTGAAGTCGACATTTTGATGGTCGTAGGAGCCAACGATATCGTCAATCCTTCGGCACTGGAAGAGGAGAACAGCCCGATTGCAGGAATGCCCGTGATCGAAGCTTGGAAGGCGAAGTCTGTTATAGCTCTTAAACGAAGTATGGCTACCGGATATTCTGGGGTTGAAAACCCACTTTATTATAAAGAAAATTGCCGGATGTTATTTGGTGATGCCAAGGATTC
>JAQXCL010000134.1 GCA_029251885.1 Opitutales bacterium | reverse complement strand
TTGATTGGGGTCAAAGGGTTTACCTTCTTTGACTGTAAAGGTAACTAAGTTTCCGCGGTCAAATTCCCCTTCTTCCCATAAACTTCCGTCTTCGTCCCATTTGGATATCGTTCCTTGGTATTTGCCGTTTCGGTAGCGTAGAACGGCTTCCTTTTTACCTCGATCATCTAATGCTGTGATCGTGCCGTTGTATAATTCTTCGGTCTCTCGAATCCAAACCATTCCTCCTCGTTTGGGATCTCCTGCAAACTTTTTGTAAAATTCTGGTCCGGCACCTTCCCACTCCTTAAGCTCTACTGATGCTAGAGTAGCTCCAGTTTGAGCCACACCTTCGTCTTCGAAGCGACCAAAGTCCTCCATTCCGTCCTGATAATATCGTCTTGAATAAATTACATTCTGGGATGTCCAAATAAAGAAATAACCATGTTTCTCTCCGTTTTTATACTGTTGCTTAGACTTTAAGTTTCCATTTTCGTGCCATTCGTAAAAGTCACCATCAGGCACGCCACTTACATAACTTCTTAAGGCCGATACGGTTCCGTTCCTTGCCCGAACTTTAATCACCCCGGAGTAGGGTCTTTTCGATTCCTTAAAACAAAACATATTTTCATCGTCTAGAAAGAAGTTATCAGATGCCTCAACTGAACTCCCTTCCCAGTAAGATTGTTCCTTGAGAATATCTGCCAAAGGATATCCTTTTTCTTTGGTTTGTACTTGTGGCTTTTCGCAGGAAGTCATCCATATTGCAAAGAACAGGAAGCAGGGAAATTGAGTATATTTAGACATAGTTGGCTTTTGGGTTATTCTTGCCATTTTATACAATTCTTTGCTCAGTTGAGCTGACTGACAAGATTAAAGCTTTTTATCTTTCCTTTCGAATTCATATGATTATCCCTAAAGCCAACAAACTCAGCACAAACGAACTTAAGGAAATCGAGGCAATTGCTTCGGATTTTGAATGTTCCATTTTAGAAATCCAGGGACACAACCGTTGTGTTTATGCCATTCTTGGAGACGAGAGCAGAGAAGTCATGTTCAAGCGAATTGCTGGACTACCTTTTATTTCCAAGGTCGATATGATCGAGTCGCCCTATAAATTAATGGATCGGCGATCTGGCCTGGCTGATCATCGAGTCCTAGTTGGCAAGACCGAGGTTGGTAAAGAGGAACCCTTCATTATCGCTGGTCCCTGCACCATTGATCCAAATAACCCTAATCTTTATTTGGAGTCTGCCCATGCGATTAAAGAGGCAGGAGCACATGCCTTGCGAGGTGGAGTATGGAAGCCACGTACCAATCCATATTCCTATCAAGGAGACAATCAGTCCCTCGAGATTATTCTCCAAGCCCGCGAGGAAACAAGGTTACCCATTGATATCGAAGTAATGGACTCCGAACAGCTCAAACTTGCCTTAGATGCCAAGGTGGATGTTTTACAGATTGGAACGCGTAACGCATTAAATTATTCCTTGCTCAAGGAAGTTGGAAAGTTATCAGCAGGTTCGGATACCACAGTTTTACTCAAACGTGGGCGTCATGTTGGTTCTCCGAATGAATTTATCGCGGCTGCCGAATATATTGTGGCCGAAGGTAACCCAAATGTAATGCTTTGCCCTAGGGGAACTACCCCACAATTGGAGGGCTATCGTAACCATCCGGATGAATCGATCACTCCCTTGCTTAAAAACCGCACCTGGGCGCCCGTAGTTGTAGATCCCTCACATAGCGTGGGTCATGCCGATTTTGTAAAAGCCTGTTCATTGGCAGCAATAGCATATGGGGCAGATGGATTGTGTATCGAGTCGCACATTGATCCACCAAAGGGAATTGGAGACGACCCAAAGCAAGCAATTAGTCCGGACAAGCTTAAAGAATTAATCCAGTCCTGCCAGGAAATTTGGAAATCTCGCTACTTGCCCTGAAGTTGTTGCTCCCTGCTCAGGCGAGCTACTGCATCCATGAGTCTTTTGTATTGATTGGGGTCTTGGGCAAAAGATTCGACGGCAAGGGGTGGAGAGATGACTTTTTGAGCGGGGCGGCGTAGTGAGAATGATTTACGGCTTTTTGTGGTCGAGTAAGTAACCTGAGCACCTGTATACGAATTTTCAGGTTCAAAAACTTGGACTATCTTTTTCATTTAGGAAATCCAATGGGCACTTGCTTAATTGGCAAATTTATATGGACACAAAAAAGCCCATGCCGAAAACCTCGACATGGGCCTTGAAAGGAAAAAAATCCTCTTTAAAAAACGATTACTTGGAACCGTTGCCCTCGGCGGCTTTGTCGCCTCCACACTTTCCGCAGCATTCAGATTCGCCACCGCATTCTCCACAACAGTCTTCATGGTCGTGTGCACCACCGCCACAGGAGCTAAAAAATCCAAGAGAAATAATTCCGAGAATAAGAAGAAGGTTTTTCATGATATATGTTTTGATTTGTAGTTAGTTATTTAAAAAGGGTTCATCCCGATAGCAAGGATATCATTTTTCTACGCACTCAATTTTAGTCAAGGCGAATTGATTGATCAGGTTAAATTTTAGAGTATCCTAGTTAAACACCAAATTAGCCCAATTCTTGGATTTCTCTCCCATTTGTTAGGAAGATTGTATCGTCCATTTCGTGTTTTATATTTTTGAGACCAGTAAAACTTCCAAAGGCTGGCAAAATGATTCGTTTTTCACTGACCACCCAGCAAGGGCAGCGTAAGGAATCTCTGCCTTTCCCGTGTAAGCGGTACCCCGGGTGCAAGTGTCCGGCTAAGAAAGGTCGTTCAACATCCTCGTCAGGTGGGAGATGCCTAAGTTCCCATGTGTTTTTCTTTGAGGGGGTAGGGTCGGGCAGGCAAGTAATGCCCAGTTCTGGCCATGGATCTCCGGATTGTAGGTCATGATTCCCCCTTACTAAATCAATAGACAATTCCTGATATTGATCGCGCCAATTGAAGAGAAGGTTTCGAACTGGTTGAGATCTTCCGGCCCGTGCATGTAGAAAATCTCCCAGAAAGACCAACTTTTCAGCACGGGTGTCATCAATAAGTTTACTAAGGCGCTGGCAGTCCTCCATCGTGGTATGTTCAGATACTGGAATACCAACTTTTCGAAAAGTGGCCGCTTTCCCAAAATGAGTATCTGCAATGTAGATCGTTTTTTCTTTTGCCCAAAAGACCGCCCGATCAGCTAACAGCTGAAGGGATTCTCCTTGCCAGTCAATGGTCAGCGATTCATTCATGCAGACTTCTCAAGTTGTTGGGACATACGTTTTACCCGGTCGCTCCAAGATTCGGAACTTACTTGTGAACGCAAAGATTCGGCCCATAGAGGAAAACCAAATGGAGATAGTCGAGACGGGGACTCCCTGACGATTTTTTGCCCGGAAATCCTTTTCAGTGTGGAAACCATTCGGTTTACTTCCAATTGTCTGTCGAGGACTTCCCGGCGCGATTGGGTGAGTAGAAGGTTGTTTGGATCGTATTTCGAGAAAACATCAAAAAACAATCCGCCTGATGCCTGAACCTGCCGGTTTGATTTGCGGGCACCGGGATAGCCTTGAAAGATTAATCCAGCAACTCGGGCGACTTCGCGGAATTGCCGCTTATCCATCTCGCTCAAGTTCATGCATTCAAGCAATTCATCAACCACACCTTCTGGGGATAAAAGATTTCGCCAGTCAGATTCGTTAAATTCTTTGGTCGAAGTTGAACAAAGATGAAATCCATAGTCGTTAAAAGAAAGAGAAAGCGTCATCGGTTCGAGCCTGGTCATCCGATAACTGATTAAGGACGCGAGTCCTTCATGAGCCAAGCGCCCAGCAAAGGGATAGACAAACCAACATACTCCTTCCCGAGTATCTGTACGCTCGATCAATAATTCATTCATTTTTGGAAGTGTTGAGCTCACGGTCTGTAACTCTAGGGATGGCCGTAATGCCCGCATTTCCTTTTCTTTAAAAATATCCTTTCCTGCAGCTTCCAGTTTCTGGCGTACACCCATGGCCAATTCTGAAGAAAGGGGCGATTTTCCACCTCCCCAAACTGGAATGGTCCCTTTGCCTCGCTTGGCCAGTGTGACCAGGGCCGTGAGGTCGCGCACCCTTTTTAGGGCCAGCAATTTACCTCCAAAATAAAAGTTTGAGCCCGGCTTAATTTTAGAGATAAAGGATTCTTCCACCGTGCCCAGTCTTCGCCCGGTGCTAAATTTTACCTCGATTGCGGGATCGCTGGTGATCGTGCCAATGGACATCCTATGAAACCGGGAAATGATTCGTGATTCCACGGTATGCAATCCGATTTTATTTACGACCACGCGTTTGAACTGATCGTATGCACGCAAGGTATCTCCTCCACGAATGATGAAATCAAGCACCCATCCCCATTCCTCTTCGGTTATGTCCCTGTAGGACCAAGCGGTGCGGACCTCTTTGATTGCATCTTTTGAGAAAAATCCCCCCCCTAACGCAAGGGTAATCAGATGTTGGGCAAGCAAGTCCAAGGGAGATCTGAGGGGATCACGTGCTTCAATTCTTCGTTCATTGATTGCTTCCCTTGCCGCGGCATATTCCACCATCTCCATCGCATGGGTGGGGACACAAATTACCCGACTTACCGCACCCGGTTGATGCCCGCACCTACCTGCCCTTTGCAACAAACGAGCGACTCCTTTGGGCCCTCCAATTTGAATAACTTGGTCAACGGGCGAAAAATCCACCCCCAAGTCCAGGCTGCTTGTACAAACTACAGCCCGAATGCTTCCTTCTCGCAGGCGGTCTTCCACCTGTTTTCTTTCCTTGCGATCAATCGATCCATGGTGAATGCCAATTTCATCCTTCCATTTTGGCCGAATTCCCTGGAGTGCATGAAACCAAAATTCTGTCTGTGATCGAACATTGGTAAATACAAGTGTAGTTCCGGCACCTTCAATTTGTTGGGCGACCTCTTCGACCATTTTTCCACCAAGATGTCCCGCCCAAGGAAATTTTTCCATATTTTTTGGGATGAGAACTTCGACTTCGAATTTTTTCTTTAAATCTCCATTGATCAATTTACCTGGTTGGTTGGTTCCGAGAAGGGACGCTTGAGCAATGTCCAAGTTTCCCAGGGTCGCGGATAATCCCCAGGTCTTTAATTTTGGATTCCATAGACGTAGACGAGCTAGACCTAGTTCGGTTTGTACTCCCCGTTTGGTGGATAATAACTCGTGCCACTCGTCGACCACAACGGTTTGTAAATTGGAAAATGCCTCTTTGGTTTCTGGGTAGGAGAGGAGCAGGGATAGACTCTCTGGTGTCGTTACCAAACAGGATGGAAAGCGTTTTCTTTGCTTCGCCTTGATCGATCCGGTGGTATCTCCTGTTCGTTCCTCCACACTCCATGGAAGCTGCAGATCTTCCACCAAAGTACGAAGCGAATGGGTGGTGTCCTTGACGAGGGCACGCAGGGGCGTGATCCATAGAACACGCAATTCGGGCGGGCGCCTGGGCATTGGCTTTTTTCCAAGCTCGTCCATCCATTCGATCAAAGGACCCGCCCACGCGGCATAGGTTTTACCGGTACCGGTCGGGGCATGGATTAATCCACTCTCTCCCTTGGCATGGGCAGACCAGGTTTTTTTTTGAAACGGAAATGGATCCCATTGTTTTGTCTTAAACCATTCAAGTACCACATCTTTTGCCGGCTTTTTTAGGGTTTTAGCCTTTTGCTTGCTTGCTTGTACGACCATTCAAAAAAGAGTCGATTGCTGGTCGCGGTTAGGTTCCAGAAGTTCTGGTCCATCCTCTCTGGTTGCATTGACTCGTTTGGAAACTGGATAAAAAAGAATGTCGGATTTTACATTGCTTAAAAGATCGAGCAATTGTCGGAGGGTCGTTTGTTCACTTATCCATGCTGCGTAATGTTCATCCGAAAGAATAACCGGCATGCGGTGGTGGATGTGCAGGCAGTTGGACTGGGCACTACGGGTCAAAATAGTAAAGTACAGACCCTCGCGTCCTTCTCGCCATAGACCAGCAAAGGCAAAGGTCGAACGATCAGGTAGATGGAAGAAGTGAGGACTACGATCTCTTTCCACTACTTGCCACTCATAATATCCGTCAGCTGGAATAAGACATCTTTGGGACTCGAATGCAGCCTGAAAGGTTGGTTTATGGGATACGGTTTCGGATCTTGCATTAATGGGGAATCCACGAGGATTTACCGACTTGGCAGAAGGAAAACTTCCCCACTCTGCGTCTGCCCAGGCAATGGTTTGGTTATTCGAATGAAGGATAGGATGGGACTGCCCGGGAGTGCGGTTGTAGCGCGGTTTGATTTTCTGGGCGGGCGGTGGGGCGTACTTGCGAAAGCATTCGACCTGTGGATTGGACCATGCGTATCGACCGCACATTAGTTTATTTCCCGAAAGCTTCCATTTATCTCAGCTTATGCGATTTCTGTAGATGACTCAAGGAGGCGGTAGGGCGGGAGCGTTTATCCGCTTCATCCACCATGTATAATTTGTGCAATTGAAAACCCGCCCGATAGGGAAAGCCTTCGTGTTTTATCCAGTCGTTGATCGCCCCAAGGACCTCTGGATTTTCTGCCTGCGACCATTCAGGGTGCAACCAAACCGGCACCTTTCTTTCTTTCATGGGCAAGGCATCCGTCCATTTGGCCAGATCCTCGGGTTTTTCCACAATTATTTTAAACTCATCTGCCAGCAGAAATGTTTCCTCGATGGGTAATTGGTTCCATTTCGGACTCAAGGTGATCCAATCCATTTCTCCTTGCACTGAAAAAGCTCCACAGGTTTCGAGGTGAACCGGCAAACTTCGTATACGCAACTCATGAACAAGATCAAAAAGAGGATGGATTGCAGGTTCCCCCCCTGTAATGACTACAATTTCGCAACCTGACTGATTGGCCTCTTCTGCAAGGTCAATAGGGCTGATTCGATCGATCTTATCAGGTAGGTAATCCGGGTGCCAGGTACCAGCAGAATCACACCATGGACAATGCACCGGGCATCCGTGAAGACGAATGAAGAACGCTGACTTTCCTATATGGCTACCTTCGCCCTGCCAGGCATGAAAATATTCATATACTGGCAATGCCCGGCTCATAGCTAATCGCAGGGCTGATAAGTTGCGGAGTTTTTGGAATCTTCCTGCAGGTATACCGATCGTATCCATACCCGTCCATCGGTCCGTTTGCGAACAAGTGGGTCGAAAGTCTTGTGCAGGTACTGAGCAATTCCTTCACAAGAGGCATTGGGCACTGTCAAAAGTTTGATTAAACCTTCATTCTGTAATTGATTTAACTCTGCTAGCTTGGGGTCGTTCTCCCAAACAGCCGTTGCATGGTCTAAACGATTATCGATCCAATCTTCGATGAAATGAAGATCTCCAAAATCAATCACAAATCCATTATCGTCCAATTCCTTAGATTCAAAAGTCAGGGTAATGAACCAGCTATGCCCATGCAATCGAGAGCACCGGCCCGTATGGTTGGGCTGACGGTGGGAGAGGGGAATGTCCCGGTAAGTCTTACTACATGTAATCATGAAATATTAGAAATTTAGTCATCCTCATACTCGGTAGGGTCTTCGACCTTGGCGAGTGCAAATGCTTCTTTCCTCTCCACACAGGTTCCACATTTTCCACAATGTTTATCCCGTCCGGCATAGCACGACCAGGTAAGTTCGAGAGGGGCCCCAAGTTCATTTCCTTTTCTTACCAGCTCCTCCTTCCTGAAATTTACGAATGGGCGATGCAGGTTAAGGTTTTGCCAGTCTGCAAGCCCAAGTGCTTTTTCCATGGCATCAGCAAATTCGGGCCTGCAATCTGGATAAATGGTATGGTCTCCGGCATGGGCGGCATAAGCAATCGTATCAAATCCGATGGAAAGAGCATGGCCGCCGGCGAGGGCCAGCAGGATCATATTGCGGTTGGGCACCACCGTTGCCTTCATCGATTCCTCTGCATAGTGGCCTTCGGGCAGTTCCACTTGATCGTCGGTGAGCGAACTTCCTCCAAGCAGAGGACCGAGGTCGGGCAGTCGAAGGATGCGATGAGGTAGACCCAAAGCATGAGCAATTTTTTCTGCTTTATCCAATTCTTTGGCATGTCGCTGGCCGTAATCAATCGAGAGTAAACGGGTTTCGACTCCATCTGCTTGAAGTTGTGCGGCCAAAACTGTGGAGTCTAACCCGCCGGAAAAAAGTACAAGCGCCTTCATCAGAAAGGTAATATTAGCTTTAGATTGCCGGCATACCGAGGGCTTCCCGGCATCTGCTCACCTGAGAGAGTACAGTCTGTGCATCATCGGCGAGAAAATTCACATGTCCCATTTTTCGTCCAGGTCTTGCACCCGTTTTGCCATACAAATGAAGGCTTGCACCGGGGGTCTTAAAAATAGGCGACCAATCGGGTGGAGTGTCTGAGTCAGGCCACAAATCGCCCAGCAAATTTAGCATAGCTGTGGGCCGTTTCAGGTTGGTGCACCCGAGCGGCAATCCGCAAATGGCCCGGGTCTGTTGCTGAAACTGGGAGGTCATGCACCCATCAATGGTATGGTGACCGGAGTTGTGAGGTCGGGGGGCGATTTCATTGACCAGCAACCTGCCGGCCATTGAAATAAAGAATTCCACGGCCATGATACCTATATAATCGAGGGCGTCGGCCACTCCAATTGCCACCTTGCGTGCTTCCTCCAAAATATTATCGGGCAAACGGGCAGGTACGATGGAGACATCGAGGATGTGGTTGCGGTGGATATTTTCTGCCGGGTCATAGGTGACCACATCGCCGGCCACTCCACGGGCAACAAGAACGGAAATTTCCGTGTCCAATTCGACCCGTTCTTCAAGCACCGCACGCTGGGAATCAAAAGACTGCCAGATGTTCGCGAGGTCTTCAGCAGTGGCATCCCCGGAAATCTTTTGCTGGCCCTTACCATCATATCCAAACTCGGCTGTTTTAAGAATGCAGTCCCGTCCGATCTCTTTCACACCGTTCTTCAGTTCATCCAAATTGGTGATGATGAAGTGGTGGGCACACCC
>JAQXCL010000127.1 GCA_029251885.1 Opitutales bacterium | reverse complement strand
CGTTTCTTACGGGAACCATAGCCGGCTACAAAGTCAGCGAATTGATTGATGAAACTGTGCTCGTATCCAATATTAAGGCCAGGCACCCACCATTTGTTCATGTAGGGATGCTCGCCTGGATCTGTTACATGGATGGAACGCCAACCACGGGTCTTGGGATCTTCCTTGTCGTACTCGTAGTAGTCGAGCTTGTGAAGGTCGTGCAAGTCCCAGAAGAGGGAACCATCTGCCCCATTGATTTCGAAGGTGTACAATGCCTTGTGTCCACGGGCGTAGCGGGTGGACTCAAAGATGGCAAGCGATCCGTTGGCGAACTTGGCAAGAAAAGCACAGGCATCATCAATGGTGACTTTTTGCTTCTTTCCGGTGGCAGTATGAACACGCTCTTTGATGAAGGTTTCAGTCATGGCACTGACTTCGACAATCGGACCGTTTAACCAAATGGCAGTATCAATACAATGGGCGAGTAAATCCCCAGTAACTCCACTTCCTGCAATTTTCGCATCCAGACGCCACAATCCTTCTCCTCCTTGGGGAAGGTCGGTATTGATCGTCCAGTCCTGAAGGAAGTTGGAACGGTAATGATAAATCTTACCCAAACGACCCTCGTCGATCATCTCCTTGGCCATGGTAACGGCAGGAATACGGCGGTAATTGTACCAAACCATGTTGGCCACACCCGCTTTTTCCACTTCGCGAACCATTTCTTCACCTTCCTTACAATCTAGTGCGAGGGGCTTTTCACAAAGAATTGCCTTACCTGCCTTGGCTGCAGCTATGGCAATTTCATGGTGTACATTGTTGGGAGCAGCGATGTCGATCACATCGATGTCATCACGGGCGATCAACTTCTTCCAGTCGGTTTCAACTGATTCGTAGCCCCACTGATCAGCAAATGCCTGAGCCCGGTCCTTATTGCGGGCACAAACAGCAGCGAGTTGGGGTTCGTACTTCAACTCCGGAAAGAAGTTGGGTACTTTACGAAATGCGTTGGAGTGGGTACGGCCCATGAAGCCATATCCGATCAGTCCGATGCGCAAGGGTTTTTTCTTAGCCATAGATTCTGAGTAGGTTTGGTTGGGTTGGGAGGAAACCGCTTAAAACTTTTCGGTCCTCAGGATTTACCTTCTTCAAGCTCTACGGGTTTGTAACCCCCGCGCCCCTTGAAGTAGAAAATAAGTGCAAGATAGCATATGAGCATGAAAACAGGGAAGATAGCTACGCTAGCCAAGGAAGCTTGCTTGCCTACCTGAATGCTGTGTTTGACGGTGTCTTTTTCATCACCTTCCAGAGAATCAACCTTCGCAAGCTCAACTGCTGTGTAATCCCCGAGAAAGTAAGTGCTGTCCTTCGAGATCTTACCGTAAGTTTCTTCATTAGTCTCAGCAATAACAGACTGTTTGACTGCATCTTCAGCCATTTTTCCAATTACTGGACCACCAAGAATACCTACCGCAAGCATACCGATACCGGCAATCGCATTGAGAGTAAGTGCTCCACCCTTCGGACATTGCTCTGAAACAACTCCAAGTGTGGTAGGCCAAAAGAAAGTTTTTCCAAAACCGTAGAGTGTTGCAAATACGAAGATCATGAACAGTCCTGAGGCTGTGCTTAGTAAGTAAAGACCTGCAATAGCGAGCACAGCAGATGTAGCTAAGAGACCCAAAGGTCCGAGTTTGGCAACAATAGGGCCAGCGAACCAAAAGCGTAACACCATCATGATCGCAGATGTGTAAATGAGAACCCAAAGGCCATTGTATCCGGCTGCCTTCATGGGTTCTTCCATTAAACCAGAGATCGCTCCATCGGTGCCGAGTTCGGTCGTAGCCAGTGGGATCATGATGAGACACATAAAGATAAGCAGGGGACGGCCAAGGGATTTGCAGTAAAGAAAGTAACCAATGGTGGAAACTGCGGTTAGAATGTAGACTATATTATCACTCCATCCAAACACCATACCAAGCTGCCTGTAGATAAGGTAGCCAGCAATTAAGGCACCAATGGCTCCAAATTCAGCCAACATCTCTTTATAGGAAGTACCAGAAGAAACACGCTCATTGACAGGAAACTTAGCATTTAAAAGCATGACGAGGTAAATGACCGCAGGGATAGCGATTAAGTAAATAAGAATTCTCCAGTCTTCTGCAGCTTGTGCACCGAGGAGAATGGTTAAGATACCACCGATAACCAGACCACCTGGCCATCCGGCATGGAGGATGTTGAGCCACTTGGTTTTGTCTTTTTTAAACATGGTGGCCACAACTGGATTGATAAACGCTTCTACGGTACCATTACCAAGACCGAGTATTACCGAACCCCAGTAAAGTTTGCCATAAGCTTCGGATTGAGCTGTTTTGAGTGCGTCTCCAACCAGGCCATCGGCCATAACAATGCCGTATGCTTGATAAGCGAGAACTGCATATAGGGCGTAGCAGACAAAACTGAAGATCATAGCCACACGATAGCCAACCTGATCGATAATCAGACTGAAAACGATAATACTGATGGCGAACGGCCAGATTCCAGCACCGAAAAGTTCCCCTGCTTGAACTTGGTTTAACCCAAAAGTGCTTGGCCAAAAGGGCTCTGCGTTTACAAGGAATGCCCTTGTGATGAAGGCAAAGGCAGTTGTTATAAGGGCGATGAAACACCCCCAAAACAATTTCATATCAGGTCCTGATTCTTGGTTACTCATAGTTTATTATTGGGCTGGTTATAGTAGTAATTAACAAGGGTAGCTTGTCTCATATAATTGCAAATGGTGAATTCATGGCAAGCCCGAATACAGGAGGGCAGGGTTGGCTATTGTGACCGAACTACTTGTTTGCTTTGGCCCAACTGTCCCGCATGGCGACCGTTCGATTAAGGAGCAAATCATCGCTACCTTGCCCGTCCGGATCGAGGCAAAAGTATCCCACACGTTCCAATTGAAAGGCTTTACCAATTTCAAACTGCTCAACGGATGCTTCAACCAAGGCATGGGAAATAACCTCTAAAGAATCGGGGTTTAAATGATCAATGAAGTCGCCTCCGTCTGCGGTTTTTTCAGGGTCCGGAGTTTGAAAGAGGCGATCGTAAAGGCGGACATCGACTTTTTTGGCCGTGGAAGCATCCACCCATTGAATGGTGCCACGAACCTTGCGTCCGTCAGGCGAATCTCCACCGCGGCTTTGCGGGTCGTATTCACAAATCAATTCAATCACTTTCCCGTCTGTATCTTTAATCACTTCCGTGCAGGTAACATAGTAGGCATATTTTAATCGCACTTCCTGACCGGGAGACATGCGGAAATATTTCTTTGGGGGGTCCTCCATGAAGTCATTCCGATCGACGTAGATGGTCTTGGAGAAGCTCACTGGGCGTGTGCCAGTTTCTGGATCTTCAGGATTGTTTACCGCCTCGACTTCTTCAACCTGTCCGTCTGGATAATTGGAAATGGTTAGTTTTAATGGATTTAATACTCCAAGACGGCGCGGTGCACAGCGATTTAGGTCATGGCGTAGGCAGTGTTCGAGTAGTTCCACTTCTATAACATTTTCGCGCTTGGCCACCCCCACCTTTTCACAAAAATCTCGAATTGCTTTAGCAGTGTATCCACGCCGGCGCATACCTTGAAGAGTGGGCATGCGGGGGTCGTCCCATCCATTGACATGGCCTTCTTCCACGAGACGGAGCATTTTGCGTTTGCTCATGACCGTGTAATTTAGATTGAGGCGGGCAAATTCAATCTGTTGGGGATGATGGATGCCAAGGTTTTGGCATAACCAATCGTAAAGTGGGCGGTGATGCTCGAATTCAAGCGTACAAATAGAATGGGTGATGCCTTCCAGGGAGTCCGATTGTCCATGAGCAAAGTCATAGGATGGATAAATTTTCCATTTATCTCCCGTTTTTGGATGTTCCTGGTGTATGATTCGATAGATCACCGGATCTCTCAAATTGAGATTGGGTGAACTCATATCAATCTTTGCCCGAAGGGTTTTAGTTCCGTCCGGGAATTCTCCAAGACGCATCTTTTCAAAGAGTTCGAGGTTTTCCTCAACCATACGTTCCCGAAATGGACTGTTCTTACCGGGTTCGATCAGGTTTCCGCGGTGGGCTTTCATCTCTTCAAAAGACAGGTCGCAGACAAATGCCTTACCTGCTTTGATCAATTGAACCGCCCAGTTGTGCAACTTGTCGAAATAATCGGAGGCATGAAAAAAGCGGTCTTCCCAATCAAACCCTAACCATCTAAGGTCGTCCTGAATAGCCTCGGCATATTCAGTTTTTTCAGCAATTGGATTGGTGTCGTCCAGACGGAGGTTGCAAAGACCTCCAAATTCTTGGGCAATTCCAAAATTCAAGCAGATGCTTTTGGCGTGCCCAAGATGAAGGTATCCATTGGGTTCGGGTGGGAATCGGGTATGTACCTTTCCATCGTTCTTGCCAGATTGTTGATCTTCTTGGATGCGGGTACGGATGAAATCGAGAGGTTTTTCTGCTTCAGGTTCGCTCATTGGTAATGAAAAGTGGGGATAATTTTAGAAAGGGTTAGGATAAAGACCATTAATCAATTCGCTCGCCGTATCGGTTTGCATATTCCTTTTCCAGTTTTTTGATTCCCTTTTTGCTCAGGCCTTGTCCATTGGCGGATAATAATTCGAGGGCGTGGCGCAAGCGCATGCGGGTAAGATCGGGGCCGAGAAGGGCAATTCCATCGAAGAGGGGAAGAGAAACCGTGCTTCCGCTCATGGCCATGAAAAATAAGGGGAGCAGTTGTTTTAATTTTAAATCCTCTACTTCGGCCATTCTTTGAAAGACCGAGGAGAGGGTATCGCGGTCCCAACTTGCAGTCTTTTCCAATTCCCATTCGGCAATTTTAAGAAATTTTGCAGATTGTTCGGGCTCCATTTTTCCAACCAGTTCTTCCAGGGCATAAATGGGTTGCTCGCTGAGGAGAAATTGGGCAAGTGGAAAGAAATCAGAAAATGTTTCCAATCGTTGCAGAGCAAAGGGCATAATCTTTCCGAGAAATTCAGGATTTGCTTTCCATGCCTGCAAACGATCGATTACTTCTACTGGATTAAGTTTTTCTCGAAGGTAGCGACCATTTAGCCATTTTAATTTGGCCAAGTCAAAAATGGGACCGCCTAGGCTGATTCTTTTAATGTCAAAAGTCTCAATCAGCTCTTCCAATGAAAAAATTTCACGCTGATCCGGCAGGGTATACCCCATCATTCCTAAATAATTCAGCAGAGCCTCGGGTAAAAAACCGGCATCCCGAAAATAAAAGATACCAGTTGGATTCTTTCGCTTTGAAAGTTTGGACTTATCTGGATTGCGTAGGAGGGGAAGATGGGCAAAGGAAGGGCACTTCCAGCCAAGATATTGGTATAACAAGACATGCTTGGGTGTGCTACTTATCCACTCTTCCCCACGGATAACATGACTGATAGCCATTTCATGATCATCCACCACATTGGCGAGATGATAGGTGGGGAATCCATCCGACTTACGAATCACCTGGTGATCGATCTGGGACCATTCAATATTAACTTGTCCGCGTAGTTCATCGGTAAATTCGCAAGTTCCAGACTCAGGGATTTTCATCCGTACCACAAAGGGCTCACTCTTGGCTCTTCTTGCTGATTCTTCCTGAGATAAACTCAAGCAAAGACCATCGTAGCGAGGAGTTTCTTTATTCGCGATTTGTTTTGCCCTTAACTCGTTTAGGCGTTGGGGAGTGCAGAAGCAACGATATGCATGACCTTTTTCAATAAGGCGATTAATTTCCCGCTCGTATAAATCAAGGCGTTCGCTTTGCCGGTATGGGCCGTATTGTCCTCCGCAATCTGGTCCTTCATCCCACTCGATCCCTGCCCAGCGTAAGGCTTCGAAAATGGCTTTTTCTGATTCGATTGATGAACGTTTCCGGTCAGTATCTTCGATGCGTAAAATAAATTGCCCACCATGTTTGCGTGCAAAGGCCAAATTAAACAAGGCCATGTAAGCTGTACCTAAATGGGGGGCGCCAGTGGGAGAGGGAGCGATTCGGGTGCGGACGGGTTGGCTCATGATTTAAAGAAAAGTTCTATAATTTTAGGAAAACAAGGACGATCAAAATCGCAATTCGAACAATTGTATTTTTAGCATGCCTTACTCGGCTGAATGCCCCTTATGAATGATGATTTTTTGGTTTTTAGTAAATTGGAGTTTATTTCTTTGAACAAACCGTGAATTGTTTACCTTCCCATTATTGGGAACCTGAGCAACTTTGGAATCGTGAAAATCGTTGCCTCATTCACACTCTTGATTTTGAAGGAGAGTACATGCTTTTAGCTTTTACACCCAGCCGTCTAATTGGCGTATTTAATCATTCTGCATGAAAACCCTTATCGTTGGAGCCAATGGACGGGTAGGTACTTTGTTGAGCGGGAAAATGTGGGCGGCTCATGATTTTTCTCCCGTAGCTCTTATTCGGGATTCTCGCCAACAAACCAAGTTTACTGCCTTGGGTCTGCCATCGGCAGTGGGCGATCTGGAGGCGGGCATTGCTGATTTCTTGCAAGGTATGGATGTGGTTGTATTTTCAGCAGGCTCGGGTGGACACACTGGTCCGGAAAAAACCATCGATGTCGACCAAAACGCCGCTGTTCGTTTGGTTAAAGATTGTAAAAAGCAAGGGGTTCGCAGGTTTGTAATGGTCAGTGCGATAGGTGCAGATCCCACCAGTGAATCTCCCCGTATTCAGCACTACCTCAGGGCCAAGGGGGTAGCCGATGGTGCCCTACGCTCATCGGGCTTGGATTACACCATTTTGGCACCTGGTACATTGTTGGAGGAAAAAGGCACGGGCAGAATAGAGGCAGCCGAGGAACTAGGGTATCACGGATACCTCCCTCGTGAGGACTTGGCCGATTCTATCATTGAATCCTTGCGAAATTATAACTGCGTCGGAAAGACCATCGAAATTGTAACGGGAGGGAAAAAAATTAAGGATGCAATAGCTTTAGCTGCTGGGGGTGATGCCCAACCCGCCATATTGTGAGTAACATTTCCCCTTTCCTTCTTGAGGCTTAGGGAAAAATTGATATTAAAAAAGTTCAATTCCCCACTTTAAAGAATTGAACCCTTATTCATCAGATCTAGATTCACGTCGGCTCCCCGAGGAGCCTTTTTTTTGATTTTTTCCTGAGTCCATGCCTAGAAGAAACGACATTGAACACATCCTGATCATCGGATCAGGTCCCATAATAATTGGTCAAGCTTGTGAGTTTGACTACAGCGGGGCTCAAGCCTGCAAAGCTCTGCGTGAAGAAGGTTACCGAGTTTCGCTGGTCAATAGCAATCCAGCTACCATCATGACCGATCCCGAATTTGCAGATGCGACTTATGTCGAACCTCTGACCGTGGAAAGCGTCACTAAGATTATTGAAAAGGAAAAACCAGATGCCTTGCTTCCCACTTTGGGCGGACAAACCGGGCTTAATCTTTCCCTTGATCTTTTTCATGCCGGTGTTCTCGAAGCTAATGGGGTGGAAATGATCGGAGCTAAACCGGATGCGATCAAAAAGGGCGAGGATCGCGAACTATTTAAGCAAGCGATGCTCAAGATCGGACTTGATGTCGCCCGTTCTTTTTCAATCAATTCCTTAGAGGAAGCCCGTTCCCATTTGGACGAACTCGGAGACTTTCCAATAATCCTTCGCCCTGCCTTCACTCTAGGTGGAACTGGTGGAGGTATCGCTTATAACCGTGAAGAGTTTGATGCAATGGTGCAGATGGGACTGGACGCTTCTCCAGTCAAACAGGTTTTGATGGAGGAATGTCTTCTCGGTTGGAAAGAGTATGAAATGGAAGTCATGCGTGACTGCAAAGATCAATGCGTGGTAATATGTTCGATCGAAAATTTTGACCCCATGGGTGTACACACTGGAGATTCGATTACGATAGCTCCGGCTATGACCCTTTCGGATAAAGAATATCAATTGATGCGTGATGCCTCCTTTGCCTGTATTCGCGAAATTGGTGTGGAAACCGGAGGCAGTAATATTCAATTTTCCACAAACCCAGAGAATGGACGAATGGTGGTTATTGAGATGAACCCCCGGGTATCCCGGAGTTCTGCATTGGCCTCCAAGGCAACCGGTTTTCCTATTGCTAAGTTTGCCGCAAAATTGGCGGTCGGCTATTCTCTCGATGAATTACGCAACGATGTAACCAAGGAGACGCCTGCCTCTTTCGAGCCTTCCATCGATTATGTAGTCACCAAGATTCCACGTTTTACTTTCGAGAAATTTCCCGAGGCAGATTCCACTCTCACATCAGCAATGAAGTCAGTGGGGGAAGCTATGGCCATTGGTCGAACTTTTAAAGAGTCCTTTCAAAAAGCAATGCGCTCCCTTGAGATCGGTTTGAAAGGCTTTGAAGCAGGCAAACTTGCTGATCAGGAACTTGATAAATCAGCGGTGCGTGCAGGAGTGAAGAGACCCTCTGCCGATCGTCCGATGTATTTGTACAAAGCCTTGGATATGGGAATGTCGGGGGAGGATATCTCTAAGCAGTCGGGCATTGATCCATGGTTTAGTTCCCAATTGGAAGAACTTCATGCTATCGGGAAATACTTGAGTGGAACCAGCCTGGAGGCAATCGATGGGGAGTCCTTACGTCAGGCAAAAGAGGCTGGATTTTCGGATCGTCAACTGGCAGATTTTTGGAAATGTGAACCATCAGAAGTCAGATCCAGACGGGTATCCCTAGGGATTGAGACAACTTTTCGTTTGGTAGATACCTGTGCCGCTGAGTTTGAAGCCTTCACCCCTTATTATTATTCCTCCTATGGGGATGAAAATGAGATTAAAAAGTCGGACAAGAAAAAGATCATGATTCTCGGTGGAGGACCCAATCGAATCGGGCAGGGGATTGAATTTGATTACTGCTGTGTGCATGCCTCCTTTGCCCTTAGAGAAGCGGGTTATGAAACAGTGATGGTGAATTCCAATCCCGAGACGGTTTCCACTGATTATGATACCTCTGATCGTTTGTATTTCGAACCTTTGACCATGGAAGATGTGCTCGAGGTTTATCATCAGGAAGAATGTGATGGAGCCATCGTTCAGTATGGCGGGCAGACTCCACTCAATCTTGCCAGTGGTTTGCAAGCTGCCGGAGTAAATGTCATTGGGACATCTCCCGAGAGCATTGATCTCGCCGAGGACCGTGAAAAATTTAAGCGAATTCTTGAAGAAATTGGATTAAAACAACCACAGAACGAAACGGCAATGCATCCGGATGAGGCTGGGGAAAAGGCCGCCCGTATCGGGTATCCTATTTTGCTCCGTCCATCCTTTGTACTGGGTGGGCGTGGAATGTTCATCGTTTATGACGAGGATGAACTAAGCGGGGTGGTCAATGAAGCCTTCGCAGTTGCTCCGGGCAAACCAGTTTTGCTCGATAAATTTCTTGAAGAAGCGATCGAGCTTGATGTTGATTGTATTTCCGATGGCGAAACCACCGTGGTCGGAGGTATGCTTCAACACATTGAATTTGCCGGGGTGCACAGCGGAGATGCGGCCATGGTTTTGCCCCCACATGATTTGGAACCATCGATGATCGAAGAGGTGAGGCAGGCCACTCATGCCTTGGCTGATGCACTCAAAGTGATTGGCCTTATGAACATACAATTTGCCATCAAGGGTGGAGAACTCTTCTTGATCGAAGTAAACCCTAGAGCTTCACGAACCGTGCCATTTGTGAGTAAGGCAATTGGGGTTCCTCTGGCCAAGCTTGGAGCCCGGGTAATGGCGGGTGCAAAACTTAAGGATCTTGGATTTACTGAGGAAATTACTCCTAAACACTGGGCGATCAAGGAAGCGGTCTTTCCTTTTAGTAAATTTCCAGGATCTCCTATCGTGCTCACTCCAGAGATGCGCAGTACGGGGGAGGTAATGGGGCAGGATGAAGATTTTGGAATTGCATTTGCCAAGACTCAGATGGCGGCCAAACCTTCTTTACCAATGGATGGAAATGTCTTTCTCAGCGTCAAAGACTCTGACAAGCCAAAGGCATTGGAAATTGCCAAGGGTTTGCACGAACTCGGTTTCAAGTTCTACTCAACTGAAGGCACAGCAAAATTTCTGAATGAAAACGGGATCGAGGCGGAAACCACTCTGCGCATTAGTGAAGGTCGTCCAAATGTGGCTGATTTGATCAAGAATGGAAAAGTACAAATGGTCATCAATACCCCCCTCGGCTTGATTCCAAGGCGTGATGAAAATGGGATACGTAGTGAAGCCGTTCTTCATGGCGTCCCGGTTATGACCACACTTGGTTCGGCAGACGCCGCCCTTCAGGGGATCCGTTCTATTCGGGGAAAGAAGTTTTCCGTAAAATCTCTTCAAGAGTACCACCCCGCGTGAATCCATCTGTTATTGCCCTGCTTCATGGTCCGGATCAACCCGGGCTAGTTGCGCGGACTGCCAGTTGGATACATCAGAGAGGAGGAAATGTGCTCCATGCTGATCAACACCTTGATCGGGATGAAAATATTTTCTTCCAACGGGTGGAGTGGCAGCCAGGCACTCCCCATTCCCTTGAAGAAGAAATGGAATTGTTTAAGCATTTGGTAAAGGGAGAATTCGGTATGAAGGTACGCCTGACCAGGAGCGATTATCGACCGAGGATTGCTTTGATGGTCAGCAAAGCAGATCATTGTTTTCATGACCTCGCCCTGCGTCAACGGGCTGGGGATTGGAATGCTGATGTGGTGGGAGTTCTTTCTAATCACGAAGTCCTCGAACCGGTGGCTCAGTCCTATGGTTTGGCCTATGTCCGTAATTCCGTAACCAAAGAAAACAAGGCGGATGCCGAGGCCAAACAACTCACCTGGCTTGCAGATCAACAGGTCGACCTGCTCATTCTTGCTCGTTACATGCAGGTATTAAGTCCTGATTTTTTGAAGAAAATTGCCTGTCCGGTCATAAATATTCATCACTCTTTCCTTCCCTCCTTTGCTGGGGCTAAGCCTTACCACCAAGCCCATAAGCGCGGGGTGAAACTCATAGGTGCGACTGCACACTATGTCACTGAGGATCTAGATGAGGGACCAATCATCGAACAGGATGTGGCTCGGGTAAGTCATCGTCATGGAACCAAGGAATTAATTGAGCGTGGGCGTGATCTCGAAAAGCTCGTGCTTGCGGTTGCGGTCCGTCGCCACTTGCAACACCGAGTATTAGTATACCGCAATAAAACCGTTGTTTTTGATTGATCCTGTTTTTATAAAATTTAAATGGATTTCAACCTCGAAGCGCTTCTCTGGTATATCTTGGCAACGGATTGTTCCTTCGCGTTTACCGTTAGTTGGTTTTTAAAGGATTGGTACGATTCTTCTGTTCCAAGTATTGCCAAGCATTTTCCTGCCACTAAGGGTTGGAGTATTGTCTACCTAGTCCTTACCCTGTGGTTAGGTTTTGCACTGATGCGGGCAGGTGTTTTGCCTTGGTAGGAGTGTCCTAAAAAATATCAGTTCTAATTTTTTCTTCAATTAATGGATATCCTGTTTTTTATGTGTTAGGTTTAGTTTAAATACATTAAATGTGGGGGCCAATGAAGTTAGAAGAGTTACCAAAAAGCACAAGTGAAGTGAGAAAGTTTTCAGATGGAAACACCCTCTTGACACTTTGGTTTGATGGTCCGAAGTGCAGGAGTATGGAGGTTGTTTTTGATATACTAGGCAATGAAACCGTTTTGTTTTGCAGCAACAAAAAGCAACATTATTACAATCCGCGAAAGGAGGTCCGCTATGGTTATGAACTTTCTGAAGTGGCAGTAAATTTCCAAACCCTACCGTTAGAAAAAATTTCGGTTTTTAAAAGCTCAATCAGCAACTTAAATATCAGCCTTAGAACTTTGATTCTAAACTTCCTGAAACGGATTTGAGGAAGGTTTATATTTCCTCTTATTGATTTAGGGAAATCAGCTTACTAAATTGAAATGCACGAAATAGGATGATTATTATTCTAGTTGCTTAATGGACTGCAATACATCGAGTCAGGATAACACGCCGTTGACGCATTTTCCGATTGCATCCTTAGTTGCGTAGAAGGGGCGCTTTTCCACCTCGTATGCGGTCTTTGGGTTAATGCCCATAATCGTATAAAAAGTAGCGTGAAGGTCTTCGATTGATACTGGATCATTCACTGCCATCAGGGGACGCTCCTCGGCAGTGGCTCCGTGTACATGGCCCTTCTTGACTCCGCCTCCCCACATCATCACGCTGGACCCGCCGGTGAAGTGCCGGTGCAAACCATATTGTTTCATTTCTTTTAATTTGTCGGTACGGGCTCTTG
>JAQXCL010000095.1 GCA_029251885.1 Opitutales bacterium | reverse complement strand
TGGGCAAAGGTGGCTGCCTTTTTGGTTATAAACATCAGTTCAAAAATGCTGAGGATTGACAGTTTTCTTCATCATGTTATTTTAAAAGTTTGATGCTCGGTAGCTCAGTGGCAGAGCAGGTGACTGTTAATCACTTGGTCGCTGGTTCGAATCCAGCCCGAGCAGCCAATCTTTACAAAATAAGATTACTTTGTATCCAATTCGGGCCAACGATCTAATTTTCTGTGTAAAGTTCTACGACTTATCCCCATCAATTGAGCCGCTTTTGTACGATTTCCCTTAGATTTAAGTAAAGCATCTCGCAACAGGCGTTTTTCATTCCCCTCAACAGATAAAAGAGAGTTTTCATCGCTATTAGCAGTTTCTCCCTTAGTAATAAGAAGAGTAAATCGTGGATCTAAATCGTTAGGGAATACTGTCTTTCCCCGTTTTAAAACTACTAGGTTTTCACAAAAATTTCTTAGTTCACGAACATTTCCTGGCCAATTATAATTTTGTAAAATAGATAAAACATCATCGGATAGTCGGGGTGTTTCAAATTTGTTTTCATCAGAATATACCTTGATAAAGTGATTCATCATAAGTACGAGATCATCCCCTCGATCACGTAAAGGAGGTAGCTCTATAGTCACTACATTTAATCGATAATATAAGTCGTCTCGAAACTCTCCATTTTGAGACATTTTTAGAAGATTTCGATTGGTAGCACAGACCAGCCTAACATCGAGAGCTAAAGGACTAGAACTTCCTAAACGCTCTATGGTTTTGGTCTCAAGAAACCTAAGTAGCTTAACCTGAGTAGATGCATCAATTTCTCCAATTTCATCTAAAAACAAGGTTCCTCCGTTTGCTGATTCAAAACGACCTATCCGTCGTTCTGATGCACCTGTAAACGCACCTTTTTCGTGTCCAAATATTTCACTTTCTAGCAAGTTTGCTGGTAAGGCAGCACAATGCACAGGGACAAATGGGCCTTTCGATCGTTCACTATTTTGATGGATTGCTTGAGCAAATAATTCCTTACCGGTTCCCGTTTCACCAGACAATAAGACAGTTGCTTTTGAGGGTCCAACCAGGCGAACTTTTTCCAGAACATTTTCAAGGGCAGTCGATTTGCCCATAATTCCATCAAACTTATATTTTTTTTCTACTCGTTGATAGGGGTTCTCATTTTCTAGGCTACGTTCTTTTAATCCGCGCTTAATAAGTAACTCAAGTTGCTCGAGGTTTATTGGTTTAGGGAGAAAGTCAAAAGCACCCCTCTTCATTGCCTCAACCGCAACCTCTACTTCACCATAAGCCGTCATCATTATGCAAAGTGGTTTTGATGGATGCCTGATCGCATGATCGATCACGCTCATTCCGGAATCACCGGGCATTCGCAAGTCAGTTAAGATTACCTGAAATTCTTCCTCCTCAAGGGCATTCGCAGCTTCTTTTGCCGAACTTGCGGTAAATACTTCAAATTCGTCCTCTAATGCCAGTTCTAAGCCTTCCCGTGTGTGAGGCTCATCGTCTACAATTAATAAATTTATTTTCATGCAATGGGCTTCTGTTCAAGGTAGCGTTGCTTGGCACCCTTGCGAGGGAATTTAAGGGTCACGATTGTACCGGACCCATGTTTACTATCAATTCCGACTTCTCCTCCATGATTTCTCATAATTCGATGAACAATCATCATTCCAATCCCATTTCCTTTCTTCTTAGTCGTAAAATATGGCTCAAATACTTTGGAAATGTTTTCTTTTTTTATTCCAGTTCCACGATCTATAATTTGAATGGTAATAAATTCATTTTCCCAAGAAATAATGATTCGTATATCCGATTTATTGGTAATAGCATCCATTGCGTTTCCAATAACATTGAAAAATACCTGCTTAATTTGATCTTGGTCAGCATCTATGACAGGTTCTTTATTATCAGTATCTAATTGAATGTTAATATTTTTATCGCTTAATTCCTTTTCTTTGATGTGCAATATTTCTTCGATTACAGATAAAAGATTAAGCTCTTGGAAGTCAGGAACAGTTGGCTTTATAGCATTTAAAAAATGTACAATAATAGAATCCAGACGGTTAACTTCGTTAATACAAGATTGTAATGATTTATCTGCCTTTTCCTTGTCTTTACTATTAGTAAGATCTTTTTTTAAAGCTCTTTGCAAAACTTGCATATGAATATTTATAGAATTCAGAGGATTACCAAGTTCATGAGCAACCCCAGCTGCTAAATCCATGACACTGGTTATTCTTTCGCTTTCAATTTTCTCTTCGACGCTTACTTTTTCTTCGGTTACATCAGTTAAAACGACTGTCATTCCTGCATCTTTTTGAGAAAATTCATCTCCTTGAGCACTAGCTATAGGAACAGCGTAAATCCTAAGATGCCTTCTTTCAGGGTAGTGAATCATTGTTTCCCGCACCACGACCTCTGGCCTTGAATCATTAGCTACACGATCCAAGCCTAAAGACCTTGCCAAGTCAGGGGCTGCCTTGAGTAGTGAGACTTTATCTCCGAGTTCTTTTTTTAGACCGATCAAGCTCCTACCCTGTTGGTTTGAGTAGGTAATAACTCCTGAACCGTCTAAGACGAGTATACCATCTCTGATGACATCAAAAACTGTTTCAAGCAACTTACGCTCACGGGCAAGTCGTTGAACCAAGTTACTGAGATTTGCCTCATCCAGGTCCTCAAGTTTACCAAGAACTTTATCTAATGGGCTTTTTCTAGCCATGATAAATGAATGGCATGAAGTATTTCTTTTGCAATTACAGATTTGTCGGCTCGGGAAATTTGGTTTTCTAGCCCATCCGAATTAATAAGCGTTACTTCGTTTTGATCTGAAGAGAAACCTAGGTTTGTTTTGGAAACATCATTTGCTACAATCCAGTCCAATTTCTTTTGTTTTAATTTCTTATGAGCTGACTCCAAAACCATATGTGTTTCAGCAGCAAACCCTACTAATACCTGATTATCTCTTTTTTTTTCTCCAAGCTCCTTAAGAATATCTGGGTTTCTAGCCATCAAAAGATTTTCTGGGAACTGATCTTTAGGTATTTTTATATTGTTTCTACTTTTGGGGCGATGATCGCATACTGCTGCGGTCATAATAACCCAATCGTAAAAATTAAATTTTTCATCTATTGCCTTCTTCATATTTAAGGCAGTCTCAACCTCGATTACTTCAACCCCCTTGGGCTTAGATAATTCGACTGGTCCACTTACCAAACATACATCGAATCCCATATCTCGTGCTTCTTTTGCTAAAGCGTAACCCATTTTCCCTGAAGATGGATTGGATATAAACCGCACGGGATCAATCCACTCACGTGTAGGTCCTGCTGAAATTAAGCATTTAAGGGGTGGCATATTGGTTTGAGAATGTTAACGAGATATACTATTTTCAATATTTATTTATTTAACCCATCAATAAAAGCGATCAATGTATGAAAACTGAGCAAAGGGAAAACCTATTTGTTAATTTAATATTTAACTTGGGGCTTCCTATCGTGATCTTACGAAAAGGGGATGATTGGTTTGGTGAAACTTTGGGTACATGGATGTCACTCCCTGCTGAATCTACCGAAGTTTCTTCCTGCCTTCTCACTTTAGCTGTTTTCTTTCCGGTCGCATATGGAATCTATGATTTCAAGAATCGGAAAAAATGGAATTTCATGAGTATTCTTGGTGCAATAAGTGCATTACTGACTGGTGGAATCGGACTAATACCAGGCGGTACGGTTCATATGTTTGCAATAAAAGAGGCGGCTTTGCCAGGGGTACTTGCTATTTTAACTCTCTTTACGCTCAAAACAAAAAAACCACTAGTCAAAATATTTCTCTTCAATCCTGATTTTTTTCAAGTCGATAAGATTGAAAAGTTACTTGAAATTCAAGGAACCCAAAAGTCTTTCAACAGACTACTGGTAATATGTACTTGGTTACTTGCAGCCACCTTTGTCTTTAGCACAGCCGTAAATTATTTTTTGGCACGCATCATTGTGGTAACAGAGCCTTTTACTGACAAAACTGCTTTTAACGATGAAATTGGAACAATGATGACTTGGAGTTTTCCAGTAATTAGTCTGCCCTGCATGATAGCAACTGGCTATGCTTTTTGGCTCCTTGTCCGAGGAATTAAGAGGATGACAGGCTTAACCCTAGAAGAGGCGATGAATCAATCAAGCAGACCAAAGACTTAAAAGAAGAGTTCGATTCTAACTCTAAAGTAAATAAAATTAACGATCTTTGATTGTTTTATAGTCCCTAAGATTAGAGCCTTGATAGATCTGACGGGGTCGATGAATTTTTTTACCAGTCTGAGCAATTTCTTTCCAGTGTGCCAACCAGCCTGGTGCGCGCCCAATTGCAAAGAGCACGGTAAAGGTATTTGTGGGAAATCCCATCGCTTGTAAAATAATTCCGCTATAAAAATCGACATTTGGATAAAGTTTGCGGTCAATGAAGTAAGGGTCTTGCAGAGCCACCTCTTCTAAACGTCGGGCAATATCCAAAATAGGACTTGAAACCCCTAAGGCCTCTAAGGCCTGATCGCAGGCTGACTTTAAGATTTTTGCTCGCGGATCATAGTTACGATATACTCGATGGCCAAATCCCATTAAACGAGACTTTCCTTCTTTTGCTGACTGAATAAATTTACTTCCATCATCTCCAGATTGGTGAATATCATTAAGCATGTTAATGACTGCCATATTTGCCCCCCCGTGCAGAGGGCCCCATAACGCAGAAACTGCTCCTGCTAGTGATGCAAATGGATTAGCTCCTCCCGATGCAATCATCCGACAAGTAGATGTGGAACAATTTTGCTCATGATCAGCATGCAATAGGAAAATTAAATCTAATGCCTTGCTCAGGGATGGATTGATTGGAGAATCACCTTCCTTAGAAAACATCATTGAAAGGAAATTTTCGCAGTAGTTCCCAGATGAAAGAGGGGGCTTGTAGTCCTCTGCTGTCATTTTTCTATGATTGGCTGCAGCCAAAGCAGGAAGCGATGCAATAATTAAGGCTGCAGCATCGTCAAAGTTTTCTAAATCCTTCGCACGATCGTTAGTGCAGAGGTGTGGAAATGAGCCTCCAAGTGCCTGAAGCCCTGAACCCAAAGACCCCATAGGGTGAAGACCAACAGGCATAGATTGAACTGATTGTAAAACCTCTGGTGGCAGGTTTTGAAAAGTAGCTACTTTTTGCTCGAATGAAGATAGATCTTCTTTAGAGGGTAATTCTCCATTTAACAAAAGCAGGCAAACCTCAAGAAAATTGGACTTCTTCGCCAATTCAGCGATGTCGTAACCTCTATACCTAAGAATACCTTTATCACCATCAATATATGTTACCGAGCTCTCGCATGAACCAGTGTTACCATAACCATCATCAAAAGTAATTAAGCCGCTGTCTTTACGTAATTGTCTAACATCTAAGGCTTGTTCGTTTTCCGTACCGGTAAAAACATTTAAAGAATAGGTGGTATCACCTAAGGAAAGGGTAGCTTTGTCAGACATGATAAGGGGAAGGGTAAATAGGGGTAAACTACTCTTGTGCCACTTCTACTTGATATTTTCAAGAAAGTTTCGGTAAAGTTGAATTCCTTTGGCCTGACTTTTTTCAGGATGAAATTGAGTGGCTAGACAATTTGAAGAAATAATTCCGCTCGTAAAGGGTCCACCGTAATCGGTGGTTAAGCAATGTACTCGAGAATCATTGGTTTCCACTCGATAACTATGAACAAAATAAAATTGATCTGTATCCTCAAGACCTTGTTGTAACCAATGATCTGAGGATAAATTCCATTCTACTTGATTCCATCCCATGTGCGGTATTTTGTAGTTGGCATCTAAACAAAATCGCATTGCTCGACCTTCAAATAATCCTAGCCCAGGAAGGCTACCTTCTTCAGAACTTTCAAATAGTACCTGTAAGCCAAGGCAGATTCCGAAGAAAGGACGATCTTCTAAAATCCAAGATTTTAGGCTTTGACGAAGTCCTGAATGTTGAAGGGAAGACATGCACTGATCAAAGCTTCCTTGCCCTGGAAAGATAACTGCATCCACATCTTCTATTTCGCTGGGCTTGGTCACCAATGAAACCTTGGCCTCCAAAAGCTCAAAGGCTTTAACTACGCTTCTTAAATTACCTGTCCCGTAGTCAATCACCGCTATTTTGCGGGTTTTCATAAATTAAAAAAGAACCTCAAGCAGATAAAGTCCCCTTGGTGGATGGGACTTTGCCTTGCAAACGGGGCTCTGAAGTCGTTGCCATGTCCAAACACCTGGCAAGAGATTTAAAAATTCCTTCAGCCACATGGTGAGGTTCTTCACCATGCTCCAAGCGAATGTGAAGGTTACAGGCGACTTCGTTGGCAAAAGACTGGAAAAACTCTTTGAATAACTGAATATTAAAATCTCTAACCAACACACTTTCCACAGAAACTTGCCAAAAGAGGTAAGGACGATTTGAAAGATCTACAGCAGTAGTAACCAAGGTTTCATCCATAGGAGCAACGAAATAACCATATCGTTTTATCCCAGATTTATCGCCCAACGCTTTACAAAAGGCCTGTCCTAAAGCAATACCCAAGTCTTCAACCAAATGGTGATAATCAATTTCAATATCTCCTTTTGCCTCGATATTTAAATCAAAAAATCCATGTCTTGAAAACAGTTCAAGCATGTGATCGAGAAAGGGTATACCAGTAGAAATTTCACTTTTGCCACTCCCGTTTATTAATAACTCCAGAGATATTTGAGTCTCACTGGTTTTTCTTTGTATCTTTGCTATGCCTTTTGCGTCCATGCTTTTATTGATTTCATTAGCATAGTCATCTCCACTGTCTTGCCAATACTGATTCTCAGAAAGCAATTTGTTTGAGGATGTTTTGAAAAATAACGAACCAAAATTTTATCTGCGGCAAGATGTTCAAAAAGAGAAACGGCTATTTCAGGTGAAGCACACCCATCTGAACTTAAAGGTTTAACAAAAATGAAATTTGTTCCTGACGAAACATAGGACCACCCAAGGTCATCAAAAGCATTGGCTAGCCAGTTTCTTTGTTCAATTACCTTTGCTAAACAACTTCTAAAATACTCTTGATCAAGTAACGCTGCTTTAGCTCCAACTTGTGCTAGTCTGTCCAAGTTATAAACTTCACGAACTTGATCCATTTGCTTAATGACTTTTGGATGACCCATAGCATACCCGACTCGCATACCGGCCAATGAATATGACTTGGAAAGAGTGCGGGTGACCAAGATGTGTTCAAATTCCTGAAGTAAGGGCAGGGCACTTTCGGGTGCAAAATCCACATAAGCTTCATCAATAACCAAAAGTCCTGAAACTGCTTGTGCTACTTTTCTCAAATCTTCGAGAGCGTAAACCCGGCCACTAGGAGCATGAGGACTGGTCAAAAAAAATAAGTTGGCATCACTTGATGCAATCGCATCAAAATTCAAAGAAAATTCGTTATCTAAAAATGGGATCCGAATCATTTTGCTTCCCTGTACCCCAGATAAAACCTCATAAAGAGAATAGCTTGGGTACATCATGGCTACCTTGAGCTCGTCATCTGAGTAACAACGAACACATAAATTTAACAGATCATCCGAACCGTTACCCAAAATAATCTGACTTGGATCCAAGCTATGCAATTTAGCCAAAATCTTACGTAAATCAGAAGAATTCGGATTTGGATATAAGTTCAAATGGGCAATTTCTTTGCCGACACTTGTCAGAACAGCAGGACTTGGAGGGTAGGGGTTTTCATTGGTGTTTAGCTTAATGACAGAACTGGACCCTTCGGGTTGTTCGCCAGGCAAATACGCAATGTGTCCTTCCAGCCTCTTGCTAACACGCAAGCTACTTTTGCTCATTGGGTAATAACTGGTTTATCAGATAGTCTCAACTTATGGGCATTACCATGACCATCTAGTTTTTCCATAGATGCAAATTGTTCGATCACAGGAGCGGCTTTATGACAAGACTCTGAGTCATAACGAATCACACTGCTACGGCGAAGAAAGTCTTGGAGCCGTAAACCTGAGGAGAACCGTGAAGAACGCCCGGTGGGTAAAACATGGCTAGGCCCAGCAGCAAAATCTCCAACAGAAGTGGCAGTTTCGTGGCCTACTAAAAATGCTCCTGCTGTGGTAATTTTCGAAAGAAAGAACTCACAGTCATTAGAACATACCTGCAATTCAAGATGCTCAGGAGCAATGAAGTTTGCGACTTCGACCAACCTTTCCCGCGTTGGTAAACAAACGGCAAAGAACCCTCTTTCCAAAACATTACAAATAGATAGTGCGTGCGACAGGTGGGTGAGCTGGCTATCCATTTCATGCAAAACTTTTGGGAAAATATCCTTATCTTGAAAAAGAAAATAAATCTTTTCCTTCCCTGAGCCATGTTCTGCTTGAGCTAACAAAGCAGCGGCAACCCGTTGAGGTGAAGCGGTCTTATCAGCAATAACCATAATCTCGCTTGGGCCTGGTAATAAATCAATGCCCACTTCTCCAAAAACTTGTCTCTTAGCTTCATTAACATAAGCGTTCCCAGGGCCAAAAACCTTGTCCACAGGGGAAATTGTCTGTGAGCCATATGCGAGAGCTGCAACAGCTTGAGCCCCACCGATTTTATAAATTTCTTCTACTCCCAAGAGTTCCAGTGCGGCCAATAGATGAGAGGAAATATTTCCTGATTTGTTCGGAGGAGTAACCACGGCTATTTCAGGAACACCAGCAACTTTGGCCAAGGTTACAGTCATCACTACGGTTGAAACTAATGGCACTTGACCTCCTGGTATATAAATACCGACTCGGTTAATAGGGTAATATCGCTCACCGACGATTCCACCATGGTGATTTGGTTTTATCCAGTCTCGTAAACCGCTTTGTTCATGAAATAAAGTAACATTGGAAATTGCATCTTCCAAAGCTAACCGCTCTTGTGAAGATAGCTCCGCAAGGGAATCCCGTAATACTTTTGCACGAACTCTCATTTCCTCTGCAGTCAATGATGCTCCGTCAAATTCAAGTGTCTTGGCTAAGATTGCCTCATCACCCCCCTTCCTAACCTCGTTTAAAATCTCTCTGACTGAATTAGTAACTTCTTCATCTGAACCAGCTGTGGGTATAAAATGTTTTAACTGTCTTAAAAGACTTTCACCATCTTCTACAAAGGATAAGTTCATTCCACTATTCCCATTCGATTGTACTAGGTGGTTTAGAACTTACATCATAGACGACACGATTAGCACCTTGAACTTCATTGATAATTCTACTGGATATCTTCCGAAGCAAGCCATCAGGCAGTTTGGCCCAGTCTGCAGTCATTGCGTCACTACTCGTAACTGCCCTTAAACAAATTACATTTTCGTAGGTTCTTTCATCCCCCATTACACCAACGCTACGGACGGGCAGAAATACACAAAATGCCTGCCATAATTTTCCGTACCAGCCAGATCGATGAAGTTCATCCATAAAGATTGCATCAGCCTGCCTGAGAACAGTTAGGCATTTGGGCGTAATATCACGCAATATCCGAACCCCCAAGCCTGGTCCGGGAAAGGGATGACGATTAATCACATGATCAGGCAGGCCTAACTTTTTACCAAGTAAACGAACTTCATCTTTAAACAATTCTCGAAGAGGTTCTAGAAGCTTGAGCTTCATTTTTTCAGGTAAACCACCAACATTGTGATGACTCTTAATTAAAGCAGCTGGATTTCCTCCTATAGGCACGCTCTCTATAACATCTGGGTAAAGAGTTCCTTGAGCGAGGAAGTCAACATTTCCCAACTTTTTTACTTCCTTATCAAAAACTTCAATAAATGTTTTACCAATTATTTTTCTCTTTTTTTCAGGATCAATAATTCCTTTAAGTTTTCCAAGAAACAATTTCCCCGATTTTGCTACCCGTAATTTTCCTGGAATGTGATCATTGAACAATTTGATGACCTCTTCTCGTTCATTTTGACGAAGTAGACCATTATCAACAAAAATAGAGGTTAATTGATTGCCAATTGCCCGATCGATTAAGGCTGCCGCAACACTAGAATCGACACCGCCACTCAAGCCCAAAATCACTCTTTTAGATCCCACTTGTTGCCGAATTTTTTCTACCGCAATTTCAATAAAATCTCCCATGTCCCAATCTCCTTTGCACTTACAGATTGAGAAAAGAAAGTTTTTGATGACTTCTACACCCTGTTCCGAATGTTCAACTTCTGGATGAAATTGTAATCCATAAAATTTTCTTTTTACATCTTCAATGGCCGAAAACTGAGAGTTTTCTGTTAGAGCAATTCCTTGAAATCCTTTAGGGATACGAACAATTGCATCACCATGAGAATTCCAAACCGTAAAAGTTTTAGGTAAACCTTTGAATAGCTTTCCAGCTTTTTTAATAGATAATTCACTACGACCATACTCTCGACGGTCACATTTTTTTACCTCACCTCCCAGTAATTTCCCCATTAATTGTAAACCATAACAAATACCGAGTACGGGTATTCCAAGGGAAAATATCTTTTGCGTAGGTAGTGGGGAATCTTTGGAAAGTACGCTAGCAGGCCCGCCAGATAAGATGATACCCTGAGGGGCTAACTTCTTTATGTCCGATAGTGAAGTATTGTAAGGCAGAACCTTAGAATAAACATTCTGTTCACGGATACGCCTAGCAATTACCTGGGTATATTGTGAACCGAAATCGAGAACCAAAATGGTTTGAGGCATGTTTAAAAGGGGGTTAAATAACAAAAGGGATGATTGATAAGATTAATCCCAA
>JAQXCL010000069.1 GCA_029251885.1 Opitutales bacterium | reverse complement strand
GGAATCGAAAAATTACAAAATTATGGAAGGCGGTTCACCTTGTTGAACAAATCAATGAACCTTGGTGAAAGAATTCAATTCATCGATCGTAAGCTAGATGAATTGTATCCCAACCCGCCTATTCCTCTTGATCACAAAGATCCGTACACCCTTTTAGTGGCCGTCCTTCTGTCTGCACAATGCACAGATGCTAGGGTGAATAAAATAACCCCAAGCTTATTTGAGCTAGCAGACAACCCCAAAAATATGGCCAACCATTCGGTCGATCAGATCAATTCGATCGTTCGACCATGTGGCCTAGCTCCGCGAAAAGCTAAGGCAATTCGAGACCTCTCTTCTATTCTTATCGATCAATACCAAGGTGTCGTACCATCGTCCTTTGAGGCATTGGAATCTCTGCCTGGAGTTGGCCATAAAACCGCATCAGTGGTAATGGCTCAAGTGTTCGATCATCCTGCTTTTCCGGTCGATACTCACATACATCGTTTGGCCCAGCGATGGAAACTAACCTCAGGAAAAAGTGTTGTTCAAACAGAGCGAGATTTAAAAAGACATTTTTCAAAGGAAAGATGGAACGACCTTCATCTTCAAATCATCTACTATGGTCGGGAGCATTGCCCTGCCCGATCCTGCTATGGGCTCAAGTGTTTGATCTGCCGATCTTGTTTTCCTAACCGCAAAGCTGAAATAAAAACCAAGAAATCCTAGCCCGCGTTTACAAACATTCGGGGGCGGGAATCTTTTAATTTTTGTATCGCCTCGCTGGAAAGACCAGTTTGATAAAGAAAAACCTGCTGCAACCCTCCCATAAGAGATAGAGAATCGACTACAGTATCGTCTAGTTTTAATCGAATGAGGTTTAAAAGTTCCAAGCTCGGAATGGTTGAAACATTTTTTACTCCGGCGGTGGTAATTTTTTCCGAGCCTTCGAGAATTAATTTTTTAAGGTTGGGAAACTTTTGCAAAATCACCAAGCCGGTGTCCGAAACCTGAGAGTTCGTAAGATCCAAGATAACCAAGTGTTGAGCAATGTACTGTAATATTTTCAAATCTTCATCGTTCATGGCCAGCTTGGGATCAACTGGAGAGATTACCTGCAAACCAACTTGACCCTCTATTGGCATGATAACAATTCCTGATGAACGTAAATGATGCCATTGTTCAGGAGCTAGCCTCAAATCGGCCATCATACCTGGAGGAGCCTCAGTAATCTCTACTGAATCTGGTTCTCGACCAGGAAACCATTGATCTATGGGCACTCCAAACTTGCGTACAATTGGACCGACTTGAGAAGGAGCAACGAGGTAAGATCCTAAGGTAGATCCGCAAACAACTAATCCGGTTACAAAAAAGACGGCTAAGGTTGCGATAAATTTGGAAGCTAAACTCTTTTCTTTTACTTTAACAGTGGTTTGTTTGGTATTTAATCCACGAACCTTGACTGATTTTTTAACATTCTTTTTCTTTTGTCCTTTCGCTGTAATTGTAGCTGGCACAGAAGGTTGCTCAACTACAGGAAGGTCAGCACTTACTGCCCTCGCTTGCCTGCTAACTGTCTCCTTCAGCATAGCGAGAATATCAGGAAGAGATTTCCACTCCGTTTGTCCCTCAAGCAGGGCTGAGTCAGTGACCAGCAATTGTCCAGTTTGTAGAAATTGATTAGCTTGTTCAGAAGAATAAGGCCCAAAAGTTTGACCACCCCGAGAAACAAAGAGAGATGTTGCTTTTTCGGAAGCACCTAAATTAACTTTTGCTTTGCGACCGAGCAATTGATCCAAAGTGCCTGAAACCTTATGAAAATACCTATCAACGGGTATTTTATTTTTCAAAATCGCCTGTAAATCCCCCATCCGCAGACGAAGACCAGGTGGCAAATCGGTATCTTCAAGGTAAATCGCCAAGAACGGTTTTTTCTCATTTAAAGCCAGATTGATTTCATTCCGACAATTTATGGAATCTGTCGCTCGTGGTGATATAAAACAAAGAAACACGCTGCATCCAAGTACCGCATTAGCGATTTCTTCCGGCCATTCGTTACTCGCTGCCACTCCTTCGTCGTACCATACATTGTAGCCGGCTTCGCGAAGTATTGTAATTTCCGGGTACACTAAGTGAGCATCCTGATGAGAGTAACTGATAAAAAGATATGGGTCCTCCCCCTCATAGGCTTCGAAAGGAGGCACATCCAAAGAGCGATCACCCTGCCCGCCCTGCGGAAGAATAATACCGGGGACTTCGGCAAGAGTTACCCAGCCAGGACAGCCTTCAAACCATGCAGGTTCGGTAGGTTGTAATTGTCCAGACTGAATCCAACTTTGCAATGCTTCCAACTCGTAGGGACCAACTTGTTGGCCATCTTGATAAAGGTAAACTTGGGTCATTAGATTTTTTCTATTTCTACCTTTTTTTCTATTGTCCTACTTCAATTACATTTATTTAGATAGAACATTTCTTTAACCAATCCAAGTACTTTTACACACTTGGATTAAGTCATGCCTAACCCAAAATACAAAACGAATTAAGAGAATTACTCGGACGGACGGGAGCGTATCCAGTCTGACAGGATTTTAATTTGTTCGTCTGTTAGCTTCCCATCCCTTCCGTAACAAGGCATCCGGTCATTCTCATCTCCATAGAACCTTTCATCTTCTGGGTTTTCAAGAAAAGCAATTGTCCATTCATCGGATCCATAACCGGTCAGGTCAGGGGCGTGGCCTTCTTCTTCGGAATCAATGTCATGACAATCGATACAAGCCAAACCGTCTTGAAAGACCAAATCATCATTGTAAAAGAGGGCGAGCAATTCCTCTCTCTCATCCTCGGACAAGGGAGTTTGATAGGGAAGTTCGGCCATATCGGAAAGCAATGTGGCAATGCGAGGAAGTAACGCAATTTCTTCAGCTGTATATTTGGCCAAAACTTTTCGGGCCATCGTACCATTTTTAAATTTGGTGCCACCAAAATATTCTTCCGATATATAATGCTCATGATTGAGTAATTTGGTGATCCATTCAACACTGGCAAACCCAGCTAATTCCGGAGCAGACTGGGCATCATCTACAGGATACCCGCGCCCGTCATGACCATTGTAGCGGTGGCAACTTGCACAGTTGGCAGCAAACAAATTACGTCCCCTATTTTCATGATCTTTCCTCAATAGAGTAACTGCACCTGCAGGAGGTATACCCTCTTCTTGAACAATTGATAATACCCGTTCTGCCTGCCAATCCGCTTCCTCCAATGCGGCAGAATGTCGCAGGTTGGCGCTATCCTCAGAAAACGCCAATAAAGTAAGAGCAACCGATCCAGCAATCAAGGTCCACCAAAAGCCAATATTTAACTGATGACCTGGTCGGGTGGACCCGATGAAGGGTTGCAAAAAGATCCACAGGGCAAGAAAGACCGGTATAATAACGGCTCCCCAAAAAGCAGGTACATACTTAAGCAGCTGAAAAAGAAATAGGAAATACCATTCTGGCCGAGCAGGAAACTCATTGGCAGGATCAGCAGGCGGACCAAGTGGGGCACCATGAAAATAAACCGTAAGTGCAACCACTGCCAACAACACAGCGAGGCAGGCAATCGCATCTTTAAGGATTTGATCGGGCCAAAAGTATGAGTCTTTTTTGGGTCTTGGTTCTTTAACATGGATTCCGTGCTTTCGAAATAAATAGATGTGCACAACTACCAAGCCCACGAGCATGGCTGGTAAAACCCCGGCATGAAGAGCAAAAAATCGGGTTAATGTATGATGCCCATACTCAACCCCGCCAACCACTACCTGTTGTATGGCTGGGCCGATTACGGGGACTTCTGCCATCAAGTTGGTCGCGACTGCAGTAGCCCAATATCCTTTTTGATCCCATGGAAGCAAATAGCCGGTTAAAGAAAGAGCCAAAGTTACTCCCATCATTAAGGCACCAAACCAAAAGTTTAACTCACGTGGCGCCCGGTAAGCCCCATCAATCACGACTTGCATAAGATGCAAGACAAGCAAGACAATCATCGCCTGCGCCATGTAATGGTGGACTCCTCGCAAAAACCATCCACCCCAAACTTGGTACTGTAAAAAATAAACGCTTTCCCAGGCTGTTTGGGCACTTGGACTATAAAACATCCATAATAAAGTTCCCGTGACAACCTGAGTAAAAAAAGCAAAAGTTAAACAACTCCCCCAGACATACCTCCAACGAGCTCCCCCTGGAACTTTTTCGTATAAAACCTCATGCAAGAGAGTTCGGTAGCCCGAACGATCGTCGAGCCAATCAAAAATCATTTTCATGATAAGGGAATCTTTTCCTCTACATTAGGTCTAAATTGTTGAAAGCGAATCCAAACTTGTCCCTTCTCCACCTTGGTTTCCATCGTATCCATCGGACGTGGACTTGGGCTACTTTCGGTGGTTACCGAACCATCCAATGCAAAGGAACTATTATGGCACGGACAAAAATAATCATTGGTTTGCTTACGAAAATCAATGGCACAGCCAAGATGCGGACATTTTAAATTAAACGCGATTACTTCATCTTGTTTGCGAGTTAAGTAAACGGCTCCCACCGGAATGTCTTTGTAAGTTGTCCAAGCATCAACCACTGTTTCCTGAACCACTTCAAACTTGGCAGGTGACCCATCTTCAGGCAGTGAGGTAAATGGAGCAACTTTTGACCAAGGAACATTGGCAGATTCCCCTGAGTTTTTCTTTACTGGGTCGAGTAAAGCAGGAATCCCCGCAGCTAAAGGAAAAATTCCACAAGCAGCTGAAATTCCAATTGTGGTAACGCGAATAAACTTTCTTCGACCTGAGGATTCTTCTTCGTTAAGATCAGACATAAATTACCTTAATGTTTTTGATAATAGTGAGACCGAACAGCTCTCTATTCAGGAGGCAAAGAAAATTGTGAGTTTCTAAGACTAGGGAAGTGGTGGTAATGCAGGCAAGTCGTCAAAACCTCCATCATCAATACCGGGCAAAGGAGGCAACCCGCCTTCGTCATCAATACCGGGTAACGGAGGCAAGCCGCCTTCGTCCTCCATACCGGGTAGCGGAGGCAAGCCTTCGGAATCTTCTGCTCCAGGGAGATCGGGTAGACCCGATTCAGAGGATGCTTCAGGTTCTTCAAAATCAGGCAATGCTGGCAAACCTCCATCATCGGCACCAGGCAACACGGGTAACAAAGGTTCCTCCGTTGCAACTGATGGTGCTTCCTCAAGGCTAGGAAGCACTACTTCAGGCTCACTAGCATTGGGCAGAAAAGGTAATTCAGAACTTGGCTCATCAACCCCAGGTAAACCCTCTTCCATCGGGGGGAAATTCGGTAAATCTGAAAAATCATCTTCTGAAGCTTCGGCGGTATTGACATCAGGTAATCCAGGCAAATCGCTCATGTCATCATTCTGAGGTATTAGAGCATTATCGGGGCTAAAATCACCTGAACTGTCATCTGCCTGAGGCAGAGCTGCAGAATTAGAAAGATCTGTCACCGGGAGGTCTTGATCAAGTTGTGACGCAGAGGACTCAACCTGCTCAACCTTGGGCACTTCGTTACCTGACAAGGATAATGGCGTCCCATCGGATCTCCAAGTAGCTTCTTTTCCATGCCTCACGCCGTTGGTGTAAGCTCGAACATACATTTTCTGTCCATTGGGCCACCACCGAGTAACTGACCCGTGCCATCTGCCATCCTGGTAATTTCGTTCGTACATTTTGATTCCGTTCGAGAACCACTTGGAGCAGTTTCCATGCTTACGACCCTCTTTCCATGATTCATCAGAGGAAACATATTCACCGCTTTCTCCAAAATTTACCGTAAGGACTCTTCCAGAAAATGGATCTTGGCTCGCTTTTAAATAAAGTAA
Source organism: Opitutales bacterium (assembly GCA_029251885.1). GTDB lineage: Bacteria > Verrucomicrobiota > Verrucomicrobiia > Opitutales > Seribacteraceae > Chordibacter. The sequence continues at coordinate 12,564 of JAQXCL010000069.1, read as the reverse complement.
ACCATAACGCGTAACGAAATTTGCATCGTATTCGCTCTGACTAACTTGATAAGCGTCACCGTTTGTTTTCCCAATAAATTTCGAATCTACCGAGGCTTGGGGTTGTGCAGTTGTCCCTCCCCTGCGATATCTGTTCTCACAGGATGAGAATAGAAAAAGGAAAAGCAGAGCATATGATAATTGCTTAATCATGCAATCATTCAAACATTTGCCCTAAAATTTGCAAGGTAGAAGGTAGGGTTGTACGAGACACAACAAAGACTTCGATCTTGCTATTTCCCTGAAAATCGATCATAAGCGATCGAAATCAATCATTTTCGATCATTTGATCTAATGATGAATCAGCCCACAACTTAAATCATAAAACCTATGACATTGGACGATCTGCCGATTATTATACCCGCAATTGGAGTTATTGCTCTTTTATTCACCTGGTGGAAAACGCGATCTATTAACGCAATCCCAGAAGGTTCGGATCGTATGAAAAAGATCGCCAAGAGCATTCAGGATGGTGCTATGGCTTTTTTGAAAGCCGAATATCGGGTGCTCTTCTTCTTTGTGATTGCCGTTGCAGCAGTCTTATATTGGAGCGGTAATAAAAACCCCAATAGTCATGGCCTGGTTGCTGTTGCTTTCGTAGTTGGAGCTTTTTGTTCGGCCCTCGCTGGCTATTTGGGAATGAAAGTTGCCACGAAGGCAAATGTTCGTACAGCCAATGCAGCAAAGGACAGTCTTGGAAAAGCACTTGAAGTTGCCTTTTCAGGTGGTGCAGTAATGGGCTTAAGCGTCGTCGGGCTTGGAATCCTTGGTCTGGGAGGTCTATTTGCATATTTCAGCAATCAATTTAATGCCTTTGAAAACAAAGATGGTCTGACAACTACTCTATCCGTACTAACTGGATTTTCTTTCGGAGCTTCCTCCATTGCTCTGTTTGCCAGAGTTGGTGGAGGTATCTACACGAAGGCCGCAGATGTTGGGGCTGATCTTGTAGGTAAAGTTGAAGCGGGCATCCCAGAAGATCATCCATTAAACCCTGCGACCATTGCAGATAATGTTGGTGATAATGTTGGTGATGTAGCCGGCATGGGTGCCGATTTGTTTGAGTCTTATGTTGGTTCTATCATCGGCACCATGGTGTTGGGAGCAGCCATGGTTGCAGGTTCTACAGACTTTGTTGATTTCCTCGGTGGTCTATCTCCCGTATTCCTACCACTTATTCTTGGTGCTGTTGGGATTATAACCTCAATCTTAGGAACTTTTTTAGTCAAAGTAGGAGACAATGGCGATCCACAGAAAGCTCTTAACACCGGAGAATTTGTATCCTCTGGTCTAATGATTGCAGCTTCTTATTTCCTCATTGATAAATTTTTACCAGAAAGTTGGACATTTGGAGGAGTAAGCTTTACTTCGATGGGCGTATTCTGGGCTACGATTATTGGATTGGTTGCAGGACTTGCGATTGGACTTATTACAGAACACTACACCGGTACACATAAGAAGCCCGTCAAGGCCATTGTAGAGCAATCCATAACCGGATATGCCACAAACATTATCGCTGGCCTCGGCGTAGGTATGATATCCACCACTCTACCCGTTTTAGTAATTGCTGCTGCTGTCGTTGGAGCACACGAGATGGCTGGTCTCTACGGAATTGCCATTGCGGCAGTCGGGATGCTTTCCAATACTGGGATTCAACTTGCTGTAGATGCATATGGTCCGATTTCAGATAATGCTGGTGGAATTGCTGAAATGTCAGAATTACCTAAGGAAGTTAGAGAAAGAACCGACAAATTGGATGCCGTGGGTAACACCACCGCCGCAATTGGAAAAGGTTTTGCTATCGGTTCTGCTGCTCTTACCGCACTTGCTCTCTTTGCCGCCTTTACTGCATCTTACGATCAAACGCATGCAGAACCCCTTGGCTCCATCGATGTCACTCACCCCAAGGTGATGGCAGGCCTTTTTATCGGAGCAATGCTTCCTTTTCTCTTTAGTGCTTTGGCCATGGGTGCAGTAGGTCGTGCTGCCATGTCTATGATTCATGAGGTTCGCCGACAATTCCGTGACATTCCTGCGCTAAAAAAAGCACTTGAAGTTATGAAGCTTAATGATGGCAAGCCCACATCAGAATGGTCAGAAAGCGACCGAGATTCTTTTGATGAAGCAATTGATAAAGCCGAATACGGAAAGTGCGTAGAAATCTCTACCCAATCTGCAATTAAAGAAATGGTTGCTCCCGGACTTGTTGCGATCGCTACTCCTGTAGCCATAGGCTTTGGTGGCGGTGCTACTATGCTTGGCGGTTTACTTGCCGGAGTAACTGTATCCGGAGTTCTTCTTGCCCTTTTCCAATCCAATTCAGGTGGTGCTTGGGACAATGCCAAGAAAATGGTTGAAGAAGGATATGAAATTAATGGCGAAATTCACGGAAAAGGTTCTGAGCTTCACAAAGCTACCGTGGTTGGTGATACAGTGGGAGATCCACTCAAGGATACCTCCGGCCCATCCCTTAACATTTTGTTGAAATTAATCTCGGTGGTGGCCTTAGTATTGGCACCCTTTCTTTAAACCAAACTTTTAAAAGAACGGCTTTTATTCTTCTCCGATGGAACGGGCAAATGCTGCCCGTTCCTGAGGGGATGACTTGTAGTAGGAAGTTCCTGCCACAAATACATCAACACCGGATTCCAAGCACTCGTCGACATGTTGGGGACCAACTCCCCCATCGACTTCAATTAAAAATGAATGGTTTTGAGACTCTCGATACTTTGCAAGTTCGCGAACTTTTTCTAAAACAAATCCTTTAAAACTCTGCCCTCCGAAACCAGGATTAACCGTCATGCACAAAACAAGATCGACCTGATCGAGATAAGGGAAGAAAAGTTCTACAGGGGTGTCTGGATTTATTGCCAAGCCAGTCTTAACACCAGCCGAACGGATTTTATCTAAGGTCGCTTGGTGATCGTATTGAGGTTCCAAATGAATGGTAATGAGTTCGGAACCAGCTTTAATAAAAGCATCTAAATACAAGTCAGGACGTGCTAGCATCAAATGTACGTCAAAGAACAATTTTGAATGTGGTCGCAAATCAGCAACCGTTTGCGGTCCAAAACTTAAGTTAGGGACAAAATGTCCGTCCATTAAATCTAAATGAATCCATTCCCTGCCGTCTTGTTCAACTTCAAGCAGAGAAGAACGCAAGTTTCCATGATCACCTGCTAAAAGGGAGGGAGCTAAGATTTTTTTCATAACAAAAATAAATATTTCACCAGGATTGATTCAAGATAGATAGATGAATTTCGGAGGCTAAATCCTCCGCAATGGCATGCAAGGAAGAACTCTCCTCGGGTAACCGTGTAGACTCAGAGCGGAGGACAGATGCGTTAGCTCTAACCTGCTTATCCAAAAAAATATCACCATGTTGATCACGAAGTTCAATCTTAGCCGAGATGCCTAAATTTAAACCTGCCGCAAGTAAAGAATCCTCAGGACGGTACGCTTCAGTCGAATCAGTGTAATTGGAAAGTGTGACCAGGATAGAAACATCAGCATCTTCTTGGTTCTGAACCAAAATAAAAGTCCCATTTTTAAGTATTTTTTTACGAAGCTCTCGGTCAACCTTTGCCCCTATGATTGGTGCCATCGAGTCATTTTTGACCCGTAAATGAAATAAGCCTTCTCCTGCATCGGGGTATCCCAGCTTGTAAGAACAAGCAGCAAAGATTAGTAGGGGTAAAAAAACTAAGAGATTACCCCAAGAAAACTTAATCATTTCTCAAATCAGCTACCCGCATTTCTGCTTCTCTAGCTGCATCTGACTCGGGTGCTGTCGTAATCGCCTGATTATAGAACTGCAAAGCGGGTTTGTTACCTAATTTTTCCCAATGGGTGAGAAAATACTTACCATAATTTTCAACATATCTTCCAATTTCCAACTTACTTTGAGCCAAACTAGCCCGCATTTTATTTTTGTTAGTTTGAGCCACTTTTTTCCTTTCGGCACTCTCTTTTATACGCTGCTGGTAACTGGAGATGGTTTCGTCAGGTCCTCGCTTAGGTGGTTGATCATATAAAATCAAATAATCTTCGAAATAGTTTAACGCATTAAGGGTAGACCCTTGATCATAGGAAGGACCAGACACAAAACCTTTGTAGATTTCCCCAAGCTTAAAATAAGCTTTTTCGGAGAGGTAATGATCCGGGTAATAATTCACCAACCTTTCCAAGGCATTCACAGCCTCTTCTTCCTTGTCATCCTGAAGAGAAATTTCTGCTAAAACCATAAGAGCCCGTGGGGCAAATTGAGGGCCTCGAGAAAGCTCAACTATTTGATTCAGTCGCTCTCGGTCATCTGAACCAGAACGCAGCCTAGGAATCACGCCCCATTTTTTTGGAAGTTCAGCAGTCGCAAGAAGTTCAGCAATCCTCATCAATGAATTAGCGACCCGCTCGAAATCATACCTAACATATGCCCGTGCGATGAGCTGCAAATGATCAAACGCTTTTTTCCAGTCTCCCTGCTTCTCTCGTATCATTGCTGCCTGATAGAGAGCTTCTGGGCCCACCAATACTTGAACATCCTCTATTTTTATTACCAAGTCACATCTCCTTTTGGTAAATCTTTCAAACTGCTTAAGGGCACCTGCAATTTCGTCCGTTTTTTGGAGTTCCAATGCATCCAGAAACCACTGTTTAGCTTCGCCATTTTCATAAGGACTGCGGTTTTTGAATAAAAAACCAGTACCGGGAAACAAGTGTTTTGTAACTTCATCTGTGCTTCGGTTGCTCCGAGGGTTACCTGGAGCAGATAAAATCATCACGATTGAGACAATAAAAAGTAGAGAAGTACGAGTGATGTAAAATTTCATTAAAATAACGACCTAGAAGCGAATCAGGGTTGAAGACCAAGTCAAGCCTGCACCAAAAGCAACCAGTAAGCCCAGTTGCCCACGCTTGACATTTTTTGAACGAATCGCTTCGTCCAATGCTAAAGGAATAGATGCGGCAGAGGTATTTCCAAATCGGTCCAGGTTACAATAAAATTTATCAAGAGGTACCTTCAATCTTTGGGACAAACTCTCAACAATTCTCATATTGGCCTGATGGGGTATAATATGATCAATTTCATCTATTGAAATTTTATGGTCATCTAAAAGTTTTCGGCAGGAAGATTCCATAACCCGAACAGCAGACTTAAATATTTCCCGACCATTCATTTTTAAAAAATGTTTTCTTTCGCTAATGCTTTCGGGTGTTGCCGGCTGGGCTGAACCACCGGCAGGCTGGCATAGCCATGAAGGGTTCGAACCATCAGCTCCGCAGTAAAAGCCGAGAAGTTCAATACCCTCGCCTTCTTTTGAGAGTACTGCAGCACCGGCCCCATCTCCAAAAAGGACACAAGTGGTACGATCTTGCCAATCCATAATACTCGACATTTTTTCTGCACCTATGACCAAGGCTTTTTTGTATCTACCGCTGGAAAGCATGGCATCGGCCACATCAAGAGCATAAAGAAAGCCAGAACAAGCAGCCTCAAGATCAAAGCAGGCGACCTTACCCAAGCCTAGCTTGTGTTGCAACAAACAGGCAGTTGAAGGAAAAGGCATATCTGGAGTAATTGTAGCAACAACTACTAAATCAATTTGATCGGGTAAAACGTTAGCATCTTCAAGGGCAATTTTAGCCGCCATACAGGATAGATCGCTAGTAGATTGATCTTGGCTTGCAAACCTTCTCTCTCTGATACCTGTACGGGCACGAATCCATTCATCAGAAGTATCTACAGTCTTACTAAGCTCTTGGTTATCCACTACCCGATCAGGCCCAAAAGAACCCATTCCAAGAATACGAGTATGAGTAAGATTAGCCATGAATAATAATAAGTTAGTCTTGTCCGTTTGACTGAGAAAATGGCCGTAACAGATCATTTGCTCCGCGAATATCATCCTGCATTTGACCAAGTATATCGTGCCTTACAAGATCTAGTGCAATTTTGATCGCACCAGATACATGATTACGGTTTGAGGAACCGTGTGCTTTGATTACATTGCGGCTCAATCCAAGCAAAGGAGCTCCTCCAAATTGTTCAGGATTTATTCGCTGTTTCAGGCTACGAAAGGCACCCATCGAAAGCAGTGCACCCGTTTTGCGCAGAGCGTTTCGTTTTAATTCCTCATCGAGAAAACTTCCAATTAATTTACTTAAGGATTCGCAAGCCTTGAGCACAATATTTCCAACAAAACCGTCACACACCACGACATCGACCACATTGTCAAATATTTGAAAACCCTCAATTAATCCTGCATAATTTATGATAGAACCGTCGATATCTTTAAGCATCGAGTGGGCCTCATTAATCAATTCATTTCCCTTTCCTTCCTCAGTACCAATAGTCAGCAGTCCGACTTTAGGACGAACCAAACCAAGGGCTACTCGAGCATAATTCGATCCAAGAATAGCATTCTGAACGATATGGTAAGGCTTAGGATGCGGATTAGCTCCTGCATCCAAGAGTGTAAAGTATCTTTCACGGCCTGGCCAAATTGTACAGAGGGCTGGTCTTTCTACCCCTTCTAAAGTTCTAAGCTTTATAGCTCCACCTGCCATTAAACAGCCAGTGTTTCCACAACAAAGCAAAGCATCAGCTTCTTTCTCCTTAAGTGCATTAAGGGCTAAAGCCATGGATGACTTTTTTTTGTTTTTAATTCCCGCAATAGGCTTTTCATCCATTGCCACAACTTCAGGTGAATGACGAACTTCGTGATGGATTTTTTGCCATTCTGAATTTTCGGATAATAGTCCGAAAATTTCCTCCTCAGGACCAAACAACAAAAACTTTAGGTCACGAGGAACAAAGGAAGAAGACTTAACTATCCCAGATAATACCTCAGAGGGACCTTTGTCCCCCCCCATAACATCTACAGCGAGTGTAATTCGAGCCTCTGGCTTGGCCATGCAGCTCTGTGCTGGAGGTTAAACCTCTAAGTCCAGAACTTGACGACCGCGATATTCACCAGTTTCTGGATTTACGCGGTGAGGTCTAGTAAAGGTTCCGTCTGGCTCTTTGATGAGTAAGGGGGCTTTAAAGCGGTTGGCACCACGACGTTTGCGACTGCGTTGCTTGGATTGTTTTCTTTTAGGCTGTCCCATAGTGCCTCCTTTAAATCATTCCTAGGGAACATCGTCAAGAACACTGTATGCCTAACATAGCATTCAAGCCTTCAATTAAAACTCCACACACATCGATAAAATCAAAAGACCCAAGACCAACCGATACCAAACAAATAAGCCCAGGCCCTTTCGAGCCAAATAGCCGACCAACCAACGGACCGAAAAAGCGGCAGCAACTCCAGCAACCAAGCAACCAAAAAACATGGGCCCATACTCTAGGTTTGCCAATAAGGTTTCTCCTTTGGTTAGTCCTTTATATGCTGCGGCAGCGGTTAATGTAACCAAGCCCAAAAGAAAGCTAAACTCCGCAGCTTGCCCACGAGAAAGCCCAACCAAATATCCTCCCACAATTGTCATCATTGAACGACTCGTTCCCGGGCACATGGCAACACACTGTAACAGGCCAACAACCAAGCAGTTTCGGATATTCAGTTCGTCCAGGTTTTTTCCGCTTCCAAGGTCTGCCCCATCTAAAGTTCGCTTTCGCTTCTCTGCCCAATGCATTAAACCCGCTCCTAAAATTAATGAGATTGCCACAGGGACAGACCCAAAAAGGTATGATTCAATCCAAGAATCTAAAAAGGGGCCCATCGCGGCCGCCGGAGCAAACGCTGCCAAAATATTAATGCCCAGTTTCTTTCCCTTTGGATCCAGCCCCAAAAAACCGAGCAGAATAGTCGATATTCTCCGAGCATAAAGCAAAGCAACCGCCAGAATTGCTCCAGCTTGTATAACAATTAAGTAGGCATCGACCGCTTCTTCTTGAGATGCATCCATCGAGGATGGGTCCATCATCTGTTCTTTGACTAGTATAAGATGTCCAGTGGATGAGATTGGTAAAAACTCAGTGATTCCTTCAACTAAACCAAGCACCAAAGCATCCCCATACCCAATAATGGAATTTGTTTTTTCCCTGACCTCTTCTTCGGCTGTTAGAAAAGCCGGGACCAAGATTAGTGAGATAAGAAATAAGATGATTTTTGATTGTAGCATCATGGATGCATCTTTTATTTGATGACTTCAGGAAGACGGGCAAGTTCATATCTATTTAATTTATCGTCCAAGTCGCCCTCCCAATCTCTACAAATGAAAAATACTTTACTCGAATATATACCCTACTTGGATTCTGGAAATGATCTCAGCTTCGATCAAATTACCGAGGCAGCCAGTCTTTTGATAAACGAATCTATTAGCCTCGAAAGTAAAAGTGATTTTTTAAAAAGTCTCGCCAACAAAGGAGAAACGAATGGTGAGTTCTCGGGGTTTGTTTCTGCCTTCCGCAGCTTTGCCCGAAATCCCGAACTAGAAGACTATTCAGGCCAAGCCATCGATCTTTGCGGTACAGGCGGTGATCGTTCAGGAAGTTTTAACATATCCACCTTCGTATCTTTATTGGTGGCAGCGGGTGGTGTTCCTGTAATCAAGCATGGAAATCGATCTGTAAGCTCGAAGTGCGGCAGTGCAGACCTGCTTGAAGCACTGGGTATTCCTTTGGAAACTCAATCCGATCGTCTTAAAGCAAGCCAAGATCATTTAAACTTTTGCTTTTTATTTGCACCTCATTTCCATCCCGCTTTTAAGCACCTTGTCCCTGTGCGCAAAGCCTTAGCGGGGGAAGGCGTAATCACCCTCTTCAATCGATTAGGCCCTTGCTTAAACCCAGCCTTACCCGCTTATCAAATTCTTGGAGTATACGACCCTGCTTATTTGGAACAAATCGCTCATACCCTTAAGGCAAACGGAAGTAAGTCTGGATGGGTCGTACATGGTAAAACAGCGGATAATACTTCCCTCAAAATGGACGAATTAACCGCATGCGGCCCAAATTTAGTTCATGCTTACGGGATGGATGGGAAAAATCAGACAACAACCTTTAGTCCGAATCATTGGGGGCAAGAAACCCACCCATCCACTAATTTGAAAGGAGGGTCACTTGAACAAAACCTCTTAATTTTCGATTCTCTGCTTGCCGGGAAAGCACCTCCTGGTCTGCGGGCAAGTATTATCATCAATGCCAGTACTGCCTTTTGGGTTGCCGGCAAAGTTAAATCTCTAATAGAGGGAGTGGAACAAGCAAAAGAATTGCTAGACGGCAATGGCCTTTCCAGTTGGTTAAGTAAAGCAAGGAAGTTTTTTGCGTCATGACTAAGTATTTCGGTACGGATGGAATCCGCGGGGTCTACGGATCCCCCACCATGAATGATGCTTTCACCCAGAAGGTGGGATTTGCAATCGGGAAGTTTTTAGCTCAAAAATCGACGACTCCTGTTGTAATCATTGGACGAGATACTCGGCCGTCCGGAGCTTCGCTACAAAAGTCTATCACTCAAGGATTGTTAGCCACTGGAGCGCGGGTACATGATGCGGGTATCCTGCCCACACCAGCTTTGGCATTTGGCGTAATTCATAAACGAGCGGATTTTGGGGTAATGATCACTGCCTCACATAACCCCCACCCGGACAATGGAATCAAATGTTTTTCCTCCCTTGGAACAAAGCTCGAGCAAGAAGAGGAAGAAATCCTCGAAAGCCTGATTGATCAAAATCATGCCGCCCACCATGATTCTTACACCAGTCATCCCCAACCATTGGTAAAGGACTATCTGTCCCAGGTTCCGAGATTTTTCTCAGAACTAAACCTCTCTGGCACAAGTGTTTGCTTTGACTTAGCAAATGGCGCGACTTGCGAGACGACCCCTAGAGTTTTTGAAGAATTGGGTGCATCTGTGATTACCTCCCATTGTGGAGAAGGGATAATCAACAAAGGGTGTGGCTCCGAGGATTTACAATCTTTACAAGTGCTCGTACAAAAAGAGCAGGCCGATTTAGGAATCGCTCATGACGGGGATGGAGATCGTGTACGATTTGTGGATTCGAAGGGCAGAGTTGTGGATGGCGACCAAATTCTTGGTCTTCTTGCTTTGCAAGCACAACGCGACGGAAAATTAGACGCATCCAAATTTGTTGCCACTATTCATAGTAATAGTGGACTTGGGGCCTCACTTTCTAAAATGGACATTTCCACCCTTACATCTGATGTTGGAGACAAAAATGTTTATTTAAAAATGTTGGAAGCCGGATGCAATTGGGGCGGTGAATCATCCGGTCATATTATTTGTACAGATTTCTTACCCACAGGTGATGGTCTTTTTGCTGCTCTTTCCGTCCTCCACGCAATGAAAGATCAATCTCGTTTACTCGAAGATCTGGCCAAGCAAATTATATTGTGGCCTTCCTTGTCTGGATCCTTTGAGGTTTCCAAAAAAGTTCCAATACAAGAACTGCCCGAACTTTTTAAAACTGTCCAAAAAGAAGAAGAAATCCTTAAAGACGAGGGTCGCATTTTAATTCGTTATTCAGGCACAGAATCGAAAGTGCGGCTACTGGTGGAAGCTACTTCTGAAAAATTAGTACATTCAAGTTTCCATATCCTTAAACTAGCCATTCAAAATTCGTTGTCGTCAACCTGAATATGGTTAGCTCCTTATGTTTTTTGCATTATGATCGAAGAAATTAAAATTGCCGACTTAGACCCACGGCAAATTAAGCAATTAGAAGGCGCTGATCGAGCCATTGCCAAAGACACTAATTACTCCATCGATATCTACTCAGCAATTCTCAAGCAATCTCCCGGATGTTTGGAACTACGCAAACGACTAAGAGGACAACAGTTCAAAGTTGCTAAGAATTCGAACAAGGGTATGAGCTCGCTATTCGGCAAGATCACAAATGCTCCTTTTCTATTGAGAAGTAAATCAGGCAAGGATCCGGAGTTGGCAATTGGCTCAGCAGAAGAACTTATTGCTAAAAATCCCTTTAACATTGGTGCCCATCACATGCTTGCTGATGCCTGTGCTCAACTGGAAATGAACGAAACCGTTGTCTTTGCCTATGAAACCATTCGTTCGATTCAGCCCAAAGACCTTACCAACCTCAAAAAGCTGGCAAACGCCTATCTAGAATCTGGACAGTCTGATTTAGCCATTCAAACTGGAAATGCCATCCTGGGAATTAACCCATCCGATGGAGATGCTGAGGATATGATGAAGCGGGCTTCGGTTGCCGTAGCCATGACTCAAGGAAAATGGGAAGGATCATCTAATTTTCGTGAACAACTTAAGAACAAAGAAGAAGCTGAAGCACTTGAACAATCTGCTAAAACTGTCAATGACGCAAAGGGACTAGAAGGCTTAATTCGACAAGCATATGATAATGTCCAAGCGGAACCTCAAAACCTCAACCACTACAGGCAGCTCAGTGATTATTACCAACGCTATGGAGACTTGCAAAATGCCATTGCCTGGATCCAGCAAGCCCGCAAATTAGAAGCAGGAAAGGGAGATGTCTCCCTAGAAGAAAAAGAACGTCAATTAACCTTGAGCTATTACGAGGAAGTCATCGAGCAATGGGAAAAAGCCTCGTCTAATGATCCTGACAACGCCCAGACCCAGAAAGGCCTTACTGATGCAATTTTGGCCAAGAAAAAATTTCAGCGAAGCCAACTTGAGTCCTTGGTCAAAAGATATCCTAACGAATATGGATACCGCTATGAACTTGGATGTATCCTATTTGAAGAAGCAGAATATGATACCTGCTTACCGCACTTTCAACTTGCACAACGAAATGCAAAGGTACGGTTGGATGCTATATTATTTTTGGGGCGTGCATACTTGAACAAGAAGTTTTTTGATCTGGCACTTGAACAATTCAAGCTTCTCAAGGCGGACATTCAAATTATGGATGAACGTAAAAAAGATGCCATCTATCAGTTGGGCTGCTGCTTTGAAGCTATGGGAAAGAAAGAAGAGGCGATTGAAGAATTCAAAATTGTTTATTCTGCCGATATTTCCTTTCGGGATGTGGCTGATAAAATCAATGCCTTCTACGATCGTTAATTTACTCGAGTAATTGTTTGGCGGAGAGGGAGGGATTCGAACCCCCGGTACCTTGCGGCACACCCGATTTCGAGTCGGGCACATTCGACCACTCTGCCACCTCTCCTTTAGGAATGGACTTTATTTATTATTTGCAGAAAAGTGGCAATTCAATATCGGGAAAATATCTATTCCGTTAAAATTCTCTAAATTTACACGCTTGCCCGAAAGCAAACTATGATTTTGGATAAATCGATCATGTCTTACAAGTCCATACAGACTATTATCTGTCTTTCCACCTGTTTTCTTATTTTTAGCTGCCAAAACAAATCCATCTCAAAATTGGACTTTTCGGACGGTACCTATGAGGGAGAAATCAATCGTGACGGGGAAAAACATGGTTCTGGAATTTACAGATGGTTGGACGGATCTACTTATGATGGCGAATACGCAGACGATCTCAGGCATGGCACCGGTCGATTTCTATGGGTAAACGGTGAAAGCTATAAAGGTGACTACC
>JAQXCL010000054.1 GCA_029251885.1 Opitutales bacterium | reverse complement strand
GAATAGAAGAAAGACTCCACCAAGGAAGTTGTAAGTCCAATGGAGATTGAGAGCCTAAAGAATTTTTTAGATAGAACGGAAGGTCGAATGGTCGATTTGCCAAATGCAGCAATACTTTTTTTATTCGTTGCGGGTTGGAAAGATACATTGGAATTAGACAGTTAACTAAACCTAGTTTAACAAGTCCACAGGCCTTTTGCTTCAATCATCTCGTGGACGGGTTGGGGGAGGGGGTCCTGCCATCCAGTTTCGCGGGAACATACTTTTTGAAAAACATCCCGTGAAAAGAGTTTCATGTTTTCACGATCGCAATGTTCAATGGTTTCAAGAAATCCATTTTCCCGAACATATTTGTAAAGATTCCTCAGGTTTTCTGCGACAACCAGGTTGTCTATGGTAATCAATCCATCCTCGTTAGCGACTGCTTCCACATTATCCCCTCTACCCATTTGCTGGCTGTATGCATCAAAGGTTTCCTGTTCGATTGGATAGGCATAGATACGGAGGTTTTCTTTAAATAAAATACCAAAGGCTTCAAGAATTCCACCATCCAGGCTGGAATAGTATTCCTCTTTAAAGATATCGGCTAGGTTGTTAAGCCCCAGCACTAAGCCGATCGGTTCTTTGACCAGCCTTCGTAAATATGAAGATAATCGATAATATTCAAAATAATTAGTCACCAAAACACCGTAACCGCAGGCATTAATCACTTCGATGCGGGCGATAAAATCATCATGATCCACATCACCGTCGTCTCCCAACGAACCTAGGGTAAGTTCCATAAATACTTTTAGCTTGGATCCATCAACCTCTTCCCGACTAATAAATTGAGCTTTGGCTTGTTCCAGCATATCGAGGTTAACTTTTGTCAATGGACGAAAGTTTCCGCGCTCAATCAAGCAGGATTGTTTGTAAAGTTTTTCTGCGGCTTGTACCACATAGCCCTTTTCATCAAACATAACGGCATGGGTAAGTCCGTTGCGGATAAGTTCAAGGCAGAGGATGCGGTTGTCCTTCTTTTCGAAATCCGGCCCATTGAATTCAATCATATCCACCTCAATACGGTCGGGTCCAATCTCGTCAAGCAATCCGGAAATGAACTTACTCGAATCATTCCGTAAGTGAAAAGCACCATAAACAATATTTACCCCGAGTCTGCCAATGGCGTCTTGTTGTAAACGGTTATCAAGATCAAGCATACGGACATGCAAAATGATATCATGTGGTTTCCCCAATGGTTCAAGTTGTAGGCGTATACCCATCCAACCATGGCACTCGTTGGTTTTATCGTAGTTAAGAGCGGCCAATGTATTAGCAAATGCAAAAAAGGTAGATTTGTTACCACGATCTTGGTTGAGACGTTGGTCGAGTAGATCAAATTCAAGCTCGAGCATTTGTACCAACCGCTGCCGGGAAACATAGCGACCGGCATTTCCATAAATAGAGTCGCTGAATTTCATATCATAAGCAGAAATGGTTTTTGCTACCGTGCCAGCAGCTCCACCCGCCTGGAAAAAATTTCTGCCCACTTCCTGACCCGCTCCAATTTCGGCAAAAGTACCATACTTGGCAGGGTCCAAATTAATACGCAAGGCCTTGCGTTCCACGCTTAGAGGTTCGTCATCCATGACTATCGCACGATGGTGGATTTCCGAAGACAGGCAAAGTTTTTCTTCGACCTTTGGTCTAATCGGGTGTTTTTTCTTATATTTAACGAATGAAAAAGTTTTTCTCCGAAGTTCTGCGAAAATTCGCTGTATCAATAGTTTCGACCATTCTTTTTGCTTTGGTCTTTTTCTTCCTTCTTGGGGGAATTTTTGCTTCATTTCTCGAAAGTCCAAAGCCAGAAATTAGAGATTCTTCCTTTCTTGTGCTCGACCTTACAATGAATCTGACTGAGCGTCCAGGTGGGCTAACCTTTGAGGATGTTGCCGAACAAGCCTTGACTAATGAAGTTAGGCCGATGCAGGCTCATTTACTGGAGGTTCTAGATGCCTTGAGAAAGGCAAAGACGGACAGACGAATTTCGGGGATTTTGGTGGAAGGAAGTTTTCAGCCACAGGATTATGGATGCGGGTATTCAACTGTTAGTGAAATGATCGAGGGCTTGGAGGATTTTAAGAGCTCAGGTAAGCCGGTGATTGGGTTCTGTCACAGTCCTTCCCAACTCGATTACCTGGTTTTTGCCGCATGCGATGAATTGTATATGGATCCATCGGGCACTTTGCTTCTGAATGGTTTGGCCAGTGAAGATTTATTTCTCGGAGATACTCTCAAGAAATATGGGGTTGGTGTACAGGTCATTCGTACGGGTCGATACAAAGGTGCGGTTGAACCTTTTACTTCTAATGCTTACAGCCCTGAAAACCGCGAACAAATCAAACGGTTGTTAGATGTTCGCTGGGCTGATTATCTCGGATTTATTGCCCAGCGGAGAGATCTTTCTTTTGATGAATTGAATACCACCTTGGCTACCAACTTTTTATTTGAGTCGGAAGATGCAATGGAGAATGGATTGATTGATAAAATCCTTACCCATGATCAATTTATCGATCTGATTATCGAAAAGGGAGCCTTGAATGAGGATGACAATTGTTACGAGGAGGTTGCTCTGATTGACTATTTGGACCGCCCGCAACCTGGTGAATCCCTTCAGGGTGCTGAAGGACACTTTCGTAATCCTGAGGTTGCAGTGATTTATGTCGAGGGCGTTATCGTAGACGGATGGGCGGATGATGGATCCATGGTTGGAGGAAGCAAGATCGTCAGCCGGATACGCTCGGCATGGAACGATGAAAATTGTCGGGCAATTGTCCTGCGCGTAAACAGTCCAGGTGGTAGTGTTTCAGGATCGGACGCCATTTTGCAGGAGATTAGTCGTGCCCGCAAAGAAGGTTTACCAGTGGTGGTTTCAATGGGTGCAGTGGCAGCATCTGGCGGGTATTGGATTGCCACAGATTGTGATCTTTTACTCGCCCATGAACAAACCATTACCGGATCGATTGGTGTGTTCGGGTTACTTCCCAACCTTCAGGGTCTTGGTGCTCGGTTTGGGGCCTCTTTCGACTCGGTAAAGACGCATCCGTCTGCTGATCTGCTTGGAGTTTCCCGTCCGAAAACTCAGCAGGAAATGAAAGTTTTACAAACCCATGTTGAATCTCTCTATGGTAAATTTGTGGGTCTTGTAGCCAATGGGCGTGGGCTCAGTCCTGAGACCGTTCATAAGTATGCTGAGGGTAGAGTATGGGTGGGAGAGGATGCCCATGAACTTGGTTTGGTGCAGGAACTTGGCGGTTTATATGATGCCATTGACCGGGCGGCTGAATTAGCAGAGTTGGGGGATGATTTCGACGTGATTGAAATCCCAGAGGTCAGTAATCCCATGGATGATTTTACAGAAATGCTAGATGCAGAAGCCAAGGTTCGCACATCTTCTCAAATATCAGCCCTGCAAGCGCTGGCAGGTGCAAGTGGGTTGAAGGATGCCGAGTCTGTTATCGGTGCACTGGATAATCCCCGACGGACCTATTCGTGGTTATCCTGGTATCGTGGGTCCTTTGGTTTTCGCCCTTAATTATTATTTGTTCAAAACAATATCCATCTAACTTCAACTTATGAACCAAACCGTTA
>JAQXCL010000050.1 GCA_029251885.1 Opitutales bacterium | reverse complement strand
AAAAGTATTGCTGCATTTGGCAAATCGACCATTCGACCTTCCGTTCTATCTAAAAAATTCTTTAGGCTCTCAATCTCCATTGGACTTACAACTTCCTTGGTGGAGTCTTTCTTCTATTCGCCATGTTGAAAAAAAGATTACTGATTCATCAAAGGTTTTCGAGTGGGGCTCTGGGGGGTCGACATTATTTTTAGGTAAAAATTCCCACTCGGTTAACTCGATCGAACACGACACCAAATGGTTTGAAGAGGTTAATCTTAAGGTTAGTCAATCTAAGTTAACTTCCATACAATTAAAGCTAGCCGAAATAAATTTAGATAATCAAGAAGCCTTCGAGAACTGTGCATATTTAAATGCCCTTGATCATGAAGTGGACTTTGTAGTCGTAGATGGAGAAGATCACTTTGGACCAGATTCCACATGGTCTGCGAGAACGACTTGCTTTCAACAAGCCCAGAAATTTATTTCCAAAGGTGGTATTATTCTGGTGGACGATTCATGGAGGTATCCAGAAATCAGAAATTTATCCAAAGCAAAGAATATAGAGGTACACGAAGGAATAGGCCCGTGTAGAACCGGTGTAACCTCCACAGATTTACACTTTTATTAATTTCGATTACTTAAAACTCAAAATCCGCGTAGACCATGCGGTGATCGGAGCCCTCGAGACAGCGTAAGTAATCAGCAATTTTTGCCGAACCGTCCAAATAGTACTTGTTCATGGATGGACTGGTCAAAAGATAATCCAAACGGTCATAACTATCTTGCTTGGCATAGTAATGAGTCCAAAAATACCCAAGGCTATCCCGACAGGGAAGCATATGACTTAAGACTGTTTTATTCACTTTGAGAAAGCGTCTCAAAGGGGCGGTATTTTTGAAATCATTAAAATCTCCAACGATCATGTGGGTTGGGTTGGTCTCAGGCGGATAGGTTTGACGGATAAAATCCCTCATTGCCCGTGCTTCCTTTTCTCGTAAATCCGCAGCCTGGGGATCATCCTTTCTCTCTGTCCACTTGCTCTTTAAATGAAGATTAAACAACCTCCAGGTTTTTCCCTTGGTACGAAATTCAACCTCCATCAACCCTCTTCTTGATCGCAGGGTCTGGTTAAAATATGAAAACTCTATGTCAAGATGAGATTTTTTTGAGATAATTGGCAATCTGCTTAGCAACGCAAGGTGGCGCTGTTCATCGTTTTCTCCCCGCACCCAGTAGGAATGTTTATAATGGCCAATTCCTGAGGCGTTCAAATCTCTCCATAAGTCATTGAGGTAGTATGGTTCTCCTATCTCCTGCAATGCCAATATATCTGGACTCACTCGGCGAATCATGGAACGAATTATACCGTTTTCAATTTCTGGTTTAGGGTAGTCCTTACGCCAATGACCAGCAACTAAGCGATCCATTACCAGGTAATTTTTTACATTGTAGGATGCAACCCTTACCCGCTCCCCAAACAGGGAAAATGCGGGAAGTAAAAAAAATAAAAGCTTAACAAATATTAGCAATCCCTCAACCTGCCCCGCGAATAACTTTTAAGTCCAAGCGTTCGCTTTTTTTAATTTCTAACCTCTGCTTGAAATCACCGGGGGTTTTTGAAGATCCTGCTTCATGCCCATCCATACTCTTCAAAAGAATGAAGGCCCCCTGCACGGGAAATACTTGAGAGTATCCATCCCACCATGACAAATATGCCGATCTTGTGCTTGCAGATTTTACTTTAATTCTATGTTCACCAAAGGGAGATCCTCTAAACTCAGCATATTTGATTGGGTTGTAATCCACAGATTTTCCACCTTTAGAAAAACCCTTTTTAATATCATCCCATTTCTCATCAAAGGGAAATTTAAGTGTCTTCCCGGCAACGGGGTCAACATAAAGAGCACCATCACCCGCGGCTTCTTTAATTTGTTCAAATGTTGCGTTCGCTGCATCGATAATTGAGGGAGCTTTTAAATCTATCCTCAGAATGGATGGAAACTCTTCACTTTTAGGCTCTTTTACCTTTCCCCAAAAAGACATACCAGCGTGAGAGAACTCAAAACTATATTCAAAAGTAGAGCCATTTTCCCATTCCCCTTTTACGGTAGTTGTTCGACGGTCCTGTGATACGGGAGGGGATGAAGCAAGGCTTTTAACACGTCTTCTCGTCCAACCCTTCCCTGTTGATTTTGTATACCCGTAAATATCTATTACGATGGGAGATTTTTGCACTCGGGCACCATCTTCATCCAGCAACCAAATATGTGCTAATCTACCGTTAGCATGCAAACCACCTTCAAAAGCGACACTCTCAAGGTAAGTATTGTATCCTTTCCACTTTCCGGAGCCATACCTTTCAAGAACTTTTTCTCCTCCCCCAAGTATTGTGGGAACTAAGGACTTTTTAAGTTTTTGCAGGGCTTTCCCCAAGGCGATTGTTTGCGGATCCAGTTTCGTCCAAGGCAATGACATCGGACTGGAACGACCACGAATTTTAAGATCTACTCCCTTATCATCTGCAGATACAAATGATGCCTGTAGTGGGCGTCCATCGGAGCTTGTCCATGTGTGCATCTTATCCAAGTCAGCTTCCACAACTTTGGGGGGAACTACTTTTACAGGTTTTACAAGTGCAGCAGGTTTGGGAGGGGAAGGACGGTATTTCTTCGCAACTGCCTGTAAAACTTTCGCCAATGCCTGAGACTCGTCTGAAAACTTACTCAAAGCTATGGTAAATTCGTTCGCACCTTTATTCATCAAAACAGTAAGTTGATCTCCGACTAAAGAGATAAACTTTGCTTGCATGCTTCTTCCATCGGCACTCTTCCAGTCATGCTCGATATCCAAAGCCTCGGGTCCGAGTGCTTCGGTAGGCATAGCCGGAACAACTTCATCAAAAGGCGAAGAAGCAATTTGTGCTTTTGGTGCTGGAGTACCCAGTTGTTTTGCTAACTGTTGAGAAGGAACAGATAAAGTATTGAGGGGAAGTGGAAAGACATTACCGTTCCATTTGATGGTTACGGTTTGAGCGACATTATCGAAAGAAATAAATGACGCCTGTAAAGTGCGGCCCTGCAAATCAGTCCATGGATAGAGCTTCTCGTCTTGGCCAAAAGTAGATAAGAAAGGCAAGCTGAGGATGAGTGCGAATAGATAGGGCTTTTTCATACTTCCTGTGGTTTTGGTTCTTCGTGTTCAATTTCCCATGACAATGTCACAGATTTCTTTTTTTGTTCCCAAGGATGGAAAACGTCAAAAATTTTTCCTGGATTTAAAATTTTGTTTGGATCAAGAGCCTCTTTAATCGCCAGCATTGCCCGCCACTCCGCAGGATTAAATTGTTCGCGTACAAAAGGAGTCTTAGCCAGTCCCACTCCATGTTCCCCACTAATCGCCCCCCCAAGTTCGATGACTTTGCTCATCAATTTTTTAAGGGCGGATACCGCACGACTGGTTTCCTCGGAATTTTCTTCATCGTACATTAAATTAACATGCAAGTTGCCATCTCCACAGTGTCCAAAGACTCCAATTTTAATTCCATAACCTGCCCTTAATCTTTCGACTGCTTCAACTAATTCCACTTGTTTGTCCAAGGGCACAACCACATCTTCATTTAATTTTGTAGAGGCCAGTTTTTTCATGGAAGAAGATCCCTGGCGCCGAACTTCCCACAATTCCTCAGCCTCCTCCAAGGAGTGAGCGGAACGATAAGCAAGGGCAGTCTTTTTTAACCAGCCTTCCAATTTCTTGGCCTGCTCATCCACCTGAATTGTCGAACCGTCCAGTTCGATCAGAAGCATAGGATGGGGAGCGATACCGGGGAAAACATCCGTACCTACGTATTTTTGCAGGCAATCAATGGTCCATCGATCAAGGTATTCAAGAATAGAAGGTCGTAGACCAAGTTTGCGAAGTTCCCCAGGTGAGGACAAAGCAACCTCATCGCTTTCAAAAACTCCAAGAAAGGTGTGCGTCCTTGAAGGAAGATCCACAAGTCGCAAAGTTGCCTCGGTTACCACACCTAATGTACCCTCACTTCCAATCCACAAATCCCTCACATTATAACCGGTAGCAAACTTACGAGTCGCCCTGCCCCACTCCACATATTCTCCACTTGCGAGATATCCTGCCAGAGACAGTACATAGTCCCGGGTCACCCCATATTTCACACAGCGCAGACCACCAGCATTACAAGCGATATTCCCCCCAATTGTACAAAATTTCTTAGAGGATGGATCGGGCGGATAAAACAATCCACTTTCCGCTGCCAGGCTTTGTAAATCGGCCACCACTACTCCCGGCCCGCATCTTGCAAGCTGATTACTCTCGTCGATATCCAAATGATTCAACCTCGAAAGATCGAGTACCCATCCGCCCGCTATTGGGGTCGCTCCACCCGTAAGGGATGATCCCGCTCCTCTCGTGGTTACAGGGATTGCATGCTCATTAGCAATCCTTAGGACATCTCCAACCTGCTCTGCCTTATTGACCCGGATAACGGCATCAGGAAGAAAGCTTACCTTGAGCCCGTCATAGGATGCGGCTTCTCTGGCTTGTTCTCCAAATTCGACACAATTACCTAAAAGCTCAACGAGCTTGGATGAGGCATTAGCTATTGCAGTATAATCTTTCATTGTTCCAAGTGCGTATTCAAATACGAATACTTAAACCATGCAAGAAACGAACCATCCATTACAACTATTTGACCTTTGCGGAGTTCATCCAAGAAACGAGTAGTGCCCCCATTAGTAATTGAAACAAATGATAAGCAGTTATGGGAATAATCATGGTAGCGAAGAGCGAATCGTGATCGTTTGGAATTATTGCAAATGCCAAGGGTATGCCGGTTGCCAAGGATTTTTGGGATATTATAAAGTAAGCACTTACCCGGATTCCTTTATCTTTATAAATTAATCTGCCTGCTAACCAGGCAAGAGCGGACATTCCGATCCAACAAACAAGTAAAGAAATGATCAATTCGTTCAAACCCAACTGAAACATTCCGCCTGAGGATACCCGTGCAAAAGCTAAGTAGGATAAAACAAGAATACAAAAGGGAGGAACCAACGCTTCGCCCTTCTTTGGTTCCTTCGCCCATGCAAAACGAAAATACCTAGATCCAAGTCCAAGTGTAAGGGGTAACAAAATAAAGATGAATATTTGTTGATAAATAGACCACGTAAAATCCACTGACGAAGAAATGAACGGTGCAAATAAAAAAGGAATAAGGAGGGGTGCTAGAATGTTTGATAGAAAGGAGTGTGTAAGGGCAAACTCGCCATTACCACCCGCAAGTTTCGAATAAACAACGCAACTTGAAACCGTGGTAGGTAAAACTAACAGGAAAAACCATCCAACTTGGACTTCTTGTAAAAAGCCAAATTGCATAAGTCCAAAAGCACAAGTCCAAGGTACTAAAAAAATGCAACTCTGTATGAGTAAAACATTACTTGGTTGCATTATGACATCAAACAAGCCTGTAAGATTGATTGCCCGTCCAAGAAAAAAAAAGATGCACAAGGTTGCCAAATTCGAGATCAACTGGTCATCAACCCATTCTCTTCCAAATAAAAATTCGGGATACACAAGTCCTAAAAAAGACGATCCAATCAGGCAAAGTGCAAAACCTATACCTTTGGGAAATTCTCTCTTCCTTGCCATCATCATCGTAATAAGCAAATAGGTTCATTAGCGCAACCTTCCCAGTTTGCTCACCATTCTTATCAATCCCTCTCCAATCCACCCTATGTCTATTCGATTACTCACCGTTGATGCCGCTGGCACTCTTGTTCGTCCATGGCCCTCAGTTGGTGCAGTGTATGGTCGGACTGCCCGCGAACATGGAATCGAAGTGTCGGATGAAGAAGTGGATAAAGAATTTTATAAAACCTTTGGCAGGTTACAGACCTGTGAACAAACAAATGAGGGAGAAGAAAGCGAATTTTGGCGCCAAGTGGTTACCCAAACCTTTCGCCCTTTTGCAAGGGATAAAAACCTCGATCCTTTGTTTGAAGAATTGTGGAACCTTTTTGCCAAAGGAGAATGTTGGAAGTTGGCAGAAAAGGCAGAATCAACACTAAACACCTTGCGTGAACGGGGCTATGAACTGGCGGTGCTTTCCAATAACGATGCCCGTCTACGCAGTGTACTTGCCGATCTAAAAATTGATCAGGCTTTCGATCATTTATTTATCTCCAGTGAAATGGGATGCGAAAAACCCGAGCTGGAAATTTTTCGAAAAGTCGAACAAACCATGAACCGAAAACCAAATGAAATCCTCCACCTTGGAGATAGTCACTCCCGCGATTTTCTCGGTGCACGCAAGGCCGGATGGTCTGCCCTTCTTTACGGAGAACCCAAATTAGAAAATGAACAAATTTCCTGCTTTTCTGAATTACTTAATTATTTGCCGTGATTGAACTTCCTCTAGCCGTTCCGCTGGAACGACTCCAAGCTTTAAGGCCTGAAAATTTAGCGGTTCGGGCAGATCCAAACGGTGGGCATACTGCCTACCTTGATTTTTCAGATTTGTTCAAATTAAAAAGTTCTGACCCGGCAAGCGGGATCGAAAAATTATCAAATCCTCCCCAAGCGCCCAATGCACTTTCTTTTTCAGGTTGGGTAGGCTTTTTTGGGTATGAATTTCTCGCCGCTCATTTTGGATTAAATCTATCCGCTCCCCGTGACCTGACCGTGCCCGAAGGCTGGTTTGGGCGTCCCTCCACCATCCTTCGTTTGGGCGATCAATCCACAACCGTGGAATCGTGCGTACCTGGTCGTGAAGAGGAAATCGTTCAATTACTGGAATGCTCAATTGATCCGCTCCTTCCTGTCTTTCGCTCAACTAACCAGCAATGCAACCTGAGTTTCCAGGAATATAAGAACCTATTTCGCCAGGCCCGCGAAGCCATTCTCGATGGTGAAACTTATCAGATCAAAATTTCTCAACGGTTCGAAGCGAATGCACAGATCGATCCTCTCCTTGCCTATGCAAAACTCTCTCGAGCAAACCCTGCCCCTGAAGCCTTTCTTTTAAAAACTCCTGAGTTTTCCATTGTTAGTTGCTCTCCAGAAGTGGTGGTTCAAAAAACGGGAAAAGAGATTGTTACCCGTCCAATCGGTGGAACTTATGCCCGTGAGTCCAATGCTTCCGATCATTCGGTCATCGAACAATTCCTGGGAGATCCAAAAGAAGTTTCCGAGCACAACATGCTCGTAGATTTGGAACGTAATGATCTGTCCACACTCTGCGTACCAGGGAGTGTAAGGCTGGAAAGATTTCGCGAAGTTGAAACCTACTCCCATTTACACCACCTGGTTTCGACCATTCGTGGGAAGCTCCGTTCGGAAATTAACTTATCGGACATTCTCCGAGGCATGCTCCCAGGTGGTAGTATTACTGGATGTCCCAAAACCCGAACTATGGAGTGGATTGATCGCCTGGAACCCTGCTTTCGTGGACCCTACACCGGGAGTTTTGGTATCCTTGAAGACGGGGGAGATATGCGACTCAATCTAATCATCCGTTCGATGTTAATTTTGGAAGATCGTTGCTACACCCAGGCGGGTGGAGGCATCGTAGTCAACTCCACTCCGGAATACGAATATCGTGAAAATCAAATCAAGGCACAAGCTTTGCTCGACCTTTTGCAATGATCCTGCTTATTGACCATCAGGACTCATTCACCCGCAATCTCGAGCACTTGCTTGCCGGATTCGATGAGATACATGTAGTCGATCGAAAGAAGGTAAGCCTCGAACTCGTAAAATGTTCAAATATGCTCGTACTTTCCCCCGGGCCAGGCAGCCCGGCAGATTATCCAGAAACTCAGGCAATCTATGATAAATGGCGTGGCAAGTTGCCCATCCTTGGGATCTGCCTTGGATTCCAACTGATTCTAGAGCGGGAAGGTGCCCGCATAACCCGCCAACCCCGGGTACTTCACGGGGTGGAAACGGATATATCGGTCGATCCTTCCTCCGCCACCTACAGTGGAATGGGCGATATTTTACGAGTCGCCCGATATCATTCCCTACAGATTGACCCATCAAGCCTGCCCGCACTACCTCCTTCCCTCCGCATGACTGGTCACGACCCGATAGGCGGAGTACCCATGAGTTTTGAGGATTTGGAGCGCAAACTCTTTGGCTTGCAGTATCATCCGGAATCTTTTTTAACTCTATCAGGAAATCAGCTGATCGAAAACATTCGTAATGCAAGCTTGGACGACAGTGGGGAAACCCGAAATTCATCCTGAGCCCTGGGGTCGCCCCGGTGCTTTTTCCACCTTTCGTGTCTATCCAAACAGGAAAACTCCCTTTCTTGCAGATTACCTCGACCGATTGCTTGATTCAGCTAGACGGCTCAATTTAAGCTGGATTCCCGACTCAACAGAAATTTCTGGACGGCTAAGATCTTACCTAAGTGATCTCGGTAATGATTATTCCGGCCTCATGCGAATTTGTCTATTTGATGACCTGATTGGATTGAGTGACCGCCCGGCAAATTCAGATGGCAATCCCGTTGAAGGTTGGCTTTTAAACTATCGCCGGCCAGAACCCTTGGCTAAATCGACCGCAGAGAAAGACCTTTATGGTGCTCTGTCCAAATTAGAAGTGGAAAAAGAAGACTGGATAATTATCGACCCCAAGGACAATAACCTACGGGAAACTGCCACCTCCAACCTTATTTTCTCCTCGGGTAAAAAGTTGCTTATTCCAGAAAAATTCATTCTCCAGGGAATCGTACTTCGTCAACTTCTTCCCCATTTAAATTCCCAATTTTCCGTCACACGAGGAATTCCTCAGGACAGCGAGCTTTCCGACTTCGATGAAATCCTTCTCTGTGGAACGGGTCGAGGAGTTGCCCCTCTAAGTTCCCTATCCGAACTCGGATGGAATTCACGTGGGGACATCATTTTCAATCAGGTTCGCCAAATCTATGATTCTCTGATTGAAGAGGCCTGTGCCTGATTATCAATTAAACGCCAAGTCTGTAAGCCTACGCTACCCTGCGGTAATGGGAATTCTGAACCTCACTCCGGATTCTTTTTCCGACGGCGGTCAATTCCTCAGCCCTGAAGATGCGGTTGCCCATGCAAGCCACATGGTCGAACAAGGGGCTCAAATCATCGACCTCGGTGGTGAAAGTACCCGCCCGGGAAGCGAACCGGTCAGCGAGCAGGATGAACTCGCCCGTGTGCTCCCCGTTATCGAAAGGTTGCTCAAAGAAAACTTTGTTCTTTCGCTCGACACCACCAAGCCAGCGGTTGCTCTTGCTGGTCTTCAAGCCGGTATTTCCATCCTAAACGATATCTCGGGGGGTAACCAAGACATGCTCGAACATGCTGCCCGCTTTCAGGCAGGATATGTCTTGATGCACACCCAAGGGTCGCCACAAACTATGCAGGACTCTCCAAAGTACGATGATGTGGTTGAGGAAGTACGAGCCTTTTTTGATACAAAGGCAGAAGACCTACAAGCCCTCGAACTTCCCAGGCTCTGGATCGATCCGGGAATCGGATTTGGCAAGACCCTTGAACACAACCTCGCATTAATGAGAGAGTTGGATCAATTGATTGATCCTCGCTGGGGCATCCTGCTGGGATCTTCGCGCAAGTCCTGGATTGATCATCTTTGCAACGCCCCCGACCCCCTTGACCGTCTGGGAGGCTCCCTTTGTTCTGCCCTTGGCGGGGTTGCCCGGGGTGCAGAAATAATCCGTGCCCACGATGTTCGCGAAACCGTACAGGCATTGGATGTGGCAAAGGGGCTCGCCCTGATCGATTCAACCGATTAGAAATCTCCTTTTCTAATTTTAAAACTATGGGAAAGATCGTACTCGAAGATATTGAAGTCATGGTCCGCATCGGACTATTGGAGGAGGAATTATACGCTCCGCAAGATCTCACCGTATCTGTGGAGATCGAACATTCATTTGCTCAGGTTTCTCAGTCTGATGATTTGGCGGATGGGATTGACTATCGCGATGTCATTGAACACATCCGTAATTACTGTGGAAATTACGATGGCAAAACCATCGAACGCTTGGCCGACCAACTGAGCAAGGGACTGAAAGAAAAATTTCCGGCCGATTCAGTACGATTAATCATCAACAAACCGCGCTATATCAACAAGCTCGGCTTGTCTGCCATCCGAGTAGAGGTTGAGTGCTGATGTCTATCTTGGACTGGGTGGTAACCTTGGAGACCCACCAGCGACCTTTCGCAAAGCTCTTGAATTACTTACTGCATTCTCAAAGGTTTTAAAAGTTTCCAAGCTCTATCGTTCCAAACCATACGGCTTTTCTGACCAACCCGATTTTTACAACGCCGCGGCTCAGATATCGACTAAACTTCCTCCTCTCGATCTGCTCGCCTGCTTGCAGGAAGCCGAACAAAAGCTTGGGAAAAAAGTGATCAGGGAAAACGGCCCACGGGTGATCGATCTCGACCTCTTGCTCTATGGAGAGGAAACTCTAAACCTCCCCGATCTGAAACTCCCCCACCCCGGCATTTTACAACGCGACTTTGTCTTACGCCCCCTTC
This sequence comes from Opitutales bacterium, assembly GCA_029251885.1. Lineage (GTDB taxonomy): Bacteria > Verrucomicrobiota > Verrucomicrobiia > Opitutales > Seribacteraceae > Chordibacter. The sequence goes on along the minus strand of JAQXCL010000050.1, from coordinate 1,468 downwards.
ACGACCTAAACCCTTCTCTCACCCATCCCCTTTGGCAGAAAAAAACATTGGAAACCGCACTTGCCGATCTTGGTGAGTCCTATCTCCTTGAAGATTCTAAAATACTCCTAGAACCCATATTCTTAAATTAGGCAGGCAACCTAGTTTCCATAATTAGATCCACAACGGGTAGAACAAATATTCCTTGTCAGAAGAATAGATCGTATATTCTCTGAGATTTATCCTATGAAAAGGTTTTGGCTTTGGAGTTTCATTCTTCTACTTCTCGCGGGTGGATATGCAGCCTCGTTTTTTGGCTGGCGTGCAGTCATGCGTTCCCTTGCCAGTTCAGGCTGGCCCTCAACCAATGGTAAGATTATCGACTCACGAGTGGAGGAAGAAAAAGTTAGGAGAACTGGCTCGGGAACAAACAAAACCCCGCTCAATCAAAAGAAGTACCAGCCCAAAATTGATTACACCTATTCGGTAAACGATAAGAGTTTCATGGGCACCCGCATTAGCTACTCAGACCATGGATACTTGGGTAAATCAAAGAGTGTCACTGTAATGGGAGTTACCCGCTACAGCAGTAATACAAATGCAAAAGCAAGTGCCCAAAAAATTGCCAAAAAATATCATAAAGGAAAAAAAGTTACTGTATTTTACATGCCGGACAACCCCGGAGAGTCTGTGCTCGAACCAGGTTTCACCTACAAAGTTTTTGCCTGGCCAATCTGTGGAATTGTATTGCTCGCAATTGGAGGAATTATTGCCTGGCTGGCGATATCTGTCTCACGGGACAAAGATAGAGAGGAAACCAGTCCGGTTATATAAAAGTTTTCGACATTTTCGATTCCTCCCATTCCTCTTTCCTCATGTATAGCATAAGGCTTTTTCTTCCATTCTTGTTAATCTTGGGCTCCTTCGCTTTCGCCAAAGCAAAGCCCAACATCGTCCTGATCTATGCCGATGATATGGGGATCGATTCGGTTCGTGCCTTCAACGAAAAATTGGGGCTAAAAACTCCCAACCTCGATCGCCTCGCATCGAAAGGAATGTCCTTTATGGATGCCCATAGTGCATCCGGTGTGTGCTCCCCTTCCCGCTACAGTTTACTTACCGGGCGTTACCACTGGAGAAGCCGACTAAAACGGGCCATCGTCAACAAATGGGAACGCCCACTTATCGAAGCAGGCAGGCTGACCCTTCCCTCCATGCTCAAGAAAGAAGGATATGCCACCTGCATGATTGGCAAGTGGCACCTCGGGCACAACTGGCCAAAAAAAGGGGGTGGTTTTACCAACCAGGCACAGAAGATCGATTTTGATGGACACATCACCGGCGGGCCCAATGCCATAGGGTTTGATTATTGGTTCGGGGATGATGTCCCCAACTGGCCCCCCTATGCCTGGCAGGAAAATGAACGCTTACTCGGCAGCCCCACCACCAATGCCAGGGAACTGAAATTAACCAAGTATGTGGGCGTATC
>JAQXCL010000018.1 GCA_029251885.1 Opitutales bacterium | reverse complement strand
GAAGATAAATTTTGTATCGCGATAAAAGATATTGAGCCCCAAGCCCCGGTTCATTTTTTAGTTATTCCTAAAAAAGTCATAGCCCGTCTAGGAGAAGCAGAGAAATCCGATCAATCAAGCCTTGGTCATCTGTTAATAACGGTTGCTCAAGTCGCCAGAGAATTAGGATTGGAAGAGGGTTATCGCACCGTGATTAATCATGGTATTCATGGTGGAGAAACGGTCCCTCATCTGCATGTACATGTGCTTGGCGGCAGGCAAATGAAGTGGCCTCCTGGGTAAGTACATACCATGCAATTCACTTTCATATTTTGGACAAGCCTACTTGTCTTTGCCTTTAACTTATTGGCCGATCGTGTGGAAACCAAAGACGGGTCAATCTTTTACGGCAAAATCATCGAAGTAGTAGATGGCAACCTTACCTTCGAGACCACTTATTCAAATGCGATTAACATTCCTTTGTCTGCCATTCTAAGTATGTCCTCCTCCTCTTCTCTCACCGTACGTGATGAGGATAACCAAACCCTCTCGGGGCAATCCATTCCTTTACCGATTGAACAATTAAACCTTAGAGGTTCCAGTCAATCCCAAAACTTATCCTTTGAAAAGATCCAACATCTTTGGCCCGCATCCGGGGAGGATCCATTGATTATCGAAGAACAAGAACACAACGAAGGTTTGTTGATGAAATGGAAAAACTCATTGGGCTTTGATTTGGTCGGTTCATCCGGAAATACCGATTCTCTCGGGGCAGGATTTCGCATGGATAGTATTTATTCAAATAACTTTCGTGAACTCGATTTATTCCTTTCTTACAACACCCAAACCACAAATGGAGTAAACGACACCGATGAAATGAAGGGCGGTGCTGAGTACGATTCGATCTTCCATGAACAATTGGCCTGGTATTTAAGAAGCGATTTCGAACATGATACCGTCGAGCAGATCAACCTGCGTACCACTACTGCCCTAGGCTTAAAATATCGTTGGATTGAAAAAGAAAATTATCAAGTTTCAACTCGTTTCGGTGGTGCTCTTCGATACGAAGACTCGACCAATAAGACAATTGCTTCAAAAAAAGATCCTGCTCTCGATTTGGGTATTGAATACCTTCACGAGTTCAATCAATTCATGTCCCTAGAAAGTGAACTAAGCTTTCTTCCGATGGCGGATGATTTATCAGACTATTTACTAAGTCACGATTCAGCTCTGGTATTTCCCATATCGGAGGATAAAGATTTTTCTATAAGGTCAGGGTTATCCGGCACCTATGATTCAATCCCCAATGAAGATTTGGAAAAAATGGATATGAAATATTATCTCCGAGTGGTTTATGATTTTCAATAACTCACTCAGCTAAAAATAACCTAAAAGTTTCAAATAATCCACTTAGCTCAAAAGAAAAGCCCACAATTTGAGAGGAGATAAAGAATAGTACAAAAGCCAATCCGAGGTATATCCAAGTTCTTGGTATTGTCTTATTCATTTTTAAAAGAAGGTAAAGACTGCAACCATACATTTGCCCGGTCCGGCAATTGTAAAAAAAGACACTTACTTGGGTTCAAACTCTGTCCATCCCATTTGAACATTTAGATGTAAAACTTGCGAGCAAGCACAATAGTTTTTTTGAGAATCAGGTAGCTTAGTCCACTTTCCTCTATTGGTATGTGGTTATCTGTGTGGTAGATAAAGAACATGGGCGGAAAATACTTGGTGATTTTTATAATAGGATAAATCCTGAAATTTAACGATATCTTAAGGTAAACCCTGAATAGCGTGTTTCATTCACTCCTCCTGTAAAGGCATTTCATGCCAGGCGAAGCAAAAGTACAACCCCAACCAAAGTGCCTGGCAGTAGCGGTACGAAAGAACCGGAAACACAACACCACCACCAATACATAAACCGAGCATCCATTCCAGCGAGAACCAACCCAAAAACCACATAGTGATGATGGGAAGCACCCAAAGACTGCAGATTAGAAAGTAACTAATCGGTACGCCCCCCAGAAAGAAGCCCTGCTCACGCTCGTACTTTAACCCGCAGTAAGAACACCCATCCAAACGTTTAAAAGGGTGATTTAAAACATTACCCTCTCCACAACGGGGGCATCGATTAGAAATGGTACGTTTCAAATAGATGGTCTTCATCGAACAATCCATATTGGCGAGGACCATGCCCGGTTGCCATCCGATTGTTCAAGTTCGACAAAATAATAATCTTCTTTTCCTTCGATCGGATCAGGGCTCAGTGATTGCTTAAATGTAAGCGACTGTTCAGTTGGAGAAAACGAATGCCAAAGCTTTCCATTCTTGATCACCCGTACTTCTTTTACCGGTCCTGTGCCGACAATCTCGAGAAAGAAAGATTCTCCATTAAGGTACTTCACTTCTTCCCCCATCCATGTTTGCCCATAGCGAAAGATAAGACCGATACGGTCGGTCGCCCCATAGGTTCTCCTCGACTGCAAGGACCTAAAAATCGATTCCCGTTCCCTCAATGGAGACCAGACACATGCATAACTGCGGTGAGTAGAAAGATGGTCACTACTGGCAATCAGCCCGAAGCGGTACCCCTTGGAATAACCAAGTCGGACCATCGCTGCCATATTTTCATCCGCATTTGCACGGCACCCCTGAAAGATTTCCATTAGCGGACGCTTCTTGTTATCGTGTAAGGACCACAAGGCCTGGACCATCGCGGGAGACCTTCCCGTGTTGTGGGGTATGGTAAAGGTATCTCCATCAATCTCCTGCCAAAAATCGCGAATATGAGGTTCGTACGGGCGTAGAAGGTCATCCCTTAGAGAGATTACATTATGGTCTGTCTGTGGCTGGCTTCGCTCATAAGCAAAGTAAGGAATAAATCGACCCACGAGACGATGCCTTGTTACCTCCTTAACGCTTCGCCTCCACACAAGGCTGTCTACCTGACCATTGGAAAGGTCACGGGCATGGTCGGTTATGCCAACAAAATCATGCTCAGCCACCTCAATGACATAGCGGAACTGGTCGTCATAGCTACCATCAAAAAACGGAAAGCAAAGAGATAGATCAGTATGGCGATGCAGATCGCCAAAGCTGAGCTGGTAAGACTTACCACCCACCTTGGTAACGTTTTGGGTAGTTGGAGCAGAGGGTTGCACCAACCGAACCGGTTTGGTTTCGGGTAATAAAAATTGCTTTTCCTCCGCATCAAAACTTTTCATTTCTACCGATCCAAAGAAGACACCACGGTTTGCGGATGGGTGACTTCGGTGAGTACGACCGGTGGTATAAGTAATGGAAAACCCATCGGGTGCTGGTATAACTGACATTCTCTGCAAGCCATCCCGCTGCGGATACTCGAAGGAGTAAAGCCTCGACCATTTTTCCCCATCAAAACAGCGTGCCTGAACCTGCCAACCAGATTCAATATGGTGAACGACTGGCTTATTTGTACGGACATGGGGAGCATGGAACGAACGATGTACCAGCCATAACCTGCCCTGCCCGTCCTTCACAAATTCCCCGCGCTCATAAAAGACTCCGAGGTACTCCAAGTTCTCCCGCTTGCCTTGTTGAGATATTGCATGATCAAGTAAGTTGTGAGGCAGGCTATTTTTTAATAAAACAGACTTCCCATCGACCACTTCTGCCATCCGAAGTAAGCGGAATTTGTGGAGGGGACCATGGTGGTCTTTGATATCCGTCCATCGACTGAATCCTCCCTCATAATCTTTTCCCCAATTAGCGGCTGCTTCTTCCCAAAGAACAAAAAGTTTTTCTCCCATAAAAGTCACGTCTGCACGAAACTGAGCCAAGGACCCGTCTGCTAAGGTAACAGGATTCAAAGCTTTGTCCGTAATCCAGTTACCGACCACATTAAAACTTTCCCCATCATAACTATCCCAGACCGCAAAGCTCTTTCCATTCTTATTAGTAGCAATACTCGGAGTCCAGTCTCCACGCGGGTTATTGCTTAGGATTTTCTTTTGAGTAACTTTTAACCCACCAGATATCCGGGCATGTGCGATATCAAACTGACCGTCTACATCCTGCTGCCAGACGATGGATAAACCGCCCAGGGGATGAGGAGCGGTTGAATGGTTAATTCCATTACCAAATTTCTTGGACGAAGAAGTTTTTTTATTTTCGACTGAAAAAGTACCAGGGTAATTCAATATTTCTACTTCCTTTGCCTGCCCATCATCCAAAATGGAGACAAGTATCTGCCAACGATCATCCTTAAACTCTTCCCAGCTCAGGTAAGCACGTCCATTTAAATCCACTGTGGCAGTGGGTTTCTGATAAGTGCCAAAAGTTGAGATAACTGTACGCACACCCATTAGTTCACCATCGACAACTTTACCGATAAGCAGGCGGTCTCCTTTGCCAGGATTATGATCGAGGAAAACAACCCAGGTCTCTCCCCGTAAAGTAAAGATCGATGAATCGTAGTAATTAGGGGAACCCAGACTACTTAGCGGGTACTCATACTCCGCCTTCTCAAAGCGGAAAAGCCCCGCCTTTTTTAAGGGGCAAAGGTCAGAATGGCTAAACAAAATTGAAGGGAGAAGAAGTATCGAAATGAGAAAACGGAACATCTTTACACAAACAGCACTTCACCCTCTTAAAGACGAGATGAAAATGGCTTTTATACAATATCAATTTCTGGGTGTGTCCGTATGTTAGTCTTACTCTTGGATTAAGCTTTAAAGCTTCCTTGCAGAGTCCCAGGAGTGTAACCTTAAAGGGCACGCGGGAATGCTCTTTGAAAATGTTGATTTTAGCAGTCTTAGCCTCATCCACAAAGTTACCGACTTTGTCAAAAAAATCTGCTTCTAACATTACAGCCTCCCATACTTTGTCACCTTTATTTTCTACCACTTTACGGAGCTAAAACCTGCATTCATTTAAAGAAGTGGATATAACCATTACGGATAGATCCTCTGCAATAACAGTCCTAAAATAGCAGATTTTGTATAAAGGAATTAATAAGAGAAGAGGAAAGGAAAGAGCGAGAAAGATAAAACACTAACCTAATCTACCTTAGAATTCTTTTTCTTTCCTGCGGTGATGTAGTCTTTATCGCAATGCGGGCATGTGAGATTATTAAAGGTGTTCTTAGTACTCCATACTTGCAAAATTAATCAAATCGAAAAGGGGAAAGGGGAAAGTAAAAGAAATCTATGAAATAATCTGCTTGATCGGCTCTGCCCCCTCAACCCCGACCAAACTCTTATCTAATCCACCATGGAAGAAGGATAGGTTATTGGGGTCGAGCCCAAGCTGATTGAGAATGGTGGCATGCAGTCTCCTGACATGAAACTTATCCTCCACTGCGAGGGCACCAAGCTCATCGGTTTGACCGACACTTACGCCTCCCTTGATACCTCCTCCAGCCATCCA
>JAQXCL010000016.1 GCA_029251885.1 Opitutales bacterium | reverse complement strand
AGTCCCCATAGTTTAACGGATAGAACAGTGGTTTCCTAAACCGTAGATCGAGGTTCGATTCCTCGTGGGGACGCCATTCAATTTAAGTTTCTATACAAACTGCTTAAGTTTGCTTCCTTCTCTTTTTGGTTTGCATCCATGAGTTTCCATTTATCGTGATCGTAAATCATTTGGATGGATAATTGGGTAAATATTTTAACTGCGGTTGCACCGCCCTTTCTTCTACTCTTTATCGGGGGGGTGGCCAGACGGAAAGATTGGTTGGGGCGTGAAGCAGATCGTACGATGTCCCGATTTATAGTCTATGTTCTATATCCATGTTTTATCTTATACCATGTTTTAGGAACAGAAACTCCGGTTGGTGCAAAAGAGGCATGGACGGGTGCGCTCTTTGGTTTCTGCTCGATAGTGGTCGGCTTTTTGATTGCCCGGTTGGTTGCCAAGTTATGTAGGATTAAGGGAAAAGAAATACCAGCATTTTGTTTTTGTTCAGGAATTTTTAATTATGGTTTTTTTGCCATCCCTATTGCCTCTTTATTCTTTGGAAATGATTTGGTCGTAAAAATTATTCTTTTTAACCTAGGCGTGGAGGTGGCGATTTGGACGGTGGGTATTTTATTGCTAACTTCTTCGAGGTTGAAGCTTAGTAAAATATTGAACCCGCCTGCGATTTCCGTCCTAGTTGCCATATCTTTACAGATGGTAGGAGGTAAAGCGTTGCTTCCCCAATACGCTTGGGAGGTATTGTCTATGATTGGCAATTGTTCTATTCCCATGGCCCTTATGATTATTGGAGCCAGTTTTTATGATTTGTTTAAAGGGTTTCGGCCCTCGTCAGCTTATCGAGTAGAAATGGGGGCAATTCTGACCCGTGGATTGTTGGTACCAACCTTGTTCATTTGCTATGCCTTGTATGGGTGGATACCGCAATATGCATCGTGGTTGGTAGAAGTATTAATCGTCCAGGCAGCAATGCCTGCAGGTGTGTTTGCTTTGGTGGTGGTAAAAAGCTACGGGGAGGACACTGAAACGGGACTCCGTGTAATCATGGCCACTATGTTGATCAGTGTTGTATCCATACCTACGTGGTTGTGGGCAGGGATTAAATTAATCTCAAACGATTAAAAGTTTTTTCCTTAAGAGGAGGGAGTATCTTCGTAACGCGACTTGGAGTCGAGAGTTTCAAAGATGTTAGTAACTTTAGTCCTAAGTTTGTTATACTCCTCAGCATAGATCAAGGATACTAGGTAATGTTTAAACTCTTTACGATCCCGAATGATTTTGAGATCGAGTTCTTCCATTTCCTGAGCAAATTTAACATGCATTTTATCGATTTCTCCGTCGAATTTTTTGAATTCTTTATCAATGTGCTGTTTGGCTCGGGAGACTGCTCCAAGCAGTTGTTGACTTTTTCGACAATCCTTACTGGAAAATTCATGAAAGGAAATAATTCCTGAGGCAAGTGCAGCGGCAAATGCAGTGACTTCCAATTCGTTTTTGTTACTTTCTTTAACTGCCCATCCTTCAATTGCTTTGAGTAACCTACTAATACAAGCACGGGCTTCTTCGGAATCGGAGATTTGTACTTCTTCGTCTTCAGACATAATATATAATTTAGCAGAATAAGATTAAAAATTACAGATAAATAGTATACTACATTTGTTCAAGTTTATCGGATGTGCAAGCTTTTGATGTAATTGTCCAAATCCTTTCTGACTATTCCACTAAGAATAAACAACCCAAGTATATTAGGGAATGCCATTCCCAAAATCATTAAATCTGAAAAGTCCAAAATATTAGTCGCCGTTATTATAGACCCTAAAAAGGTGAAAACGAGAAAGAGTATCTTGTAAATCAGGGATGACTTGTCTCCAAATAAATACACCCAGCATCTTTCTCCATAGTAGGACCAAGATATCATCGTAGAAAATGCGAAAAGAAAGACTGCTATCGCAAGAATGTATGGAAACCATGGGATTACACTGCTCATCGCTACAGATGTAAGGGCACCTCCCTGGTTTTTGGCAATGAGTTCTGCATTAGCTGGGTCGATATATGCCCCTGTTATAATAATTACCAAAGCGGTCATCGTGCATACCACAATCGTATCGATGAAGGGTTCGAGGATGGCCACGATTCCTTCTTCGATTGGATCTTTTACTTTGGCGGCGGAATGAGCAATAGCTGCAGAGCCTATTCCCGCCTCATTGGAAAACACTGCCCGCTTAATTCCAATAATTAATACACCAAGAAATCCCCCGAAAGCAGCATCTGGAGAGAAAGCTTGCTCGATAATTAGGCTAAAAGCCGCGGGAATTTCCCCAAGATGTGAGCCAAGAATAAATAAACAAGCGAGCAGGTATATTCCGCACATAATGGGAACGATAAGAGATGCCACTCGGGCGATACTCTTTATTCCTCCCAAAATAACTAGCCCAACTAAAATAGCCATGAGCAGCCCGTACCCCCAGGAGTAATCTGCCAACACGGGCACAACGGTTTTAATCATGTCAAGGGACTGAACAACTTGAAAGGAATTGCCCCCACCTAGAGATCCCCCAATGCAGAGCAGGCAAAAAAGCCCGGCAAGCAAGCCTCCCAATCCGCCAAGCTTTTTTTCTTTCAGACCTTGAGAGAGGTAATGCATTGCCCCGCCCATAATTCTTCCGTCTTTCCGAATTTTACGGTACTTTTGACCAAGTGCACACTCGGTAAACTTCGAAGACATGCCAAGGAAGCCAACCAATATCATCCAAAAAGTCGCTCCTGGACCCCCCGTACCAATAGCAATCGCCACCCCAGCAATATTTCCTAATCCCACGGTTGCAGAAAGGGCAGTGGTTAATGCCTGGAAGTGGGTAACCTCTCCAACTTGTTCAGAGTTGTCATACTTCCCCCGCACCAAATCAATAGCATGTTTAAAAAGGCGAATATTTACGAATCGCATACGCAAAGTGAAAAAGAGGGCACCACCAAGTAACCATGCTACAACTAGGGGAATCTCAATACCTGGAATTGGCCAGAAGAGTAGTTTAGCAAGTGGACTCACCACATATTCACCAAAAAAGGTATCCAAGTCCTTTTCCCAATTATTGGGAACCTCTTCATTCTTAGCATAAACAAGCTGTGGAATGGTAAAAACAATGAAGGTTAGCACATTTTTTATCATTTTTATTTATTCGTTCTTTAATGCATAGCTTGAGAATTCACTTCCCCTGAGGCAAGGGTTAAGCTAGCAAATACTTGGACATGGCAAAAACTATTATCATTTACATGGCTCGTGAGTGGACAACTTGGTTTCTAGGCTGTTTGTTTTTTCTAGTGGGAACCATTTTCCTCTTCTCCTCAGTCGAAGATTTAAGCCAGGTGTTCCCAAGAGGTGTTGACTTCTGGTTGGAGGACTTTTGGTTTTGGTTGCTTTCTTACTTACCGTGGTTACTTCCAATTTGTTGTTTGGGTGCTAGCTTGTTTTCTCTTTCTTTTGCGAGGAAAAGAGGCGAATGGACTGCGATGCTGGCAAACGGAATTTCTCCCATTCAATCTTTTTCCTTAATTGTTATACTTGGATTTGGGGTTGGATGGAGCAGTGACTGGTTGATGAATGGTGCGGGAGTCCGTGCAATGGATATGAGCGACCTAGAAACGCGCAGCCTTAAAATGCAAATTGGGTCAGAACGACTTTGGTACTTTCGCTCCTTTGACCCATCCACGGGTATAGGGCGGGATTTACAACTTTTCCAATACGGAGAAAAAGGAGAAGATGTGATGCGCTTACGGGCTAGCACTGCAAAATGGGAAAGCGAGAAGGGTTGGACTTTTTACAACGGTAGATTTCTCGGGTTTTACTCTGCTAAAGGTTTGCCAGTGATTGATGAAAATAAAAGTTCTTTAGTTTGGGAGACTATCGCAGCAGCATCGGTAAAGGGTGAAGTGTACCAAACAAAAAGTCCGGGGATTAGCCGTTCTTTTGAAAAACTTTTCGGGTTAGATATTCCTGATGACCCAACGCCCTATCTTTGGCTCCAAAAGCGGGCAAAAGATATGAGTTTGGGTGAAATTGAACGTTTGCTTGATCGATTTCCAGCTTCGAAAGGTCAAGAAATCATCTCATATAAATTAAGAAAAGCTCAACTTTGGTGGAATGGACCAGCTTGTTTAGTCGCCTTAATAATTGGGCTGGGACTGGGAAGTGCTAGGGGTTCTTCAACCCCAGCAAAACTTGCCGGAGTTTCTCTGCTTGGTGCACTTGGTTTTTATTTAATTCGTACCTTATCGGATTCTCTGGGCGAACAACAAATTTTAACTCCCATGGTCACGGCAAGTTTACCTTATTTACTCGTCGTGATTGGTGCATTTATTTTTTTGAAAATACAAAATTAAATCATGACACTTTAAGCATCTACCTCTCTGAGTTGGATGCTTTCGACCACTTTCCCGTCGGCCAGCACATTGGTCACGGTTACAATTTGATCTCCAGTTTCGACCCGTTCTTCCTTAATTAATCGTTTGATTGCTTCTTGAATGGTTTGTTCTGGGTCTTTGGAGAATTCCATTAGGAAGGGCTCAATCCCCCATATTAAGCGCAATCTTCGATGAAGCCCGGGGATATCGGTAAAAGCGAAAAGCGGGGCCCCATTGGGACGCAATGCACCCAACTTAGATGCGAGATCTCCACTTCGGGTAAAGACCAAAACGGCGGCATTTTCCATGCGCAGGGCAAGGAGTGCAGCCGAGCGCAACATCTTTGCTTTGGGCCGAAAAAGCCGCAGGCTTTCCGACAATACGGGAGGAAGTTCTCGCTCAATTCGGGAAGAAATTCGCTTGAGCATACGTACACATTCGATCGGGTATAAGCCAGTGGTGGTTTCTCCACTTAGCATGACACAGTCTGCTTCCTCGTTGATGGCGTTGGCCACATCACTAATTTCCGCCCGTGTGGGCACAGGAGACTCGATCATCGATTCCAAAAGGTGAGTGGCCACAATCACAGGTTTACCTTTGGAGAGACAAATACTAACCGACTTTCTTTGAATAATAGGCAATTCTTCAAAGGGACACTCGATACCCAGGTCCCCTCGGGCAATCATCAGTCCATCAGAAGCAGTTACAATTTCTTCAAGGTTGTTCACTCCCTGCTGGTCTTCGATTTTGGCGATTACCTGGGCATTACTGTTGTTGTCCTTGAGAAAACTTTTAAACAGGTCAATGGCATCGGCATCTCGGGTAAAGGATAGGGCAAAGAAATCGTGCTCGCACTCGATGCCGACTAAGGTGTCCAACTTGTCTTTTTCCGTGATCGATGGTAGCCCAGTCTTAATCCCAGGCAAATTAACATGCCGCCGGCTTTTAAGCTCTGCATCCTGAAGAACGCGACAGCGAATTTTCTTTGGTGAAATTTCCACCACGAGCAAGGGAATCAATCCATTGTCGAGCAGAACATTATTTCCCGCTTTCAGGTGCTCGTGCAATTTGTCGTAATTTACTTCGACTTGCCAGACCTTCTCAATTCTTGGTGGTTCAGGTTGGGCGGTAAAGACAAGATCAATTAAGTCTCCCCTTTTTAATTGCACAGGAGATTGTAAATATCCGGTACGAATTTCTGGCCCCTTAACATCCATTAATATTGCGGGTTCTCTTTTGACTTTTTCTCCAATTCTACGGATGCGCTCGGTAATCTCCCGTATCCATTCGTGGGAAGCATGTGCCATATTCAGGCGCATTACATCAACCCCCTCGCTTATTAAGGATTCAAGCATCTCTTCAGATTCAGTTGCCGGACCGATGGTGGCTATGATCTTGGTTTGTCTTTCGGGAGTTTTCACACGGAAATAGGTTGGGCAGTCGCCGGATCGATTACATAGGTGGAAAATCGTTTACCCTGTCCGGGTAATTGGCTGAAGCGTTCACGCACTAAGTTGACATCGTTACAGTCTTTACTGAGGTGCATAAGGAAAATCTTTCGCCAACAGGTATTTTCCATTGATTCCAAAAGCTCATAGGTGGTTTGATTGGAAAGATGTCCATGCCGACCTCGAATTCGTTGTTTAAGGCTCCAAGGGCGCTTCTCGTCCTTTTCTAACATGTCAGTACAATGGTTTGCCTCAATCACAAGTATACTTGCTTTTCTGATGCGTTCCTGAACCAAGGTGGGTACAAAACCTAGGTCGGTCACCCATGCCAGGCTGGAAGGAGGGTCGAATAGGTCTCCAGTTCCCCACTCAAAATAAAACCCTACGGGGTCATAGGCATCGTGGGGCACGCTAAATGGATGAACTTTAAATTCCTGAAATTGAAAAGGCACGCCCGTTTCAAATCTTTTCCAATTCGGACGCCTTGGAAGTTTTGGCTGGATTGCATCGATGGTGTCTCGGTTGGCAAAGATTGGAAGGTTGAGGTAGCGGGATAATCCACGAATGCCGGCACTGTGATCGTTGTGTTCATGGGTTAGAAATACAGCGTCCAATTCCTCTACAGACAGGCCTTCGTCAGAAAGTAAAAACTTTAATTTCTTCCCAGATAATCCAGCATCGATCAAAATGTTTGATTTACCTGTTTGTAAAAGAGCGGTATTTCCCGAACTGCTCGAACCAAGGATTTTAAATTTCGTTTCCACCAAGTCTCAACCTTAGTAAGCTCGTCAATATGCAATCAATCACAAAGTGCTTTGGGGGATCATTGATTTTATATTATGGAAGAATGGTTTGACTGGGTCGACCGGACAGACCGGGTAATCGGAGTGACCAGTCGTGAGGATGCTCATCGTCTGGGGCTTTTCCACAGAGCAGTACATTTATACGCATGGGGAATGAAAGGTGGCTTAATTTTACAAAAACGGAGTAATTCTAAGGATTTGGAACCAGGGCTTTGGACAGTAAGTTGTTCCGGGCATGTTGACCGTGGTGAATCTTATGAGTTTGCCGCCACTCGGGAGATGACCGAGGAATTGAATGTATCAATTGAACAATCTGATCTTAGTGAACTTTTACGATCTGATCCTTGCCCAGAAAATGGGTATGAGTTCATACGCTCTTACCAAGTCTCCCAACAGATAAATCCGTTGGCTGACTCTTCGGAAATTTCCGATCTTCGGGAAATTGGACTTTTAGAGTTGGACGAATGGATGGCCCGTGAACCTACCCATTTCGCCAGTTCTTTTAGGTATCTATTTCCCCTTGCCCGTAAGAAAATTTCCAACCCTACATAAGAGAGAGCTGGGAACCTTCGCTACCTGCTCCTGGTACCACACCGCTGGCTTCCCAACCTTTTGGAGTCAGTACTCTTCCTTGTTGGGTGCGTTTAAGGTAACCCTCTTGAATGAGGAAGGGTTCATGAACCTCTTCCAATGTATGCTCCTCTTCATTGACCGCTACAGCTACGGTGCCCAGACCTACGGGCCCCCCCTTATAGTTTTCTGCCATAGTAGAGAGGATACGCTTGTCCATTTCATCGAGTCCACGATCATCGATCTCCAAGAGCTCCAGAGCTTTGGAAGCAAATTCCCGGTTTATGGTTCCATCCGATCGTTGCTCGGCATAGTCACGTGCAAAATGAATTAAATTATTGGCTATCCGAGGAGTACCCCGAGCCCGGGCAGCAATTTCTTCCGCACCCGGTTGGTCGATAGTACAGTCCAAAAGTTTACAACTCCGTAGCACGATTTTGGTAAGGTCTTCCCGCCCGTAGTAATCAAGGCGTGTTTGCAGAGTAAAGCGGCTGCGCATTGGAGCTGAGAGCAGACCAACCCTAGTAGTCGCACCAACCAGGGTAAAGCGAGGGATTTCCAGACGAACACTTCGCGCGTTGGGTCCTTGATCAATCATAATATCAATCCGGAAGTCTTCCATGGCAGAGTAAAGGTATTCTTCTACCGTCTTGGGGATACGATGAATTTCATCAATAAAAAGAATGTCTCCACCTTGTAGATTGGTCAATAATCCGGCCAAATCTCCAGGTTTGTCAATCACAGGCCCGGAGGTTATGCGTACCTCCCTTTGCAACTCATGTCCGATAATATGTGCTAGGCTGGTTTTGCCTAATCCTGGAGGACCACACAACAAAACATGCTTGAGGGCTTCTTCCCGCTTGGCCGCGGCTCCGACCATCACTTGTAATCGTTCAATTGTTTTTGGTTGCCCCGTAAAATCATCAAAAGATGGAGGACGCAAGGCAGCGTCTACTTCGCTGGTAGGTGATAATGAATCATCAAAAAAAGTTCGTCCTTTGGGCGGTTCTTCAGTCATTTTATTTACAAGTCAAATGAATCAATCAACTGGACTGCGAAAGGCAGGGGGCAACGCGGATTCTGGAAGGCGCTCAATTTTCGCCCCCAGATTCCAAAGTTTTTCATCCAATAACTCATACCCTCTGTCCAAGTGATAAATGCGATGCACCCAAGTCTCACCCTCAGCGACTAAACCGGCAAGGATTAATGCGGCACTGGCGCGCAGGTCTGATGCCATAACGGGTGCCCCATTAAGAGTTTTTCCGCCCCTTACGATTGCATTGGCACCCTCCAAAGATACTTCCGCTCCCATCCGTAAAAGTTCAGGAATGTGCATGAAACGACTAGGGTATACACGTTCTGTTAAAATACTAAGACCCGGAATGGTACAGGCAAGGGCACATGCCTGAGCTTGTAGATCCGTGGGGAATCCAGGGTAGGGTAGGGTAATGACTTCAAACGGTTTGAGACCACTTTGGTCAGTTTTAACCTCGATTGTATCTGCACCGATCTCCTGTAATTGTATGCCCGATTCTTTCATCACTTTAGCGAAGGCGCCCAAGTGGCTTGGTCGAATTCCTTGTACGCAAACTTTTCCCCGTGTGATTGCACCTGCCATTATGTAAGTGGCTGCCTCGATGCGATCTGGAATTACTCGGTGGGTACAGCCTTGGAGTTTTTCAACTCCCTCAATTTTTAGTAAGTGTGAACCCGCCCCGGAAATCTTTGCCCCCATTTTTTCCAGCATGGTGCATAAATCTAAAATCTCTGGTTCGCATGCAGCCCCATCGAGCACCGTAGTTCCATGGGTCAATACGGAGGCCATGATTGCATTGGCAGTTCCGGTAACCGTACTTCCGTGCCTCCCCCCGATAAATATAGTAGCGGGTTTCATTGAAGATCCATCAACTTCCACCACGCCTTGATTTAGAGATACATCAGCCCCCATTTCGTTGAGGGCTCGGAGGTGTAGATCAATTGGGCGGTGGCCAATTACACAACCACCGGGCATCGGAATCTTTGCTCTTTTCAAGCGGGCTACAAGAGGTCCTAGCAAGCAAATAGATGCCCGCATTTTACGCACTAATTCGTAGGGGGCATCGGGATGAATGTTCGCCGGGTGGATTTTCCAGGTGTTTTGCCCGAGTCGTTCGATATCAGCTCCAAGATGGGAGAGGATTTCACCCATGAATCGAACATCACTGAGGTCAGGAACATTTTCCAGAATTGTTTCCTCGCCACTTAAAAGAGCTGCGGCAAATTGGGGGAGGGCGGCATTTTTAGAGCCGCTAACTTGAACACTACCTTCGAGGCGTTGACCTCCCTGAATTCTTAAGATCTCCATACCTTAGAAGGATCGGAAGAAGAAAAGTTATTCCGAGGAATTGGCGAGATTCACCTGGTGTCCGTGAATTACGAACCAAAAATTTTACCGAGAAACCCTTTGAGTCCAGTGGCTTTTACTGGAGTTTTCGCAGGTGACTTGGAATGTGATTTTCTTGGTCCACCTGACTTATTTTTGGAATGCTTGGAATTTTCAGACCTCGGTTTGGATGAATGATCGTTATTTCTTGGGCCTCCCGGTTTTCTTCTCGGTTTATGGTTTTTACGATTGTGAGGCTTGTTAGATTCACTGTTTTCTGGAGATTTATTGTCCTGAGCTGGACGATTTTCTCCACGCTCTCTTCTTTGGCGGGGCTGTCGATTATCCTCCCGAGGCTTGCGGCCACCGCGTCTATCATCACTGCGATTTCCACGATCTTCATTTCTCGAATGGGGACGCCCAGCGTTTTCACTAGGTTTGAAATTACTTAGGTCATCGGTCAGAGTTACCGGGTTGGTTGCATCAATTTCTCCCATGGGGGCAGCTGGAGTTGAAGAACGTTCGTTCTCCAATGGTTTTTCATTTGGTCTGTGCCAACGTGAACGAATTCTAGATTTCATATATAATGTTGTAATGACTGATTAATTTCGACTTAGCAAAAAATCGAGCCTGTCTATCGGGCTTTGTTGTTCTTTGCAGAAGGCACAACACGCCGGGCAGGGCAAATTTAAGAACTATATCCTAGCTGGGATGCCGACAAGGTAAAAGAATTTGCAAAACTGTGCGAAACCACTTGCAACCTGCTTAAGGAAAGTACTTAAAATGCGTTGATGGATAAATTGGAAAACATTTTCGAACTCCAGGAGGTTCTTAACCGAAGGATTGGGGTAAATATGGATGAGTTGAACGATGAGGATCGCACGAAGTGGATTCTCAATTATACCCGGGCGATGCAACAGGAATTAGCAGAGCTTACTGATTCCGTGCCTTGGAAGTGGTGGGCAAAATATCAAGAGTTTGACAAGCAGAATGCAAAAGTCGAAATCGTGGATTTATTTCACTTTCTCATCTCACTTGCCCAGGTCATGGGGATGTCTGCGGATGATGTTCACGAAGCTTACCTCAAGAAAAATGAAGTAAATCATAAAAGGCAGGAAAGCGGTTACTCGTCAAAAGACGAGGACGACTCGAGACACATTTAAAAAAGGACTCGGGTATAGCCACTAGTGGCTACATAAGGCTGTTGGGAACTTAGAGTGCCGAGACAAGAGCGGCACAACGAGCTTTTTTGCGAGCTACTTTATTAGCATGCACTAAACTGCTCTTACTTGCTTTGTCCAAGGCAGAGATCAGAGATTTGGCAGCAAGGGATGCTGCTTCTTTGTCCTTTGATTCTACAGATGCCTGAAAAGCTTTATCTAAAGTCTTGAGCTTACTCGAAATCGAGCGATTTCTCAGGTAGTTAGTCCTGTTTTTACGAATGTTCTTTATTGCTGACTGGGTATTGGCCATAGCGAATTAAAAAATTCTAATTTTCTCTATTCGTCAACTTGAAACATTAACATAAAAAGGATTCCGAGAAGCTGTAAGCCGGATTCTGTAACCCCATGCAAAATGAATTTGCAAGGATTGTCATTCATTTATCTATTTGACCAAAGATCAAATCCCCGCGCGAGCGAGGTGCGACGTACCCGAAACCATAGACGGGTAGCCCGGTTCCCTATTTCGTCTTGCATCGGATTGGGTTTACCATGCCCGTCCGATTGCTCGAACGGCGGTGGGCTCTTACTCCACCTTTTCACCCTTACCTCCCTAAAGAGGCGGTTTGTTTTCTGTGGCACTATCCGTGAACTTGCATTGAAACAAGCCCCCCCCGCTTTCACGAGGAATCCTACCCTGTGATGTCCGGACTTTCCTCTCCTCTGCCCAAAGGCATGGGAGCGAATGACCGCTTCTCGGAAAATTTTAGAATTTTCATCCTTTAAAAAGATTGGAGCCTTTTCCTCCTGTGGATATTTGCTTTGAACGATCATCTTTCTACGTAAACAATACGGCCGCATTGATCACACTGAGTAATCTTTTTATCCACAAGTGCGGAGGAAACCACATCGTTAGAAACCCTCAAATGACAGCCCGTAC
Source organism: Opitutales bacterium (assembly GCA_029251885.1). Lineage (GTDB taxonomy): Bacteria > Verrucomicrobiota > Verrucomicrobiia > Opitutales > Seribacteraceae > Chordibacter. The sequence goes on along the minus strand of JAQXCL010000016.1, from coordinate 6,860 downwards.
ATTTTTGATCGGATAATGGAGCCATATAAGGAGGTCGAGATACGATCGTGGTCACGCGATCGTATGAAGAGAGAAAGCTCGGTTCCACATCCTGTCGGGTTTGTTCAATTTCTTTTTCAAGATCTAAAAGTTCAGTTTTTTTCTCCTCCCCTTGTTCAGCACGCTCATTCCTTTGTTTCTCCATTTCTGCTACTCGCTCGGTAATTTTACCTTGTGCCAATTCAGCAGTTTCGCGTGCGCCATCAATTTTCAGGAGTATTTCAATTTGTTCGTTTTCACGGTTTTCAATTTTGGCTAACAAATTTGCAATTTCATTTTCTAAAGCCTGATATTCTTCATTCTTTTTAACTTCCAATTGCTTGTTTCTTTGCCTGTTAATGGAATCGTTCATGGAGAGAATTTCTTTTTCCAATGAATTATTTTCAGATTCCAAGCTTTTCCATTCTGCGAGTGCAAGTTCTACAGATTCTTTTTCCACAGCTATTTTTTTCCCCATTCTGGCAAGTTCTTCAGGAAGCTCTTTAACATCTTGCCGAAGTTTTTGGAAGCGTCTGTCTCGGCTATGGAGGAGGAGAAGTTTTTGAAAATCTGCGTCTTGAAACAACATAATGTTAAAGTAGGAATGGGGTAAATATGTGTAAGGCAACTCCCTACATGACTTTCCTTTCGGCAAAATACAAGAATTTAGGCGCAAAGCTTTACTTCACTGCCATTCAGTGGCAGAATTAAATTTTACAAATTCATGACATCTCAAGATTCATCTGTCCAACTTGTTGACCAAGCAGTCCTTCTCTTTACCCTGGGAGAGGAGAAGGAAGCTGAGTCTCTCCTTGTTGAATATCTGTCCAGACACGAGAACGATTTATCTGCTTGGCGAGCTCTTTCAGAAATTCGTTTATCCACAAAGGATTTTTCTGCTGCCGAAAATGCTTGCCGTAAGGCATTATCCATTAACCCAGACGATCTTACTTCTAATGTCAGCCTGGCTAGGATATTGGTGGCTCAGGGGGATAAGGATGGTGCCGAAGAAGCCTCTTCAAAGGCAAGGGTACTCGGTTGGAAGGATGAACTTGCTCAGGACGAGCAGAACGCATAACCTTTGTCTTAAAAATTTATCCCAATGCCTGCGACCAATAAACAAAGCTTAGATTTTGAAAGACCTCTTCTCGATTTGGAGAAACAATTGGATGTTCTCATGCAGTCCTCCACTAATTCGGATTTGGACTTCACTGATGAGATTAAAGCGATTGAAAAAAAGATCGAGCAAACCAAACGCCAAGTCTACTCCGATCTGAGCCCTTGGCAAAAAGTCCAGCTCTCTAGGCATCCCAATCGTCCGTATTCGCCCGATCTTATAAAGCGTATCTTTTCTGGATTTGAAGAACTTCACGGGGATCGGTTATTTAAAGATGACAATGCATTGTTTGGGGGTCCTGCATCTCTAGACGGTCAAAGAGTTATGGTAATCGCTCAACAAAAGGGCAGAAATACCGAAGAGAATTTAAAGAGGAATTTTGGCTGTCCAAATCCTGAGGGTTACCGGAAGGCTTTACGACTTATGAAAATGGCCGACCGTTTTGGTCTACCCATTATTTCTTTAATTGATACTCCGGGTGCTTATCCGGGAATTGGGGCAGAGGAAAGGCATGTTGCTGAAGCGATTGCTGTAAACCTTCGTGAAATGTCAAATTTTGAAGTACCCATTATTGCTTTGGTTATTGGCGAAGGTGGGTCTGGAGGTGCACTTGGAGTGGCAGTTGCAGATCGTGTATTGATTCTCGAAAATGCATATTACTCGGTAATCTCCCCCGAAGGCTGTGCCGCTATTTTATGGAAAGATAGGGCTTTTGCTGCAAATGCCGCGGAGGCACTAAAGCTTGATGCCAACGAACTTTTAAACCTAGGTATCGTCGATAAAATCCTCCCAGAACCTGCTGGGGGAGCTCATCGTGATTGGGATGTTACTGCCCAAACAATTAAGGCTACATTACTTGGTGAATTACAGGAATTGAGCAAAATACAAGCAGGTGAATTTGCGCAATTAAGGTATGAGAAGTTTAGGAAGATGGGGAAATTTACCGCTTAGCGATAATCCAATTAGGATTATTTCTTAGTAACGATTGGTAAGATCTGGAGCGGGAGGCCCGCTCAATCCCAAGCGTTCGTTTCGATCGATCACATCGATCATACTGTCTTTGAGTCTTTCGCGCATACGCATCGACGATTCTAACTCCCTTTCCATAATGACCATATTTTCTTTAAGAGAGATAATCGCATTGTTTAGATCAGTCTCACGGTCGGTCATTCTAACTATATCTTGTTCGAGGCGAATATTTTCCTTCTCCAATAAATTCATCCGGTTTATTAAGACCTGTTCGCGGGCAAGAACTTCAGAGTATTCTGATTCTAACTCCCTCGTTTCAGCCATTAAATCTTGATACTCCGTACTTCCCGCATTCTCAAGATTGTTAATTTTGACTTCGAGCTCTTTAATATTTGCTTCCAAAATTCCAGCTTCTTGGCTTAGTAATCTTTCACTGGCTACCGCACGGTTGAGTTGAATTTCGAGGTTTCTTGATTTGTCTTTAAAGAATCCACGTTCGTCGTGAAGTGACCCGCTTTGAGACATCAGGTCTTGGTTTTCCTGGTCCAAGTCTTTGAGTTTGGTAATCAAGTTCCTTTCGTTTGATTCAATGTTTTCAATCTCTTCTCTCATTAAATCAACCGCACGTAACATGTCTGAATTTTCCGATTCCAGTGCGGATGTTTTGGCAAGTAACATTTCGTTTGAGTCTCGTAATCCTATCATTTCGTTAGAAATTCGAGATTCTTGCATTGCTAAATTGTTTAATTCGGCCCGTAAAATACTAAGTTCTTCTTTTTGAGACATATCGGTATCGAGAAGAGAATCGTTGCGGGTGGCAGTTCTTTCTAACTTGGTACGCAGGTCATTATTGGTCATTTGAATGAGCCTAGCATTTTCTCCCTGCCTCTGTGCTTCTATGGTAAGATCGGTATTAATTTGTTGGAGATTGGAAAGTTGGGCTCGCAAAGCGTCTGTTTCGATTTGGTATCTAGAAACTTTGTCTGATAAATCTTCTTTATCTCCCAAAACAAGGGATGAACGATCCTGTTCTAATGCTAAGATTCCGTTTAAACGAGCAATCTCATTTCTAGCATTCATTAATTCCTCATTCAGGACAATTTCTTCGTTCTCCAACATTTTCGCCTCATTTTGAGCTTCTCTCATCAGGGCTTTCATTTCGGACAGTCGAGAGTCGGTGGTTTCCTGATCGATTCCAAGAGAGGCAAGTTTTTGATTAAGCTTGGCGTTTTCTTTTTCAGCCCGATCGAGTTGGGCTTCCAACTTATTTTTAACCGCCTTGGCCGCACTCATATCAGTTCGTAAATCTTTTGCTTTTCGATCAAGAGTGGAGTTGGCAAGTTCCAGGTTTCTTATTTTGGAATAAGCACTCTCATCTGAATTATCTCGATTGTCCAAAGACTGTTCTAGCTTTCGGTTGTCTAGGGCCAATTCCTGGTTGCGCATTTCCAATTCTTTTTCATCTGCTTTGAGTTGTTGAAGTTGTCTGCGTAAACGGGCGTTGGTTTCGTCCAAGTATTGATTACTATTTACACTGCGTAGACCTTCTTGCTTAAGCTTTAGAAGCTGAGTTTCTAGAGCCGCAATTTGCCCAAGTGCTTCGTTTAAATCATCCTGCAACTTAGCCGATTGAGGAGAGGGTGGGGCTACCTGAGGTGCGTTTAACTGTTGCAAGACCACAGACCTTGTCTTTTCAACTAGTGCATTGTGCTTAGCTGCCAAGTCGTTGTATTGCTTGATTAAAAATTCCGGATCGCGCAGTTGGGCATCGGTTTGCCCGTAAGCCATACTTCCGATTAGAAATATGGTTATTGTTGTAAAAATTGATCTATTGTAAATCTTGCGCGACATGTAGGATGGAATTTTAATTTTTCTAATTGGAATAGCAATTTTGTACACATGGCAAGCGATACTTAAGTGACATCAAAAATCATGGGAGTTATTAAATTTGTATATTCGATTGAACTGCCGCTTTGGTAAGACGGTCCAACACTGCACGGTTTAAGCCCTTTGGGCTGTGAGAAAAGACTAAGTGCAATCTTCTTCTCTTCTTTTTGTCTGCTTGGATTAAGACACTGTATAAATTGCGTGCAATTTCCCTCTCGCTTCCAGAAATTGAAAGAGCCAGGCAAGAGAAGTCTTTTTGCTCGATTACATTTCTTTCCTCGGCTGTGCACACAATGATTAAATCTTTACGAGATAATTGTGCTGATTCCAATAATTCCTTCGTGCCTGCATGCAAAAATAAAGGGGTTTTAGGTGCATAATGGCAATCGCTCATGCCGGGAGATTGATCCCCGGCAGTTTGACCTACCTTATTTATCCTCTGGATTACATGCGGACCTAGGAGAACTTCTTCACCCAATGCCAGTTGCAGATCATTACGGGTGATCATGCCAGGTCTTAATATAGTTGGTTTATTATTAGTAAGGTCCAGCACCGTTGATTCCAATCCTACTGTGCAAGCACCCCCATCTACCGTGGGTGGTGCCATGTCGCCAAACAATTCAGCAATATGAGTAGCAGTGGTTGGGCTTGTTCGGTTCGATGGATTGGCACTCGGTGCGGCTAGAGGTTGTTTCAACCGATGTAAAATTTCTCGAAATATCGGATGATTTGGTGCACGAAGGGCAACCGTTTGGTTCCCGGCTGTAACCTCCAAGGGAATCAAATCTTTCTTTGGTAAAACAATAGTTAACGGTCCGGGCCAAAAGATTTCGCATACCCGTTTTGACAGATCGTTAAGCTTGGCAAGATTTTCCGCTTCGCTTAAATCATTAACATGAACGATTAGTGGGTTAGTTGAGGGCCTTCCCTTGAGCTCAAAAATTTTTCGGACTGTAATTGCTTGCAAAGCAAGTCCGGCAAGTCCGTAAACCGTTTCTGTAGGCAGAGCAACTAAGTCACCCTGATTCAATCGGGCAACCGCATCATCCAAAGAGATGAGCACCCGACACCGTAAGGCTATATGGCCTTATTTGAGGATTAACATGTGCCTTGCCTTCTTAATTAGACGGGACACTTTGCGCTGCTGCATAGGAGTAAGACCTGTGTACTTGCGGGAAATGATTTTACCCGTGTCGGTAGTGTACTTAGCCAAGGCATCACGATCCATAAATGAATAATGCTCGGGGTTTTTGCTTTTGCTCTTTATAGGGGCCTCTGAAGATTCGCTCATATTATCCAAATTATGAATAACAAAGAAAAATGTTCAATCCCAAAGTTTCATTTGATCTTATTCGGTTTTGATTGACGAAGGGGGTGTAGTTTGATTGTTTTATCTCCTGTTATGAAAGTTGTATCATCCATTAAAACCCTCAAAAACCGTCACCCCGACTGCAAGGTAGTACGCCGTAAAGGCCGCCTTTATGTCACTAACAAAACCAACCCGCGTTTTAAAGCACGCCAAGGTTGATTTCTTGTAAACCTAGTTTCTTATACCGATGAAAAAAGATATTCATCCAAATTTAAATCCGGTTACTTTTGTAGACGTTTCGACCGGCAAAAAATTTAATACTTTCTCCACAGTCAGTTCGAAAAAGACTGAAATTGTAGATGGTGTGGACCACCACCTTCTTTACCGAGATATTACTATGGATTCTCATCCAGCATTCACAGGCGAGAAACGCTTTGTGGACACTGCTGGTCGCGTAGAGAAATTCCAGTCCAAGTTCTCCCGCAAGCGCTAAGTAAGCTTTCGTACCCCTGGCTCGGGTTATTGAGCCAAAAAATAATCCCTTGAAGGATTATCCTATACAGGGTAAAGATGGGCAATCTTTCGTCTAGTACACTGTCTTTTATTTTATCTTTTTCCCTTGGTAATGATGGCGGGGGAACCTGTGCGTACATGGACGAGTGCTGATGGGCGCACTTTGCAGGCCCAATACATTGAATCCTCTGCTGGTAAAGTAACCATCAAGATGGGGAGCCGGGATTATACTCTTCCACTATCCCGATTCTCCCAGGCAGATCAGGACTATGTTGCTGGGGTTGCCAACCAACCTCCACCCGCATACCAACCCATTACCAAGGCAGAACCACGTGATGCCCGAAAGTTTTACCGCGAAGAGGATGATTGGGAGGGCTATCTTCTTGGTGGTGCCATCGTTGTCGACTTTACCGGCGATGTGCAGATAAAAGCACCCACTCCTAAAGGAACCGACGAAAGATATGGTCCCGATTGGGCAGACCCTCAAAAAGAACATGTCCTTTCTGCCGGCTATCGGTTGCGTACACGGGCCAATTCCACCATCCGTCTACTCTTGACCAATGGCACCTTGATTACGCTATCCCCTGAATCGGAAGGAAAAATTCTGACCTACTTTCAAGAGCCCATCTCTGCGAGCGACCGTACATTTCAGGAAACCACCACCGAGCTTAGCCCATCGATGGTTAAATTTGAACTAAGTCTTGGTGAATTAATTGTGGAAACCAAGAAGCTTAATAAGTCATCCAGTTTTGATATTCATAGCCCACTATGTGTGGCTGGTATCCGGGGCACTGCTTTTCGTTTGCGGGTGGATAAGAGTAAGCAATCCCTCGATGTCATCCGTGGGCAGGTGGACTGCCAGCAAGGAAAAGGGCGGGTTACTTCTGTAATTGGTGGGCAAGCAAACACAGCAACCAGAGGAAGAATTTCGGACCCAGAGGATATCGCTTTCGATGCTGGTCAACAGATCGAGCAGGCATGTGCTTCACTGGGCAAGGAAGTCGGCGGGCTGACCATTGCTCAACTCTCCGAGAAGCACGAGGCCGC
>JAQXCL010000014.1 GCA_029251885.1 Opitutales bacterium | reverse complement strand
GCCAAATCTTTCCACTCCTTAGCCCGCAAAACACCGGCTTCTCCACAAGCTTCTAACCGTTGGGTAATCGACTCCAGATCATCGAGTTCTTTGATCTGGTTTATTTCTTCAAAAAGTTCTTTTCCTCTGCCCGGGTTTGCCGCCTCCAGCGCTTCGGTGGTTTGCTCGGGTTTGCGCCGTCCGCTTTTATCGATCGCATCTAGGGTGGCGGGTCGGGCATCTGTAGAAATATTTAACTGGTCGAGCAGTAAAACCCAGGTCACCCGGTCGCTCAATCGAATGACTACATCTTGCTGGCCTAATCCAAAAGTCTCAAATATGGAGGCAAGCAGGGCGATTAATTCTGCATCCGCATCGATTCCAGGTTCTCCGATCAAATCGGCATTGAATTGATAAAATGAACGGCCCCTTCCTTTTTGCGGACGTTCGTAACGGAAATGTTCTCCCACATTGAACCATTTTACTGGTTTGGGCAAAGAGTTTGCCCGGGCTGCAATCATCCGGGCGAGAGTGGGGGTAAGTTCGGGTCGCAGGGCGACCTTGCGACCTCCCTTGTCCTCAAAGTGAAATAATTGACTGGCTATCTCTTCGCCCGATTTTTCGAGGTACAAATCCAACGGTTCGAGCAAGGGCACATCATATTCCTGAAAGTCAAATGCGCGGGCAACGGTACGAAATACCCGAAATAAATGATTTCGTTGGGCACAGGCATCGGGGGGGAATTCGCGAAATCCGGGTAAGGTATCAAACATGACAATACGGGCAATAAATCCCTACTTCGAGGGAGGAGCTGGGTGATTAGATGGAGTCGAGGTCGATCTTGGTCAGACCTGCCTTCATTCCTTTACCTGCCTTAAACTTGACCACCGCACGGCGCGGTATGACCACATCCTTTTTAGGTTGGTTGGGGTTACGACCAACTCTTGATTTTCTGACCTGCAATTCAAACACTCCAAAGTTTCGAAGTTCCACATTTTGGCCGGCTATCAAACCCTCACATATGTGATCCAAGGTTTTTTGGACGATCTCGGTAACATCCTTGTGGTTATAGTTGGCGCCCTCGTAGATAGATTGGACGATCTGTCTTTTGGTCAGATTGTTCGACATTTGGGGTAAATCGGTTTGAAAGACTTGTGGAAGGGGTTTAGGGTAGGTTTTCCATAAATTCCCATCCATTAAGGACCTGTCAAACAATTATTTCTTTCTATATGTCCAAAAAAGACGACGATAACCCTCTCGAGGAAATCCAAAAGCAATTGCAGGATCTTCTCAAAAATAAGAACATGCAGGTTGCATTTGCTCCTTTTATGCAAGGTATGAACCCCTCCTCAGACGATAAAGAACCGGAAAAACCAAAGGGTGGAGATAAAAAGGAAAAAGAGCCCGAACCTGCCAAGGAAGACCCCTTGGACTCCATTCGCTCTTTTGACCGCAAGCCCAAAGAAGTGCGCGATTATCTCGACCGTTTTGTGATCAAGCAGGAGCAAGCCAAGCGGGTACTCTCAGTCGCTGTCTGCGATCATTACAACCATGTGCGCCGCTGTATTGGAGATAGCCGTGCTCAGTCTGCAGAATATTTAAAGCCCAATGTATTACTCCTCGGACCTACCGGGGTGGGAAAGACTTATTTGATGCGTAATGTGGCCAAGTTGATCGGTGTGCCTTTCGTCAAGGCAGACGCCACCAAATTTTCCGAGACCGGATATGTCGGCAACGATGTCGACGATCTCGTGCGCGATCTCGTCAAACAGGCAGATGGTAATGTCGAACTCGCTCAATACGGTATCATCTATGTCGATGAGATCGACAAGATTGCCGCCGAAAGTTCCCGGGGCGGGCGGGATGTTTCCGGCAGGGGTGTACAGATCAACTTGCTTAAATTAATGGAGGAAACCGAGGTAAACTTGCAATCCTCTCAGGATATGATGGGCCAGATGAAAGCCTTCATGGATATGCAACGCGGTGGCAAACCAGGTAAAGCCACCATCTCCACCAAAAATATTTTATTCATTGTAAGTGGTGCATTTGATCAGCTTGCCGAGAGTGTGCGCAAACGACTAGACCTTACCCGGATAGGGTTTGGATCCTCCGGTGAACAGGAGATGGACAGTAGCGGGATCAATTTCTTGAACAAGGCAGAGACTCAGGATTTTATTAAATATGGATTTGAACCTGAGTTCATCGGTCGCTTGCCTGTGCGTGTCGCCTGTGACGAGCTAACCAAGGAAGATCTTGCAGAAATTTTGCTCTCCTCCGAAGGCAGCGCCCTCGATCAATACCGCAAAGATTTTGATGGCTACAATATCAAGTTTGATATTGGCAACCCAGCCGTCAAAGAAGTGGCCAAACTTGCCGCTACCGAAAAGACTGGAGCTCGCGGACTGGTCACCGTGCTGGAACGTATATTTCGCGACTTCAAATTCGAACTTCCCTCCACCTCAATCCGAAAGTTTTCAGTCGATGCCGATACCGTTAGTCGGCCACAGGATGCCCTTAAGGAACTCATTGCTGACAACCTCGACCTGCTCGACGAAAACCTTCTGTCCGACGTCGATCGGTATGTAGATTCCTTCAAGCGCGAACACGGGCTTGAGCTTCGCTTTAACAAAGCCGCTAAGGTTGCTGTGGTCAAAGAAGCAAGCGAGCAAAACCGTTCGGTTCTCGCCCTTTGTGAAAAGAAGTTCAAAGATTTCGAACACGGATTAAAGATCATTTCTCAACGCACAAAAAAGAATTTTTTCAATGTTGATAAAAAGGTAATCGACGACCCGGATAAAGAACTATCCCGCTGGGTGGTCGAGAGCTTTTCCCAGACCGAAGAAAGCAAGTGAGCGGGCCCGACCCTGTTGCTGTAGAGGCCACCTTTTCAAGTGTGGCTAAACGGTACGACCTAGCTAACCACTGGTTATCAGGTGGGATCGATTTTTTTTGGCGCCATCGACTCGTCCAACTTGCCAAGCAAGACCAACCTGTAGATGTTCTCGACCTTGC
>JAQXCL010000146.1 GCA_029251885.1 Opitutales bacterium | reverse complement strand
TTAGAGGAAATCGAACGCGAGTGGGAACGCCCCAAAGTTTTTGATCGTCAAATTGAAGAAACACAGGAAGTGGAAGAGGGGCCAAGTAATATAGAGGCCAAACTCAAACTAATCGAAATTCCAGGTGCAGATTTTTTCAATTCTCCTTTATCTGAAGCGATGACTGAATTACAGAGACAAGCGAGGCTTTTTGATTTAACCGAGCCTGACCCTGCCAAAAAGGGATTGAATATTATACCTCTTATCGGAGAGGAAGAAGAGCCAACTGTTAATATCAAGCTTAACTCCATGCCCTTAGGTAAAATGATTGAATTTATCACTGAAATGGTGGGATGGACCTTTGATGTTAGATCTGATGCGGTGGTCATACAAAAGACAGGTGGTTCATTTAAAGGTCGTCCATTAGAGACTGAATTTTATCAAATGGCGCCAGGCACTCTGCAGCGTTTAACCGGAAGCAGTAGTGGTGGTCAAGCGGATGCAGATCCCTTCGCTGATCCTGGTGCAGGTGGTGGTGGTGGTGGAGATGATGGTATTCAAATCCGTGCCTTTTTAGAAAATACTGGCATCCCCTTTATCGATGCGAAGGGCCATAAATTTGCCTTTGATGGATTCCAAATGATTATTACCCATGAAAGGCGTTTCTTGGATTTGATCGAACGTATCCTTTCTAAACTAGATGAAGAATCCAGTAAGCAGGTGGAAATTGAAGCCAAGTTCTTGGAAGTTCAGGAAGGTGCTTTGGATGAGATCAGTTTTGATTGGCAATATTCTTGGGGAAATGCATCTCCAGTTTATGGTCCCGATGGTTTACCTCAAGTTGACTCTAGGGGTAGATATTCCAGAAGTTACGAAAGAGTTGTTTCAGGCAACACACGAACTTTAGCAACTGCTCACTCCCCAACCGGCACCTCCAGAGACACTGTTATTAGTATGCCTGATAATCCCGACGCTAGCATGAATCTTTCGAATCCGTTACCTAATTTTCCCGGTAAGATTCCTATTGGAGCAGGGGTATCACCTCTTACAAACTTTACTAGCAGCCAGGAGGGAACAATTGGGGGCGATGGAATGATCATTGGAAGTAGCCAAGCGTCGCTCATGATCAGTGCATTGAAACGTAAACAAGGAACTGATTTGTTAAGTGCTCCCCGTGTAACAGTTATGGATGGACAGTCCGCAACCATTACAGTGGCTCAGGAATTTATTTATCCAATCGATTATGAGCTTCCAGAACCCCCACAACCACCTGGGGGAGACGCCGTTGGGAACGGTGGAATCACTTTGGTTTCTGCGAAACCAGTTTTTGATGTTGTTAACCCGCCCGATGAACAACCAGGTTTTAGGGAAGTCGGGGTCGTATTAAATGTTACCCCTACTATCGAAAAGTATAACTCCATTAATTTAAGATTAACCCCAAAAGTCACAGAGTTTGATGGTTTTATTGAATATGGTGGTAACAATGCAGTCATAGGTTCTGCTGGAGGTGGCGGATCTCCGCCATTAATCATACAGCCTTCGGGTGCTCTCATGCCTATATTTTCGGTTCGGAAAGTAGATACACAGGTTAGTATATTTGATGGTGCAACTGTGATTATTGGTGGATTGACTCGCGAAGAAGTTAAAACCGTAAATGATAAAATTCCTGTGTTAGGCAACTTACCCTTGATCGGAAAACTTTTTCAGTCCAACGCCGAGAGTTATCAAAAAAGAAACCTACTTATTTTTGTTAGTGCGAGTATTGTTTCAAAAGGAGGGTCTCCTGTTCGTGAGGTCATTCAAAACATCGGTCCTCAATCCATTTTTAAGGATCCAGTCATCCTAACCCCCACTGGTACTATTCGTAGAACCTTCAAGGATGATGATTTGGTGGAAAATTGAGTTCTTGATAAATTAGTATAAAATCTGTGTTATAACTAAAATTTATTATAAATATTATAATTTTATTAAATAAATT
>JAQXCL010000140.1 GCA_029251885.1 Opitutales bacterium | reverse complement strand
TCCAGCACTTCCGCTGTGGTTGGTCAAACCGATCCTGCTTGGGTATTTCCCAGTAAGGATACTTGCTCGGGTGGGGGAGCACACAGGATTTGCAGCATAGGCATTGTCAAAAAAGACTCCCTTTTGGGCTAAGGCATCGAGGTTGGGAGTTTCGTAAAAGGTACTACCAGTAAATCCAAGGTCGGTGTATCCAAGGTCATCGACCAGAAAAAGGATAACATTTGGTTTTTCCGAACGCTTGGCATGGATGGAGCCGATTAGTAAAAAGCAAAGAATAAGTAATTTAAATAAATTCATAAATACCGAAATTTCCCCAATAAATTGTATGAAGTCGAGATTCGATTTGAGAAACTAACTAAATTCAATTTGAAGAAATACTTAACCTACATTCCTAATGTTTATTTTGTTTCTTAAATTTAATTTGTCGTAAATCGACAGATTTTTTTCGCAATTTACGGGTTCCGAATCAGGAAAAACGATATTATTTAGATTTAACATGTATTTTATTCCACCTCTGTTATCTGCCTTGGCTCTTTTTTCGCTCACTTTAAACGGGCAGGATGGACCAGTGTTGTACCAAACCTATTGCTCGGCATGCCATGGAACTCAAGGGCAGGGAGGTGCCGCAGAGGCTGTTCCTCCGTTAGCCAATAGCTTGTGGGCACAGGGAGATCCCGATCGCATGATCAAAATTGTGCTTCATGGATTAATGGGACCCATAGAAGTGGTTGGCAAAGAGTACAATTTAGTAATGCCGCCGCAGGGTGCCGTGCTTAAAGACGGGCAGCTCGCGGACATACTCTCACACATACGGACTTTTGATAATGGAGGGGAGGAAGTAACTGCAGGACGGGTGGCTTCAGTACGCAAAAAGTATAAAGATCGGGAAGCATATTGGAAGGCAGATGAGCTTCTTAAAGATCATCCATTGCCTGTCAAACCAGGCCCGATCAAAAACTTGGTTCGCAAGTACTACCCTTTACCAAAATCGAAAAAGTCATTGCCCAGCTTTACCGAGCTAGAAGCCAACGCCAGCGAAAGCGAAGCCACAGGTCTGATCAGCCTCGATGGATATTCGCAGGGCGATCACTTCGCTGTTGTATGGGAAGGGATGTTAAAAATAAAGCGCGAGGGACAATTTATCTTTACCCTCGATTCGGATGATCTTTCCGCACTCTATATCGACGAAAAAAAAGTGGTGGAGGTTGCCGGATTGGGAGGAATGGGAAGAGCAAAGACAGGTAAGGTCACACTTCACCCGGGCTTAGCCAAAATTCGTGTGGAATATTTAGAATTTACGGGGTTTACAGGAATTGCAGCGAGTTGGTCGGGTCCAGGTACGAAGGGTGTTCAAGCACTCAGCGCAACTAAAGTAGTAAGTAAAAGAAAACCTATTTCTAAAATGGTTGAGCTTAAACCAGTTGGCAAAGAGGCGGTGCACTACCGAAACTTTATTGCCGGTACTGGAAACCGTTCTTTTTCGGTGGGATACCCCGGGGGAGTGAATCTTGTCTTTAACCAGGAGAACTGCGGGCTGGAGCTACTTTGGCGAGGGCGGTTTATTGATGCCGGGCCAAGGTGGAATGGACGCGGTACGGTACGGTCCTTCCCCCTAAGCGGACAAGTCTACCATCTGCAAAAGGGCAGTCCCTACCCGGGGCATACTTTTTCTTTCCGGGGAATGGAACTGGATGATCATGAATATCCCACCTTTTGTTACTCGTTGGACGGACTAAGGGTTAGGGATCGACCGCAACCCGCTGGCAGGGGAATGGAGCGAACCCTTACCATCGAGAGTGGAGGGGCGGGAGAAGTTGTCTTTGCCCCGCTTTACCAACCCGTACCCGGGCTTTCCCTTGAGGGCCGCGGACTTACCGCTCGCCAGGACGGTACCTTCCTTCTCCCTTTGCACAAGGGAGACAATTCCTTCACCTTTCACTACGGCATCCAATGAATCAATTTTTTCCAATTTTTCTGTTTCCTGTACTCCTACTTGGAGCGGTGACCGCATGGGCTAATAAGTTCAACAACGAAGCCCTTGATCAGGAGATGTCACGGTACTACCTCCGTGAGGAAATCCCCATGCCCAAGGATGTGGTCTTTGAGCCTGGTTCGATCGCTCTGCTTCCCGACCAGCGGATTGCTGTGGGCACGCGTCGTGGAGAGGTATGGATCTGTGAGGGTGCTTATGGAGATGATTTGTCCAAGGTTACCTGGACCCCCTATTTCAAGGGTTTGCATGAACCCTTGGGGATGTTCTGGCAAGACGGTGCACTTTACTACACCGACCGCGAGCAATTTGGCCGATTGGTTGACCGCAATGGAGATGACCGGCCCGACTGGGTGGAAACTATCTCCGCTCCCTGGGGGCTTACTGGAAACTACCACGAATATGCTTTTGGGACGACCCCTGACCCGCAGGGCAATATCTTTGTAACCCTTTGCCTGACCGGTTCTTTTAATGCCAGTGCCCAGTGGCGCGGATGGGTTATGAAAATCGCCGCCGATGGCACCGCCACTCCTTACGCATCAGGTGTCCGTTCTCCGGGTGGTATTGGCTATGATATGGAGGATAATCTTTACTACACTGATAACCAAGGTGTTTGGAATGGTACATCTTGCCTCAAACATGTGGTTGAAAAAAAGTTTACTGGCTGCCCAATTGGTAATGTTTACTACAAGGATGCACCCCACATGGGTCCGCAACCACAGGACCCTGCTGACCCAAGCCGTATCGTTGTAGAACGAGAGCGCATTCCTGAGTTGGTACC
>JAQXCL010000126.1 GCA_029251885.1 Opitutales bacterium | reverse complement strand
AATTAATGAAGACCAGACTAAGCGAGCCGTTGATATTGTTAAGTTCTGTCAGCAAAAATTAATGAATGAAATTAAAACAAGGTTAATTCGTCAAGTTTGACTACCCCCCTATGAAGTGTTTTGGTGGGGGGATGAAAGCATTACTCTATTTAATATTCCCTGCAGTTCTGTTGGTTGGCTATGGTAAATCTTGGGACCAACAATTCGAGGAGTGGGTAAAGAACCCCGTGCCATAAGGTGGAGTAAGTATCCTTCAGAAGATTAAAGAGGCAAAAGACAGCGGGGCTACGGAACTTAATCTTGAGGACAACAACATCAGCGACCTATCCCCTCTTGCTGGGCTGGCGAATTTGGAGGTTCTTGAGCTTGGTGACAATAAAATCAGCGATCTAACACCGCTTGCAGAGCTGACCAATTTGAAGAGGCTTAATCTTGACGCCAACAATATCTCGGATGTGTCCTCACTTACCGGGCTGATGAATTTGACGCGTCTTGATCTTTCCTTTAACAGCATCTCCGACTTTACCCCGTTAGCAAGGCTGACGAATTTGGAGATGCTTTTGCTTTTCAACAACAACATCACCGTATCTCAAAAAGCGATGCTAGAAAAGGCTCTGCCGAATACTGATATTATATGGGACTAACCCTCCTCCGGCTCAAAGCCGACAATCTCTTCGTCCAGCCAATCGTCTATCCCTTTAAGGGCTGCCTTGGCTAAGTCCTCGGCATTCATATCACTCTCCTCCCACTAGCGGTTAAAGACTGCTTGGTTGGTTTTACATCTTGGGAATGTAACCCATGCACTTTCTGGAAGTACATCATTGAACACCCTTAAATAGAGTAAGATAAAGACGAACTTGTTGTCACCTTTGTTGTCACTTTTGTCAAAAAAAAGCCCTTAAACGCTGTGATTGTCAGTGTTTAAGGGAATGGAGGCGCGGGCCGGAATCGAACCGGCGAATAGAGGATTTGCAGTCCCCGGCCTTACCACTTGGCTACCGCGCCGTCACTGGAATCGATGAAAAGTATTGACGACCACGCCTTCTCGCAAGCAAAAACCCTATAGCTTGTCGTTAAATAGTAATAATATCCACCTGCCCAAATATCTTATGAAGTTTTTATCTTTAGCCCTGATACACCTCTGTATTTCGTTAGCACTCTTTGCAGCTCCAGCTGAAAAATCAGATAAGGGTGAGAAAAAAACAAACTTTCCAAGTCGTGGTGAAATTATGAAAAAATTTGATTCGGACAAGGATGGGAAGCTAAGCGAGGAAGAAAGAAAAAAACTGCGCAATGAAATGAGCGGAGCAAGGACCGGGGTGCCTCCTTTACTAGCCAAAAAGTTTGATAAAGATGGAGACGGAAAGTTGAGCGAGGAGGAACGAGCCGAGTTTCGTAAAGACTTAGCAAGTAAGGGAAGAAGACTGCCACCTCATTTAATGCAACGTTTTGACACCAATGGAGACGGAGAATTAAGCGATGAGGAACGGTCAGGAGCCAGGCAGGCATGGGAGGATCGCAAACAGGAAATGCTTAAAAAATTTGATGCCGATGGAGATGGAACCCTTAATGTGGAAGAGCGGAGAGAAGCGATCAAACAAGCAAAAGTGAGCGCAGGGAAAGAGGCTAAGGAAGTATATTCGGCAGAAGAAAAGAAGCAGGTCTCACCAGGTAAGAAAAAGGAAGAGAAGCCCAGTAAAGAGGGCGGGAATAAAAAACAGAAGGGTAAAAAGAAGGATTCCTAGGATCTATCTTTACTAATTACTCTTGGATTCAAGAGCAGGTCCATTGTCCGCTGGCATGGATTTGTGCCAGGCAACCACAGATTGAGTAAGTTCTGCAACAATACTGGGCTTTTGTTTAGCCAGGTTTTTAGTTTCTTCAAGGTCCGTTAAGAGATCGTAGAGCAGGGGGGCGGAACCGTCGTACTCGCAGAGTAGTTTCCACCGGCCATTGCGCACTGCGAGATCGGGCAGATCTTTGACGCCATAAAAACTGTTCCTATCAGGAGGGCGTCGAAAAAAGAGTTTTTTCCTTTTGGATTTCTTGGATTGGCCAAGAAGAACGTCGGGGAGCGACTCTCCATCAAAAGCGATTCTTTGAGGGTAGGGAACTTTACAAATACTCAGCAGGGTGGGGACAAGATCGATGGCAGAGAAGATGGATTCTTGATTAATGGTTCCGAGGGCGTCCTTCTTCATTAGTTTTGGTGCCCACGCTATTAGTGATGAACGAATCCCTCCTTCAAAAAGTTGCGTCTTGTAACCACGGAAGGGACCAGGGGAGCCAAGGCCGGGATCGGGCCCGTTGTCTGAGCAGGTAAGGATGATGGTGTTTTCAGCAAGTTCTGGGTCTGCCTGAATATGTTGAAAAAGCCGACCAAGTTGCCTGTCCATTTCTTCAAGTACCGAAAGGTAAAGTTGTTTCTTGGAACCATCTCCCCACTTATCCACAGGTGGCCAGAAGGGACTGTGTACATCGTCTGGCCAAAGGTTGAGGTAAAAAGGTTTACCTGCTTTTTTCGCCTGATCGATGAAGGGAAGAGCGGAATCGACAAATTGCCCAGTGATTTCCGAGCGTTGCATCCATTTAAACCCTTTTCCTAGTCGTTCGGCGTGTTGCCAAATACGGCCAGGCTTTGCTTTATCCTGCCCGGGTTTGAGGGTAAGGGGCAGCAGTTTTGGTCCCATGCCTTCGAAGTTGGAAAGGGATTGATCGAATCCATAATCGGAAATAGCTGGAGCATCATTTACATCGCGTTGACCTCCCATATGCCACTTTCCAAAATGTCCGGTAGCATAGCCAGAGTTTTGCAAAAACCTCGCTAGCATGGGTGCTTTGGGATCCAGCCACTGGGCCATGCCCCTTTTTACATTCTGAGCACGGTGCCCAAGATAGGAACTGATCTTCCATCGCTGGGGATACTGGCCGGTGGAAATGGCCACACGGGAGGGCGAGCAAATGGGAGAGTTTACATAGAATTGTTCAAAACGGATGCCCTCCTTGGCCAAGCGGTCGATATGGGGTGTGGATGCATCCTGATTTCCAAAGCAGGAAAAGTCGCCTCATCCCATATCATCAATAAAAACGAGGATGATGTTTGGCCTGTCCTTGGCCAATAGTAAGTTAGTTGCAACCGTAGGTATGACCCAAATGTATAGCAGTAGACAACAGCACCTAATTGTAGATGCAATCATTAGGGTCTTAGGCAGAGGCCGGTAGAATAAGTTTCTTAAGCAAGGATATCTTTAATTACTTTTGGGTGCTCTACCCCGGTAAGACGCTGGTCGAGCCCGAGGTAGCGGTATGTGAAGCGTTCGTGATCGATACCAAGCGTGCGAAGAATGGTGGCGTTGAGATCGTTCACATGTACAGGGTTTTCAACAATATTGTAGGAAAAATCATCGGTTTTTCCGTACTCAAATCCGCGTTTAAATCCACCACCGGCAACCCAACTGGAGAAACAACGTCCATGGTGGTCGCGTCCGTAGTTTGTCTTGGTCAATTTTCCTTGCGAGTAGACAGTACGTCCAAATTCACCCCCAAAGATGACAACGGTATCGTCGAGCAAACCTCGCTGCTTTAGATCTTTGACCAGTGCGGCTGCTGGTTGGTCAACGTCTTTGCATTGGTTGCGCAATGCGTTAGGTAGGCTGTTGTGTTGGTCCCATCCACGGTGGAAAAGTTGGACGAAAGGTACATCTCTCTCGGCTAGACGGCGGGCAATTAAACAGTTGTGGGCAAAGGTTCCTTTTTTGCGGGCATCCGGGCCATACATATCGAGAACATGATCGGGTTCTTCCTTCAAATCAACAAGCTCGGGCACGCTGGTTTGCATACGGTAGGCCATTTCGTATTGGGCAATACGGGCATCAATTTCGAGGTCCCCGCTTTCCATTTTCTTTTGTTGATTGATCGAGGCTATACCATCGAGCATATCCCTTCTCATACTTCGTGAAATACCATCTGGGTTAGAAAGGTACAAAACAGGATCTCCTGCCGATCGAAACTTTGCCCCTTGATGTTTGGAGGGAAGAAAGCCACTGCCCCAAAGACGGTCATAGAGAGCTTGGGGATTTCCTTTACCTTTTGAAATCATAACCACATAACCCGGAAGGTTTTGATTGGGACTGCCCATTCCCCAGTCTAACCATGCTCCCATGGCTGGTTTGCCAGGTTGTTGGGAACCCGTGTTAATTGCTGTGATCGCAGGGTCATGGTTAATCGCCTCGGTGTGCATCGATTTGATTAAACAAATATCATCGGCGATAGATGCGGTGTGAGGAACGACCTCGCTGAACCAGGTGCCGTTTCGTCCATGCTTTGAAAATTCGAACATCGGGGCAACGCAGGGAAAGGAGGACTGCTTGGATGTCATCCCGGTGATACGTTGTCCATTACGTATACTGTCTGGGAGTTCCTGCCCGTGGTATTCGCTAAGCCTAGGATGATAGTCAAACATATCGATATGAGACGGTCCGCCTGACATGAATAGATAAATAACCCGTTTTGCTTTGGGTTTGAAATGCGTTCGACCCAGAGTGCCAGCAAGAGGGGTTGTGCCTGCGGGGTTGCCCATCGCCCCTACTAGGGGAGCGGCAAGGTTGGCAAAGCCCATGGCTCCCATGCCCGTTGCGCCGAGGCGGAGCATTTGTCTGCGAGTGTGAAGTTGGTTAATTTCAAAAGGATTCATAGCGAGTGATTTGTCTCGGGTTATTCCCGGTTTAAAGTTTCGTCAAGGTTGAGTATCATCGAGGCAAGAACGGTCCAAGTAGCATGCTCCTGACTATTTAATGATTTGTCTCGAGGAGAGTCTCCCAAAGCAAGTAACTGCTCGGCCATGGCGGGTTCTTTTTGGAATGTTGCTTTTTGTTTATGGTAGGCTTCGGAGATGATTTTTTGTCGGAAATTATCTGCGGGTCGACCGGTGGCCAGTTCGAAAGCACGGTTTACACGGCCGGGCAGATCTTTCGGGCCGGTCAGAAGTACGCGTTGGGCGAAGAAGCGTGATGCTTCCACGAACTGGACATCGTTTAAGGTAACAAGGGATTGCATGGGGGTATTGGTGCGCTGGCGTTGCACGGTACAAGTTTCCCGACTTGGAGTATCAAAGGCGGCCATGGCAGGCTGTGGGGAGGATCTTTTCCAATAGGTATACATACTTCGACGGTATATCTTATCTCCTTTGTCTTGGACAAATCTACGTCCGGCGTTGAGAGATACTTCGTTCCACAAGCCGTCTGGTTGGTAGGGTTTAACTCCTGGGCCACCAAATTTATTTTTGAGGAGACCGCTAATTTGAAGAGCCTGGTCGCGAACGAATTCACCCATTATTCGGAAGCGTGGTGCCCTGGCGAAGAAGTGGTTCTCCGGGTCTTTAGACAAATGTTCCTCGGTGGTGACGGAGGACTGGCGGTAAGTGGCAGAGGTCACCAGTTTCCGTATCATCTTTTTTACATCCCAATCGCTCTCGAGGAAATCGGCTGCCAACCAATTGAGCAAGCCGGGGTGAGTGGGCCATTTCCCTTGTGAGCCAAAGTCGCTGGGCGTATCGGATAGTCCACGGCCAAAGATAGTCTGCCAGTAGCGGTTGACCGTGACCCGGGGAGTGAGTGGGTTTTCTTTATCAGTGAGCCATTTCGCCAGGCCGAGACGGTTCTTTTCCGATTCGGTTTTCATTGGGGGGAGGAAGTTGGGGGTGTTTGCCTGAATAACCTTGGAATTGTCGGGCGAGGAGTATTGTCCACGAACGAGTAGGTAAGTGTCGCGCATTTTGTTGGCAGGATTATCCCCCATCACCATCGAAGTGATTTTATTTTTACGAATATTGTTCAGGGAATTTTGTTTGTTATTTCGAGCGGCGAGAAGGTTTTTGTACGCCTTATCAAAGCGGTTTAGGTATTCATCATGAAGCAGGGTGCGCTGGGCATTGGCAAGGGCATCGAGAGGCTTTGCAAAAAGTGGGGAGAGAGAATCCACTTTGCTCAGTTTCTCCACATCCTTGTGGTTGAGCACCCGGTGGTAGAGCCCAATCTCATCTATCTCTATTCCATTTACTGCAGCACCGTAGTAACGACGGCCAATTCGAAAGCTTTTGTCTGTTTTGATGGTGGCATTGAGATCGTCCTGTGCGATGTCTTTTTGCTGGCTCGCACCGTTGACAAAGATATTGATTCCGGCCGCTTTACCCGATCCGTCATAAGTTACGCAAAGATGATTCCAAACATTAAGCGGAAGTTGAGATTTTGAGACCACCTTGATGGCATTGTTGGGATATTCATTAATAATGTGCATACCAGGGCGACCGCCTTCCATCCAAACATCATATCCGCGGTGCTTCGCCTGTTCATCCATTTTGCCGAGCAGTGCACCGGATAGCTTAGCAGTAGGTTTTACCCACATGGACCAAGAAAAAGCCTGGTTGTATTCGAGTACGCCAGCTGTGGGGGAATCGATAAAGCCACCTTGCTCAACTTTGAATCCTGAAGCCACCTTACCCAGTTCGGTCTGCTTGGCTTTACCATGGATTACATAATGGTGTTTTGGAGTGGTGCTGTCCATGGTCTGGTTACCCTCAAAGGAATTAAAATCGATGGAAGAGACCAAGCCTTTGGGCGACGGGATGAAGCGGAAGGAGAGTTCCATTACTTTGGCAATTTCATTTTCCATAAGGGCTTGGTTGTAGACCCGCACATCATCGATATCGGTGTCGTTTAACTGAGCGGAACGAAACCTCCGGCCAATATGAAAAGGTTTATCCGTACGAATGCTGTTTTTCTTGAGAGTGTGGTGAGGGTTTCCTTTTTCCTGCTTTTTACCATCCACATAAATTTTTACTGAATTTGCGGAGGCTTTGCCATCGTAAGTCACGCAGACGTGCTGCCACTTGTTCTGTTTGAGCTGGTTCTTCGCCACTACTTTGTGAGCGTTGTCGGGCCAGGCATGGATGATGTGCATCCCGGGGCGTCCGCCTTCAAACCAAAGGTCATAACCACGAAATTTATTCCCCTCGTCCATTTTGCCGATCACGGCTCCGCTTAATTGGGTGTTAGAGGGTCTTACCCATGCACTTAAAGAAAAGGGTTGGTTGTGTTCGAAATCTCCAAAGTTGGGAACTTCGGCATAAGCGTTTTTTTCGATTCTTATTCCGCCTTTAAATTTGGCATTGGCCACTTTAATGGGGGAATCCCGTAAAACCGTCGGTGTGGCTTCGGTTACCCCATGGTCCGTTTGATTGTTTTCCAAATCAACACGATCGAAGGGAAAAAAGCCCACCAGTCCATCGGGCTCCAAAATACCTGGTTTTTTCTCGATGTCTTTTGAGCACTGGGTAAACCAATTTTTAAAGGGATCCAGGGATTGTTTGCGACGGGTATTGAGTTGGCGACGGGCATCCTCTAGCGCTTTTTGGGAGTCTGCTAATTGTTTTTCGCGCTCCGGAGTCATGATCTCCACCAAGGGGGCGGTATTGCCACTGCGGGTCTGCATGCCAGGGTCGGCATTGTTGTTGAAGAAAGCAAACATCTGATAGTACTCGTGCTGGGAGAAGGGGTCGTACATATGGTCGTGGCACTGGGCACATTCAAATGTCATCCCCAGCCAGACATTGGAAGTGGTCTTGACTCGGTCGATCACATATTCCACCCGAAACTCTTCGGCAATAGCCCCGCCTTCATCGGTGGTGGCATGGTTACGATTAAACCCGGAAGCAATTTTTTGTTCGAGGGAAGCTTCAGGAAGGAGATCGCCCGCGATTTGCTCGATGGTAAATTCATCGAAGGGTTTATTGTCGCGGTAAGACTTAAGTACCCAATCGCGCCAGGGCCACATGTCGCGCGGGCCATCGTCGTGGAAAACGGAGGTGTCGCCGTAGCGGGCGGCATCCATCCATACTAGGGTCATTCGCTCGGCGTACTCGTCGGAAGCAAGCAGGCGATCGACTATTTTATCGTAGGCTTCTGCTGATTGGTCAGCCAAGAATTCGTTAACTTCTGAAGGGCTAGGGGGCAGACCGGTCAGGTCTAGGTAAAGTCGGCGAATTAAAGTTCGACGATCTGCCTCAGGAGAAGGTTTTAGTCCAATATTATCCAGTTTGGCATGGATGAAATGATCGATTTCATTTTTGGGCCACTTTGCATTTTTGATAGTTGGTAGTTCAGACTTTCTTAAAGGCAGGTAGGACCAGTGGCCCTCCCACTTCGCTCCCTCCTCGATCCATCTGGTAAGGATTTCCTTTTCCTTTTCGGTCAGTTCCTTTTTGCTTTCCGGCGGGGGCATGATCTCGTCTGGATCGTCCGATACAATACGGTGCCAGGCTTCACTGTCCTCAGTACTGCCAGGAACAATGGCGGCAAATCCATCCTTTTCAAAATAGGCTTCTTCGGGCAGATCAAGTCGCAGGTCGGCTTCGCGAAATTTTTCCGATGGACCATGGCAATGAAAACATTTTCCAGAAAGAATGGGCCGGACATCTCGGTTGAATTGAATGGTTTCTTCTGCACTCCCAATGGAAAGGATCGAGAACAGAAGAAAAGAAGAGAGATTTAAACGAGGATTCATTAAAAAAGCTGTGATTAGGAAATATGTAATAGAATTGCGAATGAACTTTAGGACAAGTTGGAAATGACAAGTATTCCTAGAAAAAAAATTAACTAAATTTAAAATTAGATAAAAAACTTCGGTAGCATATTAGGATTTTTATCACTGATATTATCATCTAATCACTCCCTAATTCCTACAAGTCTGACATTCAAAATCATCCTAATTGAAAACCTGCAAAAACCAATTGATCTTATTTTTCAAAAAGTTCCAAAATGGAATGGGAAAACCGACCAGTCTTTTTAAAGTGTGGAGTAATAAAAACTTTTAAGTTAGAAATAAACTCTTGAACGATTCTAATACACCCGAAGAAAAGCCTGAAGAAATTCAGGAAACCCCTGAAAGCCCATCAGCAGAGGAACTTCCCGAGCTCGATGCCACAGAGTTGATGCTCCATGGTAACCTTGCTGCCCAGATCCGATATTCTATGATCAAGGGATTGGCCGAGGCTCTGGATGAAAAGGCTCAGCTCTTAATCGAGGCGGAATCTAATTTTGAACCTCAGGAAGGCGAGACCTTTGCTGAGATTGCACTGCCGGAGATCGAAGCTATGGCACAATGCCTGACTGACGAATGGATTGATTTCTCTAAGATTCGTTACTGGGAAAGCTGCCAAACTGCAGAGGTGGAGTGGGAGGAATTTAAAGATGAGAATGGTGAGGTTAAACGAATGCCTTACACCAAAGCTCTCGAGGAGGTTAAGGATGGCAACCGTTTACTTACCAACCTCGAACAGACCCGAAACTGGTTGGAACAAGTTCATCTTTTGCATGAGGAAAAGGGTATGGGATGGGTGTCGCCACACGGTTGTCCGGAGGATGGACAACATGCCTATGAAGCGCGTCGAATTTGCATCGAGAAATTAAACCAATCAATCGATTCCATTCGTTCGAATTTCGATCTCTGATCATTTTCGCTATGAAAAAATTACTTACGTTCCTTATCGGTTTATTATTCATTGTAAACCTTTGGGGGAATTGGCGCCCGAGCGAATCTGCGACGGTTTTTACCGTCAAACCAAACCAGGTAACGAAAAGTGAATTTTACAAGAAAACACTTAGTGCCTCTTTAGGCGTCAATCAGGACCCTAATTGGATTGCCTTTCAAAAAGATATGGGGATTGCCATCGAGGAGGTGTCCGAAGTTACCTTCGTGTTCGATCGGATGATGGAAGTTCTTTATTCCTACGATCCTAATCAATCGATCGGACAGCTTAAAGAGGGCTTGCCTGCCATCCTGATTTTGAAAGCGGACCGGGAGGTCTCTCCCCGTGTATTGTTTGAAAACTTTAAAAAATGGGCATCTGGGCCGATGTGGTCAGCCAAGCAGATTCAAGGATTTAGGCAATCCACTCAGTTTTCGCCGGAAAAAATTGCAGAAATGAGTACTCGTACCCGAATCCCTCAGCATTTATTTGCCGACATGGGTAAGGTGGAGGAATGTGAAGGGGGGCTCCTTTTTCCCATTCCCTCAAAGATGAGAGATCAAGGGACTAAGCATTGGGATGTGGTGGTTGGAGCCCTTGCTGAAAGTGGATCTACCACTTGTGTGGTTGGTTTACGGCAGGAGGTAAGGAATTACTTTTCCAGTCCCAAGTCAGATGGGAGGAAATCGGCAGGTAGCACCAATCTTTCTTCTGAAGAGAACTTTTCTTCCTTCGTGGTTCCAATCACCCCGGAACTTTTACAAAATATGGGGGCGAACAAACTTTCTGACCCCAATGGTCCGCTCGGTCCATTGGCCGCTGGACTGGGAGGACCTATGCAGAATGTCAGGGAACTTTCCGGCACTGCAAAATTTTCTGGTGCTAAGGTTCATTTGGATATGGTCGTGAATTGTTCTGACACAGAATCTGCCCAGTCTCTATGGAGTGTAGCCCAAGCCTCACTAGGTATGGCTCAGTTGAGTGCTATTCGTCGACAAATGAAAAATCCTCAGGCACAACAAATGGTATCACTTAATTTTTTGAAGGGGATAAAATTGAAGCACGATGGTAAGAATATATCCATACATATAGAAGCACTGCCCGTGGAATTATTCCCATTGGCAGCAGCGAGAATGCTGCCCTGAATTTTTAGGATGGATTGTCCAGGCAGTGCTGGGCATAAGATTTTATTTTTTCCCGCACACCAGTTAATCCATTGCGCCGGTTGGGAGAAAGATGCTGGGTAATTCCGACCTCGGATAGAAAGTTAGGTTCCAAACTTATGATTTCATCTGGGCTTTCCCCGCTGTATAATTCACAAAGCAGGGTGGCGGTACCCTTGGTGATGGAAGCGTCGGAATCTGCCCGGAAATAGCATTTCCCACCATCGAACCTCGGGAAGATCCACAACTGGGAGATACAACCTTTGATCAAAAAGGTTTCAATCTTGTATTCGTCTTCCAATCCGGGTGCGTCTTTTGCCCGATCGATCACATAAGCAAACCGGTCGAGGTGATCCTCAAAGGGCACAAGTTCTTCAACTAATTGATCACGCTTTTCTTCAATGCTCATGATTATCCGATTTGGGGTTTCCGGAAAAGGAAAGGGGAGTATTTAAATAATTTGAACTGCCAATTGCTACATTCACCATTTCAGCTTTTATTGGGAGAAGATTCTCCACGGATTGGGATGTGCGAAAAAGAGAACTATTTCCCACCGTTTCTCCGGTTGCGGGGTCAGGAATGGCGTTGAGAGTGATGGTGCGGTTATTGTCTGCCAAGTTCAGTTCGATGGTTGATTGTTCGATCCGCACATAATTCTCGGCATGGGCATCGAGGATGAAGATTTCGAATTCACCCTTATTATTTAGTAAAAGTTCGAGGTTGTGCCCAGATCCATGGGGACCGAGTTCCATTAAAATTCCTCCACGCATGGCTTGATGGACATGTCCACCTCCGGAATTACCTCCCATTTTCCGGTCTTCGGAACATCCCCAAGCGAAAGTGAGAGCGATTGTGCTTAGAATGATAAAAACTTTCATGAAATAACAATCCTACACATCGGGTTGGAGTCGAGCAAGCGCAAGCCTGCTGAAATAAGTATAAAACAAATCATTTTCGGGGTGGTCATCCAAAGTTTGAACACTTAGGACATTAGGTATGATGAATTGGAAATTAAACCGAGTTTCTTCCTGTTTGCTCTTTTTAACGCTGCCTTTTTTTTCCCTTTTGGGTCAACGCCCCAATGTGGTCATCGTAATTACCGATGATCAGGGGTATGGCGATCTTGGTTGCACTGGAAATCCAATCATTCAAACACCGGCAATCGATCGACTAGCCAATGAATCGGTGTGGCTTACGGATTATCATGTTGCACCTACCTGCTCTCCGACTCGAGCTGCTCTAATGTCCGGTCACTGGACGAACCGTACCGGTGCCTGGCACACGATAATGGGAAGATCGATGCTCCGGGAAGATGAGGGCACGCTTGGACAATTTTTTAAGGGGGCGGGTTATGAAACTGGAATGTTTGGAAAGTGGCATCTCGGAGACAATTTCCCGTACCGCCCGGAAGATCGCGGCTTTAATGAGGTCTATCGCCATGGCGGAGGTGGGGTGGGGCAGACCCCGGATGTCTGGGACAATTCTTATTTTGATGGAGGTTATTTTCACAACGGAAAAATTGTACCGGCAAAAGGATTTTGCACCGATGTGTTTTTCGATCAGGCCAATCGCTTTATTTCTGAATCAGCGAAGAGTGGAAAGCCTTTCCTCGCTTACATTTCGACCAATGCTCCTCATGGTCCTTTTCATTGTCCCCAAAAATACATGGATTTGTACAAAGGACAGAGTCCTACCATTCAGGCTTTTTACGGGATGATCACCAATATCGATGAGAATGTGGGAAAAACCCGAAAGCTACTCAAGAATTTAGGCATTTACGAAGATACCATCTTTATCTTTACCACCGACAACGGAACTGCACGAGGGAAGACAGTTTTTAACGCTGGTATGCGCGGGCAGAAAGGTAGCGAGTACGATGGCGGTCACCGGGTGCCTCTCTTTTTGCATTGGCCCAAGGCCGGTATGGCAGAAAAACGCATCATGGATACTCTTTGCCATGCGGTCGATGTGGCTCCAACGTTGCTTGAACTTATCGGAGCCAAAAAACCCGAGGGATATAATTTTGACGGCATCTCTATTAAGAAATTACTGGAGGATGAAAAAGAAAACTGGCCCGACCGTATGCTCGTGACCGACTCGCAACGGGTGCGCGACCCTATCAAGTGGAAACAATCGGCAGTGAT
This sequence comes from Opitutales bacterium, assembly GCA_029251885.1. Classification (GTDB taxonomy): domain Bacteria; phylum Verrucomicrobiota; class Verrucomicrobiia; order Opitutales; family Seribacteraceae; genus Chordibacter. The sequence goes on along the minus strand of JAQXCL010000126.1, from coordinate 25,266 downwards.
GAGTCAGGGCTGGCGACTGGTAAATGGCAAGGAATTGTACAATATCGATTCTGACTTCGGGCAGGAAAAGGATTTGTCTGGTAAACACCCCGAACGTGTTGCCAGAATGCGGGCCTTTTATGATACCTGGTGGGCAGAACTTGAACCAACCTTTGCCCGGACCACTGAGTTGTATGTCGGTCACCCCGACCATCCAGTTGTATCCTTGACCAGTCATGATTGGATCCAAAAAGCTTACCCCCCATGGAACCAGGGGCAAAACCGTAATAGATTGCCAGTTCATCCACGAAACAAAGATTTAAAGCACGATGGTCACTGGGCGATCAAGGTAGTGCAGTCAGGAATTTACAAAGTAGAGGTTAGGCGCTGGCCGGCTGAATCGGGCAAGAAGATTAACGAATTTTTACCTGCTGGAAAAAATGTACCTGGTGCAGACAAGGCATTCCGATCCCATCCTGGATTAGGAATTAGTGCAACAGCTGCTACCCTTCGGTTAAATGGGGAAGACTTGGAGACTATTTTGGTGGATGATTCCACTGAGTCAGTCACCTTTGAAGTAAGCCTACCTGCTGGGAAGCACAAGTTATCTCCTTACTTCCTAATCCCTCAAGGTGAACTGGGATGTTATTACGCCATTTTAAGGTCTAACTTTTAGATCCCATGAGTTGGATAAAAAATGGTAACATTAATGTTTGGTAGTAATTTAACTCTTATTTTTCATCGTATATATCGAAATATAAAAAGCCTAATTAGGATAAGGACGATTTAAGGCATTAACGAAAATAAAAAACTCTTATCCTTGGTCTTGAATTTCATTATTTTGGTTATTTAAGGACATGCCTTTGTGAAATTTCATATAGAAAAATCTTGGCTTGAAGATAAAATATAGGGAGGGGATAACAAAGAAAACAAACTTATGGAGATTATTCCCTCTACCATGAGTACAGAATAAAATGTAGGGATTTAAAACCCTATAAAGCAGGAAATCGCGTACTGGCTGGAAATGTTTCGACGAATCGAAACGTTACGGAGTCTAAAGGTACTTTAAGCAGCTTGCAAATCTTCAGCAGCCAATTGGCGCTTGAGATCGCGAAAGCTAATCATCTTACCATTATCCTCGTCCCATAAACGATACTTTACCGAGCGCAGGCTCGTGAAAATATTGAGCTCGGGTGCATTGCGGAAGAATGGGTCGGAATGGTGGCATCTTTCCAAATTGTAGTTGGGTATTCTAGGATTTAGATGATGGATATGGTGAAAACCAATATTTCCTGAGAACCATTGTAATATTTTTGGGAGTTTGTAGTAACTGCTTCCTTCCATTGCCGCAGTAGTGAAATCCCAGTTTTTAGTCTCTTCCCAATAGGCATCCTCAAATTGGTGTTGTACATAAAAGAGCCAGACTCCGGAACATCCGGCTACTGACATCATTATCAATTGAATGATCAACCAGGGAATAAAACCAAAAATTGCACTCATGCATACACCCCAAGTTAGAAGAGCAAGGTTCATCATCATAACCGAGCGTTTTTCGCGGGGCTTTGACTTTCTTGAAGGAAAACGTTCGAGCACGAAAAACAGGAATAAAGGAGCGAAGACAAATAGAATAAAGGGGTTACGAACTAAGCGGTAATTTATGCGTGTTTTCCGGGAAGATGCCAGGTATTCCTTAACAGTTAATGTCCAAACATCACCAATCCCACGCCTGTCCAAATCCCCAGTGGTTGCATGGTGCATCGCATGTTCCCATTTCCAGTGATGGTAAGGAGTGAAGGTGAGCATACCGGTAATGAAGCCAAGTACATCGTTTGCCTTTTTGCTTCTGAAAAATGACCCATGTCCGCAGTCATGAAAAATAATAAATGCACGGACAAGGAATAAACCGCCAAGGATAGCCAAGGGAATGGCAAAAAGCCAAGATATCGGAAACACAAAGTATAATGCCGTCCAAACTCCTGCTAAAGGACCAAGGGTGTTCACCAACTGCCAGATAGCAGCTTTGCGATTGGGCTTTTGAAAGTCTTCGACTAACTTTTTCCATTCTGCAACTGATTTAGTTTTTTTATTCATAACATAATTTTCCCATTAATTACTACACTCCGCTGTAATACCAACAGGTAAACGTAAAATAGGCAAGTTTTGATCCTTTGTGTGAATTTCTTGAAGAAAGCTTATTGAATCAGTTGTTCCATCTTGTCGCCAACCCGTAATGCTTTATTAGGTAAGGTAATTATGAACGATTTTAAATCTTCAAACAAATTGGTTTTCGAGCGTTCTATAGAATCTGGTCTTGAAAGAGTGCTGGTCGATCACGACTTTTTGGTAATTTCTTTTGTCCGGGTACTAGAAGAGTTGGGTGTAACAGGAGCGGCTAGTCTTTTGCGGGATAGAAATTTTTCTGAACCCGCCAATTTACTTTCTCCTGAGTGTATACAAGCGATATCTTTTTACTTTCAATTGCTCAACCTGGTTGAGGAACATGGATCGGGTAGGAGTGCCCGTTTGCGGGAGAAGGAACTGGGCGGGGATGCCGAACCCGGTCGCTGGGGGCGTTATCTTAAACAATTAAACGATGCTGGGTATTCTGAAGAACAAGTACGCCAAAAACTCAAGGATGTCCGGGTAGAACCTGTTTTTACCAAGCATCCAACCGAAGCCAAACGCTGGGCGGTACTTGGTTTGCACCGTGAAATTGTACGACTTTTGCGAAAGCGGGACGCTGTGGAGACTGTATTTGAGCAGGCATTTTGTGAACGCAGTCTGCAGGCTGTGCTCGAACGTCTTTGGCTGACTGGTGAAATTTTTTCTCGCAAACCAGAAGTGGAAAACGAACTGGAAAACCTGAGCTATTATTTAAAACAGGTATTTCCCGTAGTCTTTAACAATTTGGATGATCGCTTGCGCCACGCCTGGGAACTGGTCTGGCCCCAAGCCAAACCTTTATTGGATAAGGAACTTCCCACTTTGAGCTTTGCCTCCTGGGTTGGGGGTGACCGTGACGGTCACCCAAAAGTGACTGCAAAAGTTACCCGAAACACCCTGCGTACATTAACTCAGGGAGCGGAAGATGTGGTGCGTTCCCGCCTAGTTGAACTCGGGCAAAAACTTGCTTTCAGTCGGACTGGCTTGGCCGCACCTCCTGCCTTACTTGCCCGTTTGAAAAACTGGGAAATTTCTGAAGATATTGGAGAACCCTGGAAAGTTTTCGTTTTGTGTGTAGCTGAACGTTTGGATGAAGGGATTGTCCCCTTGCGAAAAAATTTAGAGCTTTTAATTTCCAGCCTTACCGAGGCTGGGGCAATGTTAACCGTGGATTTGTATGTCCGTCCCGTTCTGCGTTTGATCAATAGTTTTGGGCTTCACCTTGCCCGCCTAGATGTTCGTCAAAATAGCGATGCTTATGACCTTGCCCTTGGACAAATGATGGAAGCTGCAGGTATCGATGATGGCCAAAATTTCCCACAGTGGACCCTACCCAGAAAGCTTGAATTTCTTAACCAGGAATTAAACCATCCGCGCCCGATGACTCATGCCTCGATGGAACTTCCGGCAGAAGCGGAAGAGGTTCGAGCCACTTTTTCTGAATTAGTTGATCACCTGGATGCTCGCGGACCAGAAGGGCTGGGCTGCTTAGTTGTCAGTATGACTCGATCGGTTGCCGATTTATTGGTGGTCTGTGTGCTTGGAAAAGAGGTCGGGCTTACCCGGGTAAGGAACGGAGAGATGGGCTGTGCTTTACCAGTGGTTCCATTGTTTGAAACCTATGAGGATTTGGAAGCTGCACCAGGGATTATTGATGATTTTCTTGCTCACCCCTGTGCCCGTGCAAGTTTACGAAAAGATGGATCAATTGCGTCGCAAGTGATTATGCTTGGGTACAGCGATAGCAATAAAGATACCGGGATTATTGCCAGTCAATGGGCTTTGCAAAGAGCTCAAAAGCGCTTGTTAAAAATTGGGGAAAAGCATGGAGTATCCCTTACTTTCTTTCATGGACGGGGTGGCACTGTGGGTAGGGGAGCCGGTCCTACCCATCGTTTTCTCGAAGCCTTACCTGAGAATTCTCTCGCTGGTGGATTGCGTATTACCGAGCAGGGAGAGGTAATCGGACAGAAATTTAATACAGCAACCACTGCTTCTTCCAACCTCGAGACTTTACTTGCCGGGTCCCTGGGTGCCCGTTTGCTCAGTACAGCCAAGGGTGAACCCGCAGAAATTACTGAGGTGATGGATTGCCTGGCCGAATACTCAAGGCTTGCATACAGGGAGCTTTTGGAAACCGATGGATTTGTGGAGTTTTACCGGCAAGCCACTCCGATCGATGCAATTGAACGAAGTCGGATCGGTTCCCGCCCAAGCAGACGGACGGGGCAGTCGAGTCTGCAGGACCTGCGTGCCATTCCCTGGGTATTCAGCTGGAACCAGTCGCGCTACTACCTGCCTGGTTGGTATGGAGTGGGTGCTGGTTTGGAAGCATTGAAAAATCAACTGCCAGATCTTTTTGCCGATCTTCCCAGTTTGGTAAAAAAGAGTTCTTTTCTTCGGTATGTATTTTACAATGCCGAAAGCAGCCTCGCAAGTTCCGACCCTCAATGGATGGGTGCCTATGCAGACTTGGTTGAAAATCCAGGTATCCGGGAGTTGATGCTCGGAAAAATTATTGGTGAACGATCGCTTGCCGAAGAACATTTCACCTCACTTTTTCAAGGAACTTTGCAGGATAGACGTCCCCGCTTTTGGAAAACTCTGCAAGCCCGGGAAGATGCCCTGCGTCTCCTGCATGGTCAGCAAATTCGATTGCTCCGAGAATTTCGATCGGAGGGGGGAGACCAACCGGAACGGGTCGAGCTCATGCTCTTGGTGGTTAATGCAATTGCCAGTGGTTTACGTACCACCGGATAAAAGAATTACCGCAAGAAATAGAGTTCTACTTTAGAAAGCGGGCAGGTGCTTCGCTTTCCAGCTTGAGTACAATGGCAATATTCAGAAAGGTGATTTCGCCCATTGATTCACAATTTTCAAAACGTTTATCCTTGTGCATTCGTGCAAGTTCTTCCCGCAGACGACGAACTTTTTCATCACTGGATATACGATCCTCGCACATACAGTTGCGCAAACGCTTGATTCGGGTTTGGGAGAAGTTGAACCTTCTTTGGATGAGTGTGCGCTCCTCCCGTTGGTACTGTAAGCTGGTGTCCCGGTTGATAAGACTGGTACAAAGATCAACCACCGGTAGGTTGTTCTTAAAAAACTGGGGCAGGTAAAAACTACGCCTGCCTTCATAGGATTGCTGGTCGAAATCGATTGCCCGTACCCGGTACTGGGTATGTTCGAGATCAGGAGTCATTTCCACGACATAATTATATGCCCGCATGTCTCCTAGCAGACGAACAAAGCAACGTTCGTTAAATTTGATAAATTCCTTGGCCAGTCTGACTTCGTTCAATTCCTCACGCTTTAAATAATTACGGATAAAATCGTCCCCGGGTACTCCGATGATATGCTCCTCGATGAGTGTGTCTTTATCCACTTGGAAATTGATTTCGTTGGGGGAAAGCAACTGTTCAAGTTCGAGACCGTACACCCGGGAGGCATCCGCCTTCTTAACGTAAAAATAGTCGTGGTTGTCGTTGTACTGGTTGACGATACGAATACGGAAAGGCTTGGTATTGCCAAAGGTACAGTAATCTACCCGGTCGACATAAAGGTTGGGCAGGATGCGTTCATCACCCCCTGAACGTAGCAGGACATAGATTTTTTTTAACCCTTCAAATATTTCCCGACCGTAGTTCTGGTCATAGACCATCGTTTGCCAGAGGGTATCCTCGTTCTTGGCATTGACCACCGGGAAGGAATCTTCTGCCTGGAGCAGGTTTTCATAATGCACCGGGAGTTCGAGTTGTCGCTTGTAATGTTTGAGGTATTCGCGCAGGGGATCGTTTAGCGGAAAGAACTTCTTTTTCTGCTGCTGAACTTCTTCCTTCATTAGGATTGGATGGTGCTGCTCATAGAATTGATGAGGTTACAGGTTAAGCAAACGAGGTCCGCTCGACAAGGGGCAAAGCAGCCTTAAAACCTAGACTCAGCCCTCGCGGAGTAAACGGGCGGGTTTTTCCCGCAAGGCTTTTCGGGCTGCAAAATCTGCGGTGATTACGGAAAGTCCTACCACACAAAAAATGACTACCAATGGAATGTCCCAACGAAAGCTCCATACCCGATCAAAAACTTGAGCAGATAGAAGATAGCTTGTGCCTATACTCAGGCATACGCCAATGGTGGCAGCACTACCACCCAATATTCCAAACTCCATCCATACCTGACGGCGCAACTGGCCAGTTGTGCTGCCCAGTACTTTTTGTAAATTCATTTCCCAACTCTGGCTCCGTGCCTTTTCCCTGACCACACAGTAGAGAATGACGAGGCCGGCAAGAATGGAGAGGGCGGCCATTACCTGTAATGCCCAGGTCATCTGACCGACCACATCAAGGATTTTTCTTCCCGTCCGTTCGACATCGAGGATGGAGACAGTGGGAAACTTACTCACCAATAAATCTTGGACCCGGGCCTTTTTTTCTTTGTTTAAATGATGAAGGGTTCCGAGAAAGGTTTTTGGTGCCTGCTCCAATGCACCCGGTTGCATTTGTACAAAGAAATTTGGTTGGAAACTCGTCCATCGAACCCTTCGCAAATTGACCACCTTTGCATCGATGAGAATGCCAGATACTTCAATGGTCATGTGATCATTCAAACTCAGCCCGAGAGCTTTGGCGTATTTGTGCTCCACTGAAATTTCTGCCGGTCTGCCTGCTGCTGGGTCGAATACTCCGGAAAAGGGACGTCCGGCAAGCAACTGTTCGCTTTCCAATAGGTTCTCCCGATAGCTAAGGTTAAAACTGCGGTTGCGAAAGGCATTGCGCCTTTGTTCATCGGGGTTGTTCAGTTCTTCTTCTTGTCGCTGAGATTTTTCGTAAGCTATTCCCTTTAGCGATTTAATCTTCCCCCGAATCCATGGGGTGATGTTTCCTAATGGAGTCCCTTCTTTTTCCAAAAGGGATTCCACCCCCTTGAGTTGTTCATCTTGTAAGTCGAAGAGAAAAAGACTGGGCAAATCGCCGGTCGGATCATCGAGGCCGATTTCTTTACCCAGCCCGTGATGAGTCTGGGGAATCAGGGTAATGAGGAGTACACCCAGTCCGATAGCGAGAAAGCCGGTAAGGGCACCCGCACGGTTGCGGGCGAGCGAACGGGCTGCCAGTCGAATAGAAAGCCTGGAACGTCCAAATAACTTTTCTCCCAGTCCAAATCCGAAGCGGGCAAGGAGGTAGAGCAGGATAAGGGAACCGAGAAAGCAGCCGAAAAATACATTGGCTAATTTATCAGAATGCGCCTGAGCCAGGCACAATCCCCAAAAGGCAAAGAGTCCGGGCAGAGCAAGCAAGAGATTCATTCGCGAAGGTTTCGATCCGGGTCGTATCGCTTCCTGAAAGAGTTCAGCAGGCCGTAAACGACGAACTTTGCTTAAGGCGGGCAGGGCAAGCAACCAGCCAGATCCCATAGCCACCGCAAAGGTGAGCAGTATACTTCGAGAGCTCACCCATACTTCAATTTTTGAACCAGTCATTTCTGAAATCATACCACCGAGACCGGGGAGTAAAAGAGAACAGGCAAGGGTGGCGGGCAGTGCGGCAAATATACCGAGCAGAAAAAGCTGAAGGAGGAAGATACGCAGTGCGGTCTTTCGGGTTGCTCCCAAGCTTACAAGGGTGGCAAGCTCGGGCATTCGATGGGTGAGGAATCCATGAAAAAGAAAACCACTTCCCAGGCAGGCAAGAAACAGGGCGACCAAAGAGACCAGAGATAAAAAGTCGGAAAGGTAGCGTAAAAGTCGTCCAGCCCGGTGACCCGCTTGGCGATGAGTGAAGGTACGAACCTCTGGGGCGTTGAGTGCCTTTTCCAGTCCCCGCCCGAAGGCGTCTGAGTCTAGACCTTTGGGTAGTTGAAATAAATGGGTGTGATAAGCGAGGCTGCCTTCGCCAAGTAAATTTGTATCATCCAGGTATCTCCGGCTGATGAATACTTTTGGGGCAAGATCAGTCGGTTGAAAAGTCAAGCCGGTCTCTTCCTCAATTAGGTCAGCAATGCGAAACTTCGCCTCTCCCAACTGTAGTTTCTCTCCTAATTTGATTCCCAGTTGGGCCCGGGCTTCCGGGTAGATCCAGGCAAGCCTGTCCTCATGGAGGAGCTTGATTTCGTTCCCGCTTTTTTTCCCGCCCTTTTCAAGCTTGAAGGTTCCATGAAAAGGAAATCCCGGATCTATTGCCACTACCTTGACCAAACGGCTACGCCCGGTGGGGCCGGCTGCCATGGAAAAAAAGTCGACCGCCTTTGCCTCCATTGTTTCTGCGGGCAGAGTATTACGGGCCTGTTTAATTTCCTCTTCCGTGATGACCCGTCTTGCCCGAATGGCCAGGTCCGCGCCCAATAATTCCTTGGATTCATTCATTACCTTGGACTCGATGGATTCCCGAAAGGCATCCACTACCACAAAACCGATCAATCCAAGGGCGAGGTTAAGGCTGTAAAAAAAACAAAAGGATCGACTGTTTCGCATCTCCCGCCATGCCTGGCGCAAAATAAAACTCATCTGGCTAAATCTTCAAGGGCTCCTTCGTTGAGGAGGAGAGACCGGTCGCAACGATCGGCCAGTTCTCGATTATGGGTTACCAGGACGAGGGAGATAGTATGTTCCCTGCACAGATTGAAGAGGATATCCATGACCTCATCACCCGTCTTTTGATCGAGGTTGCCCGATGGTTCATCCGCAAGGATGAGGGAAGGACGGGTGACCAGAGCCCGTGCAATTGCCACTCTTTGGCACTCTCCACCGGACATTTCAGATGGGAAGTGGGTAGCCCGGTGGTCAAGTCCCACTTCCTTAAGGGCGGTTCGGGCCCGAACCGCAAAGTCGGCAGTTCCAAGGATTTCCAGAGGGAGTCCAACATTCTCGACCGCAGTCAGGTTACGCATTAAATGATATTGTTGAAAGACGATACCCAGTTTTTCCGAGCGTGTTTGGGAGAGTTGATCTTCGTTGATATTGGCAAGATCTGTCCCATCGATTTTAACGGTTCCTGAGCCTGGATTGTCCAGTCCTGCGAGCAGGGAGAGTAGGGTGGACTTTCCACACCCGCTCGGTCCGAGGATAGCTACTTTTTCTCCTTTATTTACTTCGAGATCTAAACGCTCGAGCACCTTTACTTTATGGTTTCCCTGTTGGAAGGATTTGCAGGCTTGGTGGACTTTTAATATTGGGTGCACTTCAATTATTTGGAAGATGACCGATCAAGTGTGTATATACGGTTTCGCAAATTAAACGCTGGCCGGCTGGGTTGGGGTGTATGCGGTCTGGCAGGTTCATGCCTGGTTTTCCACCCACTCCCTCTAGCAGGAATGGTAGCAGGGGAATCTTTAATTCATTGGAGAGTTCAGGAAATATTTTTTTAAAGTCTCGCAGATGTGTAGGGCCGTAATTCGGAGGGAGTTTCATCCCCGCAATCATTACAGGTACCCTTTTTTGAAGAGCCCGTTCGATAATACTTTTTAAATTTTGTTTGGATTCTGCAGGAGGAATTCCACGCAATCCGTCGTTTCCTCCGAGAGCCACGATCAAATAATCCGGTGGAGATTTTAAATGCCAGTCGATTCGGGAAGCTCCCCCACTCGTGGTTGATCCGGAAACTCCACCATTGATTACCTGGTAATGGCGCTGTTCGGGAAGCAGGTTTTTATTGAGTTTTGCTTCAAGTAGGGAGGGGTAAGCCTGGTCTGGGGATACCCCATATCCTTCAGTCAGGGAATCACCAAGTATAAGAATGCGAAAAGGTTTTTTGTCTGATTGCTCTTCGGTTCGGAGGATTGAACTTGAAGCTGGAATTTCTTCCACATTCGTGCAGCCCGTTATAAAAATGAACAGTAGTACATATTGCCAAAGGTTTGCCCGTTTATGAATCTTTACCATATTTAGGTTAATGCCCCGCATTTATTATCAAATTTTACTATGATCCTTGTCCTCGAATTTTTGCACGAACATGCATTGAGTATCGATTTTGCCATGTTCATACTTATAGGATTGGTTCAGGTAATCGTCTACCCGGTTTTTCGGGAAATTCCTTCAGATCGTTTTGCGAAATGGCACTCACGATATTGCAATCAAATCGGCTGGTTTGTACTTCCCTTAATGATTGCCCAGTTGCTGGACTCCGCAAGCACCTGTTTTTTTATTGCCGACGATCTTTCCTGGGCTCGTCTGCTATGCGTACTTTTTGCCTGGGCGGTCACCTTTCTGATTTCTGCACCCTGTCACCGCAGGTTAGCAAGGGAGGGTAAGACTGATGCGGTGGTTGACCGGTTAATCCGGACGAATCTTTGGCGGTTAGTTGCTTGGGTTGGTGTTTTGATAATCTCCTGGTTGCAGTATTAATGGCCCATAAAAAAGCCCACCTGCAAGTCAAAGACTGTGCCCATTGTGGTCGTCCTTTTCGTAACCGTAAAAAGTGGATTATCCGGGGCATTTGGGATCAGATCCTTTATTGTTCTGAAAAATGTCGGCGCTCTAAGAAATGACCGATCAACCGGTTAGGCGAACCGTTTGGTGGGTCAAGCGGGATTTCCGGGTTTCGGACAATCATTGCCTCTTCCTTGCCACCCAGACTTCGAATGAAGTGATTCCCTTTTTTTGCTGGGAACCAAGTGTGCTTGATGGGGAAGATTACGGAGTTTTTCATTTGCAGGCCCAATGGCAGGCATTGCGTGGATTATCTGCCAGTTTGGAAAAGCGTGGTTCTGGGATGATAGAACGGGTCGGAGAGGTGGTGGACGAGTTGGAAACTCTTTTCCTTACCCATCCCTTTGAGCGTTTACGCTCTTATCAGGAAACCGGTAACGATCTGACTTTTTGTCGTGACCGGGCAGTCCGTGCCTGGTGTAGGGAACGCGGAGTTGAGTGGGTTGAATCGATCGGTACATCGGTGGTTCGTGGATTATCTGCTGAGCAAAAACGCCAGGTGGCAAAAAAGGGTCCACGTGGTCGGCTTGCGGTTCTTCCTATTCCAAAAAACCTTGGTGTGCCCAAAGAATTCACCTATTTTTCCCCTCCGCGGGAATGGCCAGATCTACTCCGTTATTTTCCTAAGTTTTCCGGTGGCCTTTCCTCTTCCTTACAGGTGGTGAATGAACGCTCAGCCTGGGATACCCTGAGTTCCTTTCTGCAGGAGCGTGGAGTTGCTTATTCAGGCGGAATTTCTTCTCCCAATCGTGCCTTTACTTCTGGTTCCCGGTTATCTCCCCACCTTGCCTGGGGTACGATTAGTTCGGGTAGTGTTTTTGAGGAACTCGACCGTAGGCGGGAGGAAATTAGTTTGATTAAAGGGCCTAATATATGGAGGCGTAGTTTGCGTGCTTTTGAATCCCGCTTGCATTGGCGCGATCATTTCGTTCAACGATTGGAGGGCAGTCCGCAGATGGAATTTTCAGCGCTCAACCCTGCCTATGATGCAATCGAGTATGAGGACGATTCCGAACTTCTTACTGCATGGATTGAAGGGCGTACCGGTTATCCCCTGATTGATGCTTGTATGCGTTGCCTGGGAGAAACAGGGTTTATGAACTTTCGTATGCGGGCAATGGTGGTGAGTTTTGCCTGTTTTGGAATGCATCTTTCCTGGCGTACCATTCACGGCCCGCTTGCCCGGATGTTTCTCGATTATGAACCGGGTATCCATATATCCCAGTTGCAAATGCAGGCAGGTATTACTGGGATCAACGCAATCCGGGTGTACAGTCCAACCAAACAATTTTTGGATCATGACCCAGAGGCTACATTTGTAAAAAAATGGGTGCCCGAGTTAAGGGAATACACTCCTGCTGAAATTGCATACGCGGAGGAGGTAAGGCTTCCTGCTTACAATCCTCCGGTCATTTGTTTAAAGGAAAGAAGCAAACAAATGAAGGATCGGGTCTATGCAATTAGACGCAGTGTGAAAGGGAAAAAAACATCCCGGGAAGTTTTACAAAAGCATGGATCGCGAAAGGGCAGAGGAAGTGTGAAGCAAAAAAAGTCCACCGACCTTTCAAACGGTCAACTTGTTTTGTTTAAAGACTCAAGCCCTTGACCGTCCGGAGGTCGCAGCGCAAATCCTCCATTGAGACCAATTCCCTTAACCATTTTCGAGGTACGCCACATCCAATACCAAGAGAGGATCCTACCACGACAGCTCGATGGCAGTTGTCCCCACCCACTTTCGCGTTTTGAAGAAGGGCGAGGGAGAAATCGTCGTGATATTTCCAGGCAAAATAAAGGGAGGCTACAAAGGATTCGGGGAGGTAGCATGCAGTCGAAAGTTTTTCACCCACTACTACACGATCGGGCAAATCAACCCAGTTCATAAATTTTGACACCGAAACTCCAGGTATAGGCAGTTCAGCAAGTACCTTGCGGATGGGCACACCATCTGCGACATGTAGAAGGATGCGGGTAAAATCGGCTGCTGCCCGCAGGGAATGTTCGTGGTCATGAGTAGCCCGAACCAAAGCGACTGCGAGTTCGATCAGGGTAGCAGGGTCGGTTATTTCGAGTGCTTCCAACCCGGCGAGTAGTCCGGGAATTAGGCTGAGTGCACCAATATGTAAGTCTGCAGATCCACAGGACCTAAGGCTCTTACCACGAGCGTAGTGGGCAAAAAAATTACGGTGGTATTCTTCCGCGTAGGTGTCGTGGTGCCATCCCGGAGTGAGCATAACCTCGGCGTACCGGGAAAGCCATTCATCAAGGTCAAAACTTCCACGAAGAATGATCCAACGGTAAAGTTCGACAGAAAGTTTTAGGTTTAGGGTATTTTCACCTGCCTGAAGGAATTGGTGGTAGTGAACGCCTCTTTGACCCCAGAATTTAGCTTGGTCGTGTAAAATATCTGCCTTTGGACCGATGGGTTCATATTTTGATCTCCACAAAATACTATCCGGGTGGGGGTTGCGGGGGGCTAGGTAACTGTCAAAATCTCCATAATCCCGGTCGAGGGCGTTCCGATCATAGTACCAATGCGCGGGCATGGCGATAGCGTCGCCAACAAGGGAACCAAGAAATGCGTTTTGCATGCTCACGGTATTAAGAATAAGTAGTTTTGTAGGATGGACAAATTCGAACAACACAAAAGCCTCCCATCAGAGTCCCGTATGACTTTGTTTTATGACGAGATCTATTCGTCAGGACTTGATCCTACTGCCCGTTTTCCTGTGGATCGCTACTCCCGCATTGCCGAACGTATCCGTGCCGAGGATAAAGATAATTTGATTGAAATAAAAAGCCCAAGACTGGCGCAGAGAGAAGAAATTTTACTCGCTCACGATGCCAGCTTTGTTGATCGTTTCCTCTCCCAGTCTTTAGGCGAAGATGAAATCCGACGAATTGGGCTGCGTCCCTGGAAACCGGAAATCGTGGAACGTACACTCCGCCTGGTCGGAGGTGCCCTCGATGGCCTCGACCTTCTCGCCAAAGGTTCTCCTATTGCTGGAAATATGGCAGGAGGTACTCACCATGCTTTCCGGCGGGAAGGGGCAGGCTATTGTATTTTTAATGACCTGGCTATCTGTGCAGAGCATGCCCTTGCGCGCGGACAGGCGAAACGCGTTCTGATTCTTGATCTCGATGTTCACCAGGGGGATGGAACAGCAGAAATTTTTCAAGGAGATGATCGGGTCTACACCGTTTCTCTGCATGGGCAGGATAATTTTCCCTTTCGTAAAAAAACCAGTAATCTCGATCTCGGCTTTTCCAAGGGGGCAGGGGATGAAGAGTTTTTGGCCGGTCTAGATCGTACTTTGGCTCAATTAAGCGATCAATCCTTTGACCTCATATTCTTCCAGGCGGGAGTGGACGCGTTGAGTGCGGATGCTCTTGGATTATTAAACCTAACACGAAAGGGGATGAGTCAGCGTAACGAACGGGTTTTTGATTGGCGTTACAAACTTGGAATTCCCATGCTTTTGTTCATGGGTGGTGGATACTCTAACCCGATTGACGATACGGTGGATGCTTTCACCGATTTGTTTTTTGAAGCAGCTAGAGCTTATCAATTTGCCCTTCGAGCGTAGGTAGGGAGCTTTAAAATTTGTTCGCTTTTTCAGGTTTGATAAACCTGAACCATCCAAAAGTTGGTGTTAATTTTGATCAATCATCCAGATATTTCGATAGCGAACATCCTGGCCATGTTCCTGTAACTTTAAACCTCCAGGCGCAGGGGTTATTTTTATTCCGCCATTGGCTTTTTTGACTTCAATATCGTCGTGCACCTTTAATCCATTCCACCATACAGTGGCTCGTGCATTAGCGACTTTTTGATCGCCTTCCCATTTCGCATCTTCGAAAAGAAAGTGAAATGCATGCCATTGCCCATTGGGCCTCCAGGCATTGGTGTCGGGCACTCGATCCATGCAGAAAGCGGCAATCCCATGAGGTCCAATCTTCCAATTGTATGGATCAAGCATGTCTTTATTTTTTGGAGACTCGATTTGGATTTCATAACGGTTTTGCATATAGACTCCGCTATTTGTATATCCATCCACTTTCCCATCACCTCTTGCACCCATCATTACAAATTCTACATGGCCTTCGTAATTGGAATATTTTTTCTTGGTCACCAAATCATGTGTCCCCCATCTTTTTCCTCCATTAGTCATTAAAGTTTGTCCATTTCCTTTGGGGTCTTTCATTATTTTCCAGGTGATTTCCATGTTCTTATCTGGCCACATTTCCCAGTTCTTTTTTACTGATTTCATGGTTCCATTGAACAGAATATCAGCGTTCTTTGGAGCTTTGCATCCAATATCCTTACTCTGATTGTATCCGCTTCTTTGTTCTGGTTTTTTAACCTCGCTTGCCTCGGTTATAAAAGCTGTGAAAAGCATTGAAATTAACACCAATATGTATTTTTGGTTATCTTTTTTCATCAATAGTATTTGTATATGTTTGGTCTGGTAATGGTAAGGCTAACGAGAGAATCCATAAACCTATTTTTTCATACTGCCCATGAGAATAATTCATTGGCAACTTATTCTTTGCAGATAGACCCATTTAAATTTTTCAGATCATTTGGTTAAAGTGGGCTTAACTTCGAGTAAGTCATTTATTCAGGTTTCAAGCTGGTATTAATACCGTCGTTTTCAGGATCTACTTTCTTTTTTTTGAGGAATATTTTCTGTAATACAGAAGTAAAAAAAAGCCCCAGGTGCATACAGGTGGGCAGGGTTGCGGATATCCCCATGATCAGGCCAAAGTATATATTCTTGGCATTTTCACGACCAGTGGGATCCTGAATCGCCTGAATTGCCCGGTTCGTATACTTTGTTCCCCGCTCTGCAAGCTGTTCAGGTGCCGTTTCCCACAGGCTTATCATCCATCCTCCAGTGGTAAAAACGAACAATACCCAAAAGGTTGCGAGTACCGCAATGATCAGATCAAGGGAGAGGTGAAAGACATATTCCGAAGTCTTATTGGATGCGAGAGCACGACGGATAATCCAAATAGTTGCAAAAAAAGACAAGCTGTCAAAGAGGGCACCAAAGATTCCCACAGGTATTTGTAATTTTACATAATGAGATGCCTCATGAGTCATCATGTAATAAGGAAAGGCGGTGTAGATGGCCAACCAGTAGCAAGCGACATTTAAAAAAATGAAGAAACCAAAAAGGATAGGGAAGAAAATTCTGATCGATCCACGTTTGCGTTCATAGATGTCGAGGATTTTGTGCAGGGAATCTCTCCACTGAGAAATAATCGTATTCACGACTTCGGGAATAGCCTTAACTTTTCAAACTTACAATGCAGATCTGCTTGATTGTATACGGCAAAGCTTACTAGATATAAGGCTGTGCTGTATCTTTCAACATTTCAAAAGGGTCTCTTGGTTAAAAGGTTTTGCTACGGACTCGTTTTCTGCACTGGGCTTTTACAAGGAGCGATGTGTTTGGGGAATGCCGGAACTATGGAAGGTATTTTGTCTTCCAAAGGAGATACTTGGATTGAAGTTTTAGATGATGGGAATTATTTACATCGATTTATTCCGGGATGGATCGGGCAAGGACCTGCAAATGGAGGTAGTTTTAAGCCGGAAACAATCTTACTTATTAATGATTTGGTTGTTGGAAACCGAATTTCGGTAAGGTGGTCAATGGACCAGCATCTTAGGTTGGTGGACGCCCAAATTTTGCCCCCGAAAACACAGGAGGGAATCTTTATCGGTTATATACTCAAAACCAGCAACCGATGGATAGATGCACAGAATATAGACGAAGGAAAACCTTGGCGTTTTTATTTGCCATGGGTTGGGGGATATCCAAGCGAGGGAGGAGGATATGATTTACAGATTTTACGAGATTTGAAAAACCGAAACCCGACAGACCCAATTCGATTCTCTTGGAAGTACAGCAGTCGTCCCACCGTGGTTTCCTTTTACGATGAGGTTCGGGATTCCATTACCCCATTTTGGGTGGGTAAAAAGCTACCCAGTCCTAAAACGATAGGGGTACAAGCCAAGTCAACCAAGCTGAAAGAAGTGGATGGGGGAAAAGTTTCTGCTCCGGCTAACCCTTTTGAGCAGTTAAATCAAGGAGCTGGTAATCTAGCGAATCCGTTTGACCAACCTAATCAGGCAACTACTCAATCTGCGAATCCTTTTGATCAATTAAATACTGAGCCTGTACCGACAGTTGATCAAAAACCTAGTCCATTTGATCAGTTGAAAAGTCCTGTTGTACCAGCGGTTGATAAATCGGCGAATCCATTCGAAAATTTACCTCTTCCTAAAACGAGCCCTTTCGATCTAGTTGAGCAGAAGTAGGAATAAATAAGCTGAAGCCATTACCTTATTACAAGCCTTTTAACTGCAGGTACGGGTCGTTTTGAGGGTCACTTGGATCGTCGCGGATGATCAAGTTTAATCCACTTGAAATGGTCCATTCGGATGCAGTTGCATCACCTGCATCCCAAGATCGGTGAATTCTCTTCCTCTTTTTAAGAATTCGTTGTTCTAGGTCCAGGTTGTTTTTTCGATTTAAATTGCTCCATAGGATGTCGCGTATTTCACCATTTTTATTAAGGGCGATAACTTGGACTGCAGCTCCTCGGGAAGTAAGGATTTGCAGGTTTGGATCGTCAGATAAATCTTGGGTTAGTACAACTTCCTTAGCCTTTTTAACTGCTTGATCTCGGTAAGCTTCAAAGTTGGCAGGGTATCTACCTGAGAGAATATTCCCATCCATATTTCGAACCGCAAGTTCAACAATTTCAGATGACCAAACTGGAGAGATTTTCCCACCTCTAATATCCACGCAAAAAACCTTGGCCGGAAGATTTTTGGGATTTCGATAAGCGGGAATTTCTTCCATGGCGAGGTAGCATTCGTCAATTGCTTTTGATAACCCATAAGAGTTGGGTTCGTGAATGGTTTCGAGTGGTTTGTTATCTGGCAGATAAACAACAAGACCTTCAGTTCTAGGATAATAACAAACTTGGTTTCCAATAAGCCTGCCCTGGGCGTCAAACCTTCCCTCTTCTTCCAGTAAATCCGCCTTAGTCAAAAAGGGATGCCCTTTGGGGTGAAAATAAGTGCGGTAAGGACCTGTGGGAATTCCCTTGGAAAAAGTAGCTTCTAGTCGGAGGTTATTTTTTACGGGGATTTCACCCGGCTTTAAACCGTCCTCTCTTAATTTTTCAAAATACCTGAAGATCTCGGCATTGGACATTGGGTAATAAGAAGACATATTTCCTTCAAGTTCGTCCTCAAAGTAATTTTTTTCGTACATCAATTCCCCTGCTTTTCCATAAGCCCTAAATGTGCCTTCTCTTTTTCCACGCTCAAAAGATCCGGTCAGTTTTTTTAAGCCGTTTGATTGCCAAAAAAAGAAAGATCCGTGCCGTAATCCATCGACGACTCCAACCTCGAATTTTTTTGCACCATTTGAATGGTTCTCAATTACCCTGGCAAATTTCCATTTCCCGACCGGTTCGTCTTCGCCTGCATAGTATAGTCGAACGATACCCTTTTCATCTTTACGATATTCCAGCCTTTCCGTGCTTACTTCTTCTTCATTTGAACAGCCTCCAAAAAAGAAAACCCCAAAAAATCCCAGCAGTTTGAATTTTTCCCGTATGGCAAATTTAAAAAAGTTCACAATTAATCAATACATTTTCTTTAAATCAGTGGGCAACGGCAAACTTACTCGGTTCGCTCTCTGACTTGCCGGGCAATTTCCATCACATCAGATGCCGGTACGGTTATAACACCTGATGGTCGGCCTCCTTCCTTGCGAAAGACAGTCACCCCAATCCATTTGCCATGACGGTCAAATACAGGGGTGCCTGGAGTGACATTCTCCACAACCAAGTAGTCCCTGGGTTTATCAATTACTGCATTTATCCAGCCTCGTTGCAGGGTGGACTTTCGATATAGGTTTCGACCAAGTTTGCCTAAAGAAACCACTTCATCAAGTGTTTCAATATTCGGGGTTTCTGAAGCATTGTATTCAACAGCAAGAAACTCCTTGGGGCCTGAATCGTTGGAATCGGTCGATAGGGGACGAATAAAAGCAAGGTCGAGGTCCTCGTCCTTTAGTAAAAAATTTGCCGGAACTTCGGAACCATCCTCCAATAAAATTAGAACTTCGGTGTAATTCACATTTACATTTCCCGGACTTCTCATCCTTGCCAATATCGAATCTGTTGGGTCGACTTGATTTAAGGATAAAACGATCAGTCCGTCCTTGCCAATCACGGTGCCGAGTGCCTCAAGTTTTCTTTCAGATGGGGGGAAGCTCCGACCTCCGGAACTAACTTCGATGCGTACGGTTACAGATACCCAGGTTACGCTATCGGATTTTTTTTCCAGGAGTTCTTTCCAAATGGAAACCGGCGAAGTTTTCTCATCAGCCCATAAATTGCTGGCGGGATTGATTAAAAGAAGGGCTGGCAAGAATAGCCCGATATTAAAGAATTTCATAAGGCTTCCCACTCTGGTTGCAGTTCGATAAAGAGGGTATGGATTCCCCGTTTTACAAAGAAAACAACCTGCTCAGGCTGCTTTTTGATCAAGTTGGTCATGAGGTTTTTAATCTCATCAATTTGATTGACTGAATGATGGTCAATTTTAAGGAGCAGGTCGCCCTGGCGTAATCCGGCCAATGCGGCCCATCCGGCAGATTCGACATTCTCAACTAAGAGGCCGTTTTCCTCTGCATTAATTCTCATAAATACTCGATCAGCAAAGGATAATTCACGCACCGTAAATTCGAGATTTTTCTCCTCGTATTCCGGCATTTCATTTCCGGGTTTTGGACGTTTATCCAAAGTTGCGCTGACATTCATAATTGTACCTTCTCTCCAGACCTCCACCGAAATAGTGGAATCAATCCGATATTGTTTGATCATATTGCCAAACACTTCCACATCCTCTGGTCGATAAGCTTGTATGAGTTGACCGTCGATTCGGAAGAGCAAATCACCGGGGAGTAACCCCGCACGTTCGGCTGGCGTATTTGGAAACACTTGGGATAAGCGAACTCCCCGGTTGCTGGTTTCCAGGCCCAAAGCCTCGGCCAGTTCATGGGTAAGTACCTGAGTGCTCACACCAAACCAGGGTTTCCACGCCTCAAGGGGTCGTTTTTCCTCAGCTTCTGGACCAATTTTGATCACGGTTAAATAACTTGCTAGGTTTCTTTCGAACCTTACCAAAACGGGGACGGGTTCGGTTTTTCCTTTGGTTAGTTCCCGGGAGACTGTATGCAGGTCTTCGATTTTGGCCAGGGTTTGACCGTTTACTTCGACCAATACATCATTCTGTACCAATCTTGGCTTTGCACTGAACGAAGGTCCGCCTTGGGCGACTGAGTGTACTTGTATTCCAAATTTTCCTTCTCTTCGAGCTTCCAGCGATGATAGGAGGGTAAAGTCTCTCAGGGTAAGTCCCCAACTTTTAAGTTCTTCTTCAGGTTGATAGGCGGGTTCGCGTTTTGCGGTGATTAACTCCCAGCTAATGGACTGCTGGTCGCGAACTCCCTTGATCTCAACTTTTTCTCCCGGCGGGATGGATGAAATCATTTGATGAAATGGAGGGAGGTCCTCAGGGATCTGTGCCTGTACAGTTTGCTGAGCAAAGGTGGTAATGAGATCTCCAGCCAAGAAACCGGCAGTCTGAGCAGGTGAATCATCAATGATTCCCGAGACTAAAATCCCCGGTTGTCCTTTTTTGAGAGAAGGTTGGCATTCCAATCCCGTCCAAGACCTTTCTACATATCCCCGGGTAGCAAGCTCCAGGGAAACCTTTTGGGCAAGATTGGATGGAATGGCACCGCCTAGGCTCGCAATGGCAACTTCATTAATCCCAATGATTTCGCCCGCAGAATTCACGAGGGGGCCTCCGCTGTTTCCAGGGAATATGACCGCATCATGACCAAGCCAGCGGACCAACTCTCCTACATTTTCCCCATCCAACCGAAACGACCCTCTCCTGTTTGAGATTAAGGCGAGGTTGGAAACAATTCCTCGGGTTACCGATTGAGATAATCCTGCCGGACTTCCCATCGCAAAGCAGGCATCGCCCACCTTTACCAAATCTGAATTTCCAAAAACGGCACTTTCAACCGGTTGGGATTTCGGGGACCTTTCTTCTAATCGCAGGCGGAGGACGGCCAGGTCAGTAAGGGCGTCGGCACCGAGTAAATCCGCCCCGACTTCTTCGCCATCATGAAATCGGCAAGTCAGCCTGGTTGCTTTTCCAGCCACATGGTGATTGGTCACAACCAATCCAGATGAGTCGATAATTACCCCGCTGCCGGTGGATCCCGATTTTAACATTCTCCCGTTGGACCCTCTTTCCGAAACCACTTCGATCCGGACAATTGCCCGGTAAACCGAATTTACCCGATCATTAATTTCTTCGTTTTGTTTTCCCAGTAGAGGATAGAGTCCTGGCAAACAGAGAAACGATAAAAGGAATAGTTTAAACGGTTTTGGCATATCTTTAATGCGGTACCAGATTGAGGATTAGTTGAGTTGTTTGCAAATACACAGGAAAGAGGTTCTTGCCCTCCGACCCAACTAAAGGCAAGAATCAAAGGCGTAATAATGTAGTGAACGAAGTTTCAAAAAGAACCAATTTTTTTTCCCGAGGGCAGTCCCAATTGCTCGCCTTTACCCTCTGTTCGGGTTGTCTATTCGTTCTCCTTCTTTTAATCGGATGGGTTGTTAAATCGTTGGGCGTGTTTCTGGATCACTTTGCCACTGTGCTTTGGCCTCTTGCAATTGCATCAATTCTAGCCATTTTACTTCATCCTCTCGTCCGAAAAATTGAAGAGGGTGTTCGGCTGAGTCGCAGGTATTCAATTATCTCTTTGTACCTTATTGTTTTGTCCGTTGTTTTTTTTATTTTTTGGGGAGTGGGTGGCGAAGTAGTCCGGCAATCCCGTGACCTTATGGGCTCTTCAGTAGATTGGCCGGAAAGAATTGAAGCGCGGGTTCGGCAATCAGTCAGTCCGGAAACTTGGTCAGTGGTTTCAGAAAAATTTGGCCAGTTTAAACGGGACTGGAAAGAATCACTCCAAGCTCTGGGAGCTCAGAATCCTGAATTAACCCAAAAGTCTGCCCAAGCCTTGCAAGATGCTTGGACAGGTATCCGTTCGTTTTTTTCGTATTTTGCATGCCTGGCCATAGCACCCATTTATTTGTTTTATTTTTTGGATTCCCGAAGGGATCATTTGGCTGATCTTGCCGGTCAGTTAAGTTTTTTTGGAGCCAATACACGTAAGGACTTGGTTTATTTAATCAGGCAATTTAAAGATATATTGGAAGCATTTTTTCGCGGACAATTACTGATTGGTGCAATGATGGGAATTGGCTATGCTATTGGTTTTAGTCTGTCTGGTCTTAAATTTGGAATTGCCCTGGGTCTTCTCTTCGGAATTTTAAATATCGTTCCTTTTCTAGGATCGATTATTGGATGTTTGACTGCCGTGCTGGTTGCTTATTTACAACCGGGTGGAATTTTGGAAAGCGGAGAATGGAGCGTTCTTTGGGGCTGTGGAATTACTTTTTTAGTGGTACAAATCCTCGAAAGTTATTGGCTTAGTCCAAAAGTGATGGGAGATCGGACGGGCCTGCATCCGGTTGTTATTATCGCCTCGGTTTTCTTTTGGGGTTCTGCATTTGGAGGCGTACTGGGAATGATTTTAGGAATCCCACTAACCGCTTTCCTTATCGTTCTTTGGCGCTTGCTTAGCCAAAAATATTTGCCCGCCTCAAATTCTGCCCCTTAGTTCCGAAAACCTGTTTATTTATCAGGGAGATTTTCGCTTGTGCGCAAGATTGCCTTGAAACAGCCCTAACCTTACGAAATGTAAGTATAACATACCCCTTCATTACCCTTGGCTAACAAAGACAACGATTTTGTGCATTTGCACGTCCATTCGGACTACAGCTTGCTTGATGGTTGTTGCCGGATGGATCGTTTGATGGACCGAGCAGTGGAGTTGGGGATGTCTGCCATGGCTCTTACAGATCACGGAAACCTGTTCGGTGCGATATCCTTTGTTAAGCAGGCGGAAAAGCGCGGAATTAAACCAATTATTGGTTGTGAAGGGTACATTGTAACTGATC
The DNA here is from genome assembly GCA_029251885.1 of Opitutales bacterium. Lineage (GTDB taxonomy): Bacteria > Verrucomicrobiota > Verrucomicrobiia > Opitutales > Seribacteraceae > Chordibacter. The sequence goes on along the minus strand of JAQXCL010000126.1, from coordinate 2,567 downwards.
ATAAAAACGACGAGCGGCCAGGGCGGGAAAATCACAAATCTTATCACCTCGGTCTTTTGGCAAAGAATTTTGAAGGATATCAAAATCTCTGCAAAGTGGTTTCCGATGCTCATGTGGACGGTTTTTATTATCGTCCCCGAACCGATCTAGAGAAATTAGCCGAGCATGCCAAGGGGCTGATCGGATTTACTGGTTGTATGCAGGGTTGGATCCCTCAACTCATTCTTCGTGGTCAGGAAGAAGAGGCCGAACAGGCACTTGGCCAGATGGTCGATATCTTCGGTAAGGAAAATTATTTTGTCGAACTCCATAACCATGGAATTGAAGAGCAGGCACAATTGGTTCCCCCGTTAATCAAACTTGCGAAAAAATTTGGCCTTAAAACGATTGCCTCCAACGATGTACATTATGTCAAAGGGGAGGACTGGGCCCCTCACGACGCTTTGCTTTGTATCCAAACCGGTTCAAAATTGGACGATGTTAAGCGGATGCGCTACGAGGCTCGCGAATTTTATTTAAAATCGCGCGAGGAGATGGATGATCTTTTTCGCGAGGTGCCGGAGTCCATTGTAAATACCTTTGCCGTGGCCGAAATGTGCGAGGTTAAATTACCATTTGGTGAAAACAATTATCCTGTGTTCACAATGCCTCCGGAAATTAAAACCGAGGTTTCAGATAATATCGAATACCTAAGAAAACTTTGCTTAGAAGGCCTCCATGATAGGTATAAGGTTACTTACGAAGAAGCCTCAGACCGGGTAGAAGAGGATTCTCATGCTAAGGAATTAAGTGAACGTTTGGACTACGAACTCCGAGTTATAGGCAAGACCGGATTTAACGATTACTTTCTCATTGTTGCTGATTTTATGAACTGGGCTCGCGAGCAAGGGGTTCCGGTGGGACCGGGGCGTGGTTCCGGTGCTGGTTGTCTTGTGGCTTATGTGTTGGGCATTACTGATATTGATCCTCTGCGCTTTGGCTTACTTTTTGAACGGTTTCTCAATCCGGAACGGGTTTCTCCGCCCGATTTCGATATCGACTTTTGTATGCGCCGCAGAGGAGAGGTGATCGAGTATGTCCGCGAGAAGTATGGCCGTGACTGCGTGGCCAATATTATAACCTTTGGTACTTTCGGTGCAAAAATGGTCATTCGGGATGTTGCCCGGGTCAGGGATCTTCCCTATGCCGAGGCCGATAAGTTGGCCAAAATGATTCCCGACGACCTCAATATTTCACTAGAGGATGCCCTGGCAAAGAGTCCAGAACTTGCGGGAGAATATAAAAATAATCCCATTGCTAAACAGATTGTTGATACCGGCCGAGTGATTGAGGGAATGGTCCGCAACTCAGGTACGCATGCCGCTGGAGTCATTATTGCTGACCGCCCGCTCAAAGAACTTGTGCCATTGACCAAGCAAGATGGAATTCTCACCACCCAATATCCCAAGGATCCGGTGGAAGAACTTGGCCTGTTAAAAATGGACTTCTTGGGATTGAAAACACTCACGGTGATTTCTGAAACCGAGGCTCATATTCGGAAAAAAGAGGGCTTGGAGGATTTTCGGGTAACGGGAGTCCCTCTCGAAGACGAGCCAACCTTTAAACTTCTTAACGATGCACAGACCATCGGGGTTTTTCAATTGGAATCCGAGGGAATGCGCCGGCTATGCCGGCAGATGACAATTTCTAATGTCGATGAAATTATCGCCCTTATCGCCCTTTACCGGCCAGGGCCAATGGATTGGATACCCGACTATATTAAGGGCAAGGAGGATCCATCCACGATTAAATTCCCTCACCCATTGCTCGAGGATGTATGTGCTGAAACCTACGGAGTTATGGTTTATCAGGAGCAAGTAATGGAGGCGGCAAGGCGGATTGCTGGATACACCCTTGGTGGTGCTGATATTTTGCGCAGGGCGATGGGCAAGAAGAAGCCTGAGGAAATGGCCAAGCAGCGAGAAATTTTTGTCAAAGGTGCAAAAGAGGTCAATAAGATTGAATCGAAAAAAGCTAATGACATCTTCAATATTTTAGAAAAATTTGCCGGTTATGGATTTAATAAGTCTCACTCTGCGGCTTATGGCATGATTAGTTATCAAACCGCTTACTTGAAAGCCAATCATCCAGTTGACTTTATGGCGGGAGTATTGGCTTGCGAACTTGGGAATTCCGAAAAACTTTCTCACTTTCTTGGAGAGTGTCATGATATGGGCATATCAGTGCTTGGTCCTGATGTGAACGAATCTGGGGAGAATTTTACACCACTAAATGGTGAGGGGGATGGATTGGGATCGATTCGTTTTGGACTCTCCGCAGTCAAAGGGGTGGGGGATATTGCCGGGAAATTAATTGTCGAAGAACGTTTAAAAAATGGGCCTTTTGCAGATTTTGGAGATTTGGTCGAGCGGGTGGATGGAAAAGCTTTAAATAAAAGGGTCTTGGAAAGTTTGATCAAAACCGGAGGATTTGATGCCCTCTATCAAAACCGAGCAGCCTTGCTCTCCGATTTGGATAGGGCAATGGGCGAGGCTCAATTACGCCGAAAAGATCGCGAGGCCGGACAG
>JAQXCL010000125.1 GCA_029251885.1 Opitutales bacterium | reverse complement strand
AGGTGCAATTTTTGATTGGGACGGAGTTATTGTAGACTCTTCCGATCTCCACTTGAAAAGTTGGGAAGCATTAGCCAATGAGCTTAAACTTCCGCTCCCAAATGATCATTTTGAAAAAGGATTTGGGAAACGAAACGAAACTATAATACCTCAAATACTTGGCTGGTCCAAAGATCCTGCCCAAATTAACCACTGGGGAAAACGCAAAGAAGAAATCTATCGGGAATACGGAAACAAAGACGGTATTAAACTTGCCCGAGGTTCCAAGGATTTCCTCAAACAGATCCCCTCCTCTACTTTCCGTTGCTCAATTGGCACCTCTACTGAGCGAAAAAATGTAGAACTAGCGATGAGCCAGCATAATTTATCGCAATATTTTTTCGGTGCGGCTTGCTCGGAAGATGTATCCAAAGGCAAACCAGACCCTGAGGTTTTTTTGAAGGCGGCAAAAATTTCATCTATTCCTCCTAAAGACTGTGTGGTTTTTGAGGATAGTCCTCACGGTATAGAAGCAGCTATACGAGCAGGTATGAAAACCGTTGCTTTGACCACCACTCATCCATCAACTACTTTCATGCATTTAAACCCCGATCTTCAGGTAGCCTCTCTCGCTGATCTAAGCGTTGACCAAGTAGAAAAACTTTTTTCTTAATGATGAACAAACTATCTTTTCACCATAAAGTTCTCATTTCTCTATGCCTTGCCTTTGGCGTTGGGCTTTGGGCAAACTTCAGCCTAAACGAATCCATGCAGCCACCAGTTTGGATTGGTTGGCTTATTCAAACTTGTGAGTTCATTGGTAAACTTTTTCTAAATGGATTAAAAATGGTGGTAATTCCCTTGGTCTTAACCTCGGTAATTTGTGGAGTTTCACAGATCTCCGGTGATCGGGATTTTGGACGATTAGGCATCAAGACATTATTAATTTACTCATTAACTGGATTACTCGCAGTAACCACCGGTTTACTCTGCGTAAATCTACTCCAACCTGGTTTGGTCGATCCGGAGATTAAGGAAGCAATCCTGGCTAACCAACAAAGCACAAACCTCGCATCCCTTGATCGTGCGATGGAAACTGCAAATGATGGATGGTCTAACCTTGCCCAAATCTTACACCGTATGGTTCCTCCCAATCTGTTTTCAGCCGCTGTTGAGGGACAACTTCTCGGACTAATTTGCTTTGGCTTGCTCTTTGGGTTTTTCCTTGGACGCATCAAGCCTGAACTCCGTATCGGTCAGCTCAGTTTTTGGCAGGGCTTTCAAGAAATCATTCTCAAAATAACTAATTTCATCTTAGGCTTTGCACCCTTGGGAATCTTTGGCTTGGTAACTCCCACTCTGGCAAAAAGTGGCCTGGATGCCTTTTGGTTAATGGGAGGTTTTGCCCTTACCGTGTTTCTCGCACTTGGCATCCATGCACTTCTCGTGCTCCCCCTTCTTTTAAAACTTTTGGGGCGCATTCGTTTCCTCGATCATTATCGGGCGATGACCCCTGCCCTGCTGACCGCTTTTTCCACTGCTTCTTCATCAGCAACTTTGCCAGTCACTATGGAATGCACTACCAAGCGAGTTGGTGTATCCTCTAAAATAAGCAGTTTCACCCTACCTCTTGGAGCTACCTTAAATATGGACGGAACCGCACTGTTTGAGTGCGTAGTGGTGATCTTTCTCGCTCAGTTTTTTGGAATTGAAATGGGTTGGGTCACCCAATTCTCAGTGGTTTTACTGGCCCTGCTTACTTCTGTTGGTGTAGCGGGTATTCCTTCCGCCAGTTTGGTTGCTATCCTTGTTATCTTACAAGCAGTTGGCTTTGACGATCATGCCATAGCAACTGGAGTTGGGATGATCTATGTAGTGGATCGGATACTCGATATGTCCCGTACGATGATTAATGTGCTCGGAGACAGTTGTGCAGCAGCCATCATCGGTAAAAGTGAAGGTGAGAACGGATATTATAATAAAGCTCACTCTTCATAACCATCCGGAATGAATTTCGAACTTCATTCGGACTACTCCCCCCAGGGAGACCAGCCTAAAGCGATAAAAGAACTGGTTGGCTCAGTCAGAAAAGGCAACCCCTACCAAACCCTCCTAGGGGTTACAGGATCGGGTAAGACTTTCACTATGGCTAACATGATCCAGGAATTGCAAAGGCCCGCCTTGATCATTTCACATAACAAAACTTTGGCCGCCCAGTTATACTCTGAATTTAAAGGGTTTTTCCCAAATAATGCAGTCGAATACTTCGTCAGTTATTACGATTATTATCAGCCAGAAGCTTATGTTCCATCCACTGATACTTTTATCGAAAAGGACTCTTCAATCAACGAAGAGATCGAGCGTTTAAGGTTAGCAACTACCGGATCGTTGATTAGTCGAGACGATGTCATTGTTGTGGCCAGCGTATCATGCATTTATGGCCTTGGCTCCCCAGATGACTTTCGTGCTCTCTCCGTAAATTTACAACAAGGTGCACAGATTAGCAGAGACGACGTACTTTTACAATTAGTCGCTGGCCTCTACAATCGTAATGATATGGACCTAAAAGCAGGGAGATTTCGTGTACGCGGGGATGTCGTCGATATTTTCCCTGCCTATGCACAACAACCCCTACGGATTGAGTTTTGGGGAGATGAGATAGAAAGTCTTAGAGAATTTGACCTTTTTACAGGAGAGACCATTCGTTCATTTGAGAAGTACCAAATCTATCCCGCCAATCAATATGTAACCACTAGGGAGAAAGTTGAACGGGCATGTAAGTCAATAGAAACCGAGCTTGAAGAGCGGGTTGCCTCCTTTGAAAAAGATAATTTATTATTGGAAGCTCAACGTATTCGAATGCGCACTGAATATGACCTGGAAATGCTTCGGGAAATTGGGTTTTGTAATGGAATTGAGAATTATTCACGGCACCTATCCCAACGTAAACCAGGCCAGCGCCCATGGTGTTTGATTGATTTCTTCCCCGATGATTTTCTTCTATTCATTGATGAAAGTCATGTCTCTATCCCCCAAATCGGTGGAATGTTTCATGGAGATTTTTCGCGAAAACAAAAACTAGTTGAGTATGGATTTCGTCTACCTTCGGCCCTAGACAACCGACCACTCAAGCCGGACGAATTTTCTAAAGTTACGGGGCAAACCATTTATGTGTCCGCAACACCCGGCAAGGTAGAATTTGAAAAAAGTACCATAGTAGCCGAACAATTAATTCGTCCTACTGGGTTGGTGGATCCCGAAATGGAAGTCCGTCCGATATCCGGCCAAGTTGAGGATTGTATTGCCGAAATTAAAAAAGTGACCCTACGAGGCGACCGTGCTCTAGTTACTACCCTAACCAAGCGAATGTCTGAGGATCTAACTGAATATTTACGGGAACGGGATATTCGAGTGGAGTACCTTCATTCAGATGTCGATGCGATTGAGAGAGTGGAAATCTTACGGAATTTACGGGCTGGAGAATACGATACATTGGTGGGTGTTAATTTGCTTCGAGAAGGACTCGACCTTCCTGAGGTTGCTTTGGTTGTAGTATTGGATGCCGACAAGGAAGGCTTTCTTCGAAGTGAAACCAGCCTAATTCAAACTGCTGGACGAGCGGCTAGACATATCTTAGGAAAGGTAATTTTTTATGCGGATGTAATGACACGTTCCCTCCAGGCAGCATGGGATGTATGCCAATATAGAAGAGAGAGACAATTGGCCTACAATGAAAAGCACGGAATTATCCCCAAGAGTATCTCCCGCCCGGTCCAGGAGAGTTTAAGAACAGAGAGGGAAGAGGATAAGCATGATCTGCTCGTCTCAGAGAATAAATCTCCTGAGGAAGTTAAAAAGCTAATCAAACAATTGGACAAAGAAATGTTCGACGCGGTGAAAAAACTCGAGTTCGAAAAAGCAGCACTATTACGGGATCAAATTAGTTTCTTAAAAGATGGTTCCATGCCATCAAAAAAGCCTAATCGTAGGTCAAAGAAATATGGTAAAAGAAAGAAGTAAAGTTCTGATGTTTGCTGGAAGTAGGCTAACCATTAAAATTTTCTTATTATGCATACCCTCATTCGGCTTCTTAACGGGAGCAGTTGAATCAAAGAAAAAACTATGTTTTCACTTTGACCGAATTGAAGTCCGTGGAGCAGTTACCGTCTTTGTAGAACCAGGAAAAAGAAATCGGCAGGTGGAATATTTTGCCGATTCTTCAATCATCGATACAGTCACGACTGAAGTGCGCGACCGTACCCTTTATATTGATGCGAACAATTCATATTCACTCTCCCGCATCATCCCTTTACTTCGTCTATCCGCTCAACGGGTCTTTCCGATCGAGGTGATTGTTTCGATTGAAAGTCTTAAAGAAGTTCGGCTACTCGAAAAAAGTAATTTAAATATCAAACAGGTTTCAGGTAAGGAAATAAAACTCTACTCTAGCTCGACCGGATTTCTTCATTGTTCAGGTCTTCGTCACGAAAAGATTAGTGTACGACATGATGGGAGTGGTGAGATCGCACTTAAAGGTCGTGAAATTATTCATTTAGACGCCAAAGTTTATGGGAGTGGTTCCTTAAAATGCGAAGAATTATTTTTAGAAAAAGCCACCATTCAACACCATGGTACAGGACAGGTTATGATTGCTCCAAATAATTGGTTAGATGCCAGAATTAATAATACCGGGAACCTTTTTTTACTAGAAAAACCTGAGGGACGAGTAGTTGAAAACCAAGGTAATGGGGGAAAAATCATTGAACAATACTGATATACCCACCCCTATCTCCGGGAAGTTCAATAAACCATCAATTATAGCTCAATAACTTCGCCCTCGATCGCCGGACGAACCGAAGATAGTTCCTTGGCAGCAAGGATTGCAATTTCGTCCATCTTCTTATCATCGTGCGAAGGGTCGTGATGGAACAAAAGGGTCTGTTTGACTGAAGCCTCACGGGACAC
>JAQXCL010000119.1 GCA_029251885.1 Opitutales bacterium | reverse complement strand
CGAGACACCCACAGTTTATCGTTCAGAAGTTTCTCAAGTTGCACCAACAACTCAGCAAAGAAAGGGTGATTACTACTTGATGCCCCTAGTAGGGTTGGCAATATCGACAAAAACTTCATTTGCAGAGAATGACCTAGATGATGAATTAGATGGTGAATGGGGCAATTCCATCGGCATATCCGCCGGTAAAAGGTGGGACAATTGGGTGGCTTATTTGCGCGTTGCTTACCAATACTTGAAGCACGAAAATGGAAGTTTTAAATCCTTAACTGGGAGAAAAGTAAGAGTTGAAGGATACGAAGAATCTTTTAGCCTTACAGTTGGAGGAGGATACACTATTCCCTTAACATCAAGCCTTTCAACTTATGGTGGGATAGGTGGAGGGATTGCATGGAGAAGAAATAGTGCTGATGTTGAAGTTTTCATTGCATCGAATTGGGAGCCAGACCCATTTGGCGAACAATCTCAGTCCTCTCTTGTATTCACCTATGATTTCTCAATGGGTTTGGAATACTTATTCTCCAATAATTACATGGCTCGTGCTGGATATCGGTTGCTTGGATTGACCTCCAATGAATCTTTTGACGGTTCTTTTCAGCACTTGATTGAGTTGGGAGTGGGGGCAAACTTCTAGTTTTTTTCTCACGTCAATTTCATTCCCTTGACGAATCCCCCGCTCAGGGATTGCTTGGAAGCTTTCCTGCATGAGCTCGGACACTCCCATGATGAAACAATACCGCGAGGCTCGCCAAAGCCTCGAGGATGATACCTTGTTGCTTTTCCGCCTTGGCGATTTCTACGAGATGTTCGAGACCGATGCCGAACAGGGAGCCGCCTTGCTTGGAATTACCCTGACCAAGCGCCATGATATGCCCATGGCGGGCATTCCCTCTCATGCTGCGGAGTCATACTTGAGTAAGCTACTCGCTCAGGGGAAAAAGGTGGCCATTTGTGACCAGTTGGAGGCTCCCCAGCCCGGTAAATTAGTGAAGCGGGGAATTACCCGTATTCTAACCCCAGGCACGGTCTTGGAGGACCGCCAGTTGGAGGCTTCACATAATCATTTCCTACTCGCTCTCGACCTTGATAAAAAGGGAGCCCGTGCTGCCTGGCTCGATCTATCGACCGGGAAGTTTGCTCTTTCTGCACAAACCAAACCGGGAGATTTATTTTCGGTGCTACATTCCCTTTCTCCACGGGAGGTCTTAATGCCGGAAAGCTTAGGCAGACGATTGGAGATGATGGAGAATGGCAAGTCTTTGAGCGATGAAATTGACCGGGCCTTGGGAGAGATTACCCGTACGGAACGACCAGATTTTGACTTTGATCAACGCTCGGGAGCCCGAGAGGTAATGGAAAGCCTGGGGGTTATGAACCTGGAAGGCTTTGGGATTGATCTTGAACATAGCGGGCTTGGCCCAGCCGGTGCCGTGTTGGTCTATGCTCAGGATGTGCTTAAGGGGAAGCCCGGGAATTTGAACAGGATTGAAGAATACCGGGCGGGAGCGGCTCTTTTACTCGACCCAGCGACCCAACGAAACTTAGAAGTTTTTCGTACTTCTGCCCAGGCCCGTAAGGGTTCTTTACTCGATTGTATGGACGACACTGCAAGCCCAGCCGGTGCCCGCTTGGTGGAAAGTTTTCTTGCCCGTCCCGAACGCGACTTGACGGAGATTCAAAGACGCCAGGCCTGTGTGGAGGAGTTTTCCCGATCCCCAAGGGCGGTTGAAGAGGTGAAGGAGACTTTACGGCATGGAGCCGATTTAGAGCGCATCCTTGGCCGGTTGCGCAATCGGGTGGTTCGCCCACGCGAACTTGGAGGCCTGCGAGCAACAGTCCGTGGATTGCCCGCTATTCGCCAGACCTTATCCGAGCTCGGTAAAGACTTTCCTGCCATTCAATCCTTGGCCAGCCGGATCGAACTTTTTGAGGAATTGGGAGATCTATTAAATCGGGCATTAGAAGAGGAACTGCCCGCTGAGATCAAGTTGGATGTAAAGGGCGTGGGAGGCCGGGTAATCCGGGCAGAATACGATAAGGAGTTTGATCGCCTTCGCGATCTTGCGGGCGGGGGGAAAAGATGGATTCTCGAACTTGAGGCAAGTGAGCGTGAAAAAACAGGTATTTCCAACCTCAAGGTTAAGTATAATGGAGCGTTCGGATATTTTATTGAGGTGACCAAGGCAAACCTTCATCTCGTTCCAGAACATTATGTCCGTAAGCAAACCATGACCAATGCCGAAAGGTACTATACTGATGAATTACGGACAAAAGAGAAAGAAATTCTCAATGCCGAAGAACAAGCAGTTGCTAAGGAACAGGAACTTTTCGAGGTTGTTGTCCACCGGGCACTTGAAGATGCAGACGGTCTTTCCCTGGTCGCACGTGTGCTTGCGGAAGTGGATGTTTTTTCATCTTGGGGTGCCATCCTGCGTGACCGAGATTATTGCATTCCCACCTTTACTGAGGGGTCTCGTGAGTTATTGATCGAGCAGGGGCGGCACCCAGTGGTCGAGACCGTGCTCAAGCAGGAAAGCCTAGGGCTTGCTGGCACCCATGCCTTCGTGCCTAACGATGTCAATCTTTCGGCGGCTGAGGAACAACTCTGCCTAATCACAGGTCCCAATATGGCCGGTAAGTCCACCTACATCCGCCAGGTTGCCCTGATCACTCTGATGGCGCAGGTAGGGTCTGGTGTACCCGCAAAGTCCTGCAGGTTGGGCTTGGTCGATCGAATATTTTCCCGGGTAGGGGCGGGTGATGAATTGGCCAGAGGGAATTCCACCTTCATGGTGGAAATGAACGAGACCGCAAACATTCTTAATAATTGCACCGCAGACAGCTTGATCGTACTCGATGAAATTGGACGGGGGACCAGCACCTATGATGGGTTGAGTATTGCCTGGGCTGTGGTCGAACACTTGCACGGGGAGGGGAGTGAGGGGCCTAAAACCCTCTTTGCCACCCATTACCATGAACTTACCCGGTTGGCAGATAGTTTGCCGCGTCTGCGGAACTATGCGGTAGCAGTCAAAGAGTGGAACGATGAAATCATTTTTGTACGCCAGGTAACCCCTGGTGCATCTGAGCGTTCCTTTGGTATCCAGGTCGCCCGTCTTGCCGGTTTGCCCGACGGGGTGGTCGGTCGGGCCAAGCAAATCCTTGCGAGTTTGGAGGCAGAAGACGGAACGATCTCAGTCGATAATGAGTCTATGGCAGATTCCCCTTCACCGGAAAATGGTCCGCTAGAAAAACCTGTAGTCTTACCTAAAAAAAGACGGGTCTCCCCCAAGATCGATCCTTCCCAATTGGAATTATTTTGAGCGAGTCCTTGTATTTCGAGGAGTATGGGGAACCCGGCAATCCAGTCGTCATTTTTTTACACGGTCTACTCGGGTCTTCCAGGAATTGGAGGTCCATAGCCAAGACGCTTTCTCCAAACTACCACCTTTATGCATTGGACCTTCCAGAGCATGGTGCATCCCCGCACAGTACACGAACCGATTTAAAGATCATGAGCGTACAGATCGGTAAATGGATCGAGCAGAACTTGTCTGAGTCCTATGTTCTTTGCGGACACAGCTTGGGAGGCAAGGTGGCGATGGCTCATGCCTGTTCCAATCCTGATCATTTGCAGGGCTTGGTGGTGGTGGATATCGCTCCCCGTGATTATCCACCCGAACACCACCTTCCCACTTTGGACGCCTTGCTCGGGCTGGAACTTTCTGGGCTTGAATCCCGCAAGCAGGCAGATGATTCATTAATCGAAAAAATCCCCAACTGGGCGTTTAGGCAGTTTTTACTAACCAACCTTCAGCAACGGGCAGGTGTATGGCAATGGCGCGTAAACCTTGGTGTGTTGCGTGCAAGCATGATGGAGTTATCTCAAAATCCCTTGGTCAGACGAGACTCTTACTCTGGTCCAACCCTTTTCTTGCGTGGTGGGAAGTCTGGTTATTTGCGCAGCGAACATTTTACTTTGGTCACAGGTTTTTTTCCAGGTGCTAAAATTGTGACTTTGCCCGATGCAGGGCACGATTTACACGTCGAGGACAAGGATGGTTTCCTTCGCAACTTAAATTCCTTTTTAGAAAACCTAATCGGATTTTAGAAAGCTGGTCCTAAACTTAGCTGTCAACAATAGGTTGATCGTTTTGCAAAAGATTTCACAATCTTTCTTTCCTCACCGAACTAGATGCTTAACAAGTTGGGCAATTGCAAAGAGCATAAAAAAAGACCCATGGTTTCCCATGGGCCTCTTTAAAGGGGTATTTGAAACAAGAAATTAGATTGCAGCCTTGAGCTTTGCTCCAGCCTTGAACTTTACATTCTTGGAAGCCTTAATCTTAATTTTCTCTCCGGTTTGTGGGTTAATTCCCTTACGAGCGGCACGCTTAACCACGGAAAAGGT
>JAQXCL010000111.1 GCA_029251885.1 Opitutales bacterium | reverse complement strand
AATTTCTACCATATGTGAAGAAAACCAACTACACTCCTCTGGCCATTCCGCTACGGACGATCAATTTTATATCGTTCCCTTGCACCCAAGTATTTTGATTGGTGCAGGTGACCGCAATCATTGAGGGTATCGCAGGTGGATTCAGCAACGGTTCTTCCGTTCTTTCCTCATTCCATTCCATCACATCAATGATCCAGAGCGTTAGGAATCCAAAACAAAATGACAAAGCAAAGGAAATCAATTTTCCAAAGAGTAACAGCATGGCTCTGCTGGCTCGGCGGTGGGCTTTTACTATCGACTGCGGTCGCTTTAGCGGCTTCGGTTATCTATGAATGGATTGTTCCACCAACCGATATGCATCTGCCGGGGCTAGTGTCTGCGGCAATGATGTTCTACGCTGCACCTATTGGAGTCATTCTGCTTGCGTTAGGGGGGGTGATGAAAATCGGCATTTCTTTCGCGCATCGCAAAAAGACAAGCAATGATGTTTCCTAGCAATACAAAGCACATCAACGCGCTTGGCGCGTGAGTCACCTCGGACGTTGGAATTAATAAGACATGAAGATACAACTCACCATCATGACCCTTATACTGGGTGCGGTTCACTTCTTGCTGTCGTTCATCGTGGCCTACATTCCTGTAGGCTCTGTAGCGGTTGTTCTGCTGCAGCCGGTGCTATGGCTTACAACTCTGTGGCCGAGTAACATCCCCAGTTCTGTGGAGTTTATACTGCTAGCCATCAATAGCATTTTCTGGGGAGCGATTCTTTCTCTGCTGCTTTACGCGCCAGTATTCCTCAAGCGCAGAGGGGCAGATAGTAAATCCATCGATGAAGATGCCTGATAGAGGGCGCTTTTAACAGCACAGGAGGCAGCGGGAAATCCCGCACGCCACGCTTTGGATGATGAAAGACGGACAGGGAGGTGGGCGTGGATCGTTGAAAGTTGGACATTGAAATCGCACTGCGTTCCGTTCCACTTTCCCACCTTCCCACTTTCATACCTTCATACCTCCACACCTTCATACACCAGCACCGCTGGTCCTTCCAACTCCAAAAAATGGGAGTAGTGACTGAGGTGCCATCAGTATGGACTTGGAAGGGCATCTGCCTAAAAAGGGCCGTCCTCGCCATGCGTGGTCCGGCCCTAAGCGTGGTAGTAATTTTGAAGAGACTCCCATCAATGAGGGGAAGCCGGTCGATCAGCACTGGTTTTATCACGCCATCGGAGGGGTGGTGCGCACCAATTCATTGCTGCGGTCATTCCCAGAAGTGGATGCAGACCGTATCGGAATTGAAGGGTATTCATGGGGCGGAGTATTGACCAGCGTATCGGTTGGTGTTGATTCCCGATTCAAGTTTGGGATCACGCATACAGGCTGTGGATTTCTTCACGAAGGAGACAGTTATCTCGGAGACAGTTTCAGACGAAGAAGCCCTGATAAATTGAAGAAAAGCTTGGCACTTTACGAAGCGTCTTCGTATTTGCCCAATGTAACGTTTCCCATGTTGCGGACTTCATCTCCTACAGATGTACATTTCCCTCTAGCCTGTGAGCAGAAGTCTGCCCTAGCCACAAGCGGAACCACTTTTCTCTGGATTAAGGTTGGGTGGGGCCATGCCAGTAGACCTAAGAAAGAGCCCTTCGTCTTTGCAGACAGCGTCGTCAAAGGCGGGCAGGCCTTGCCTACACGAGGAGAGCTTGTGCAAGAGGGGGAAACTTGGTCGGTAACATTCACATCTCCATTTCCATTGAAGCAGGCTGAGCTTTGTTACACCACCGATGCTGGTCTCAGTAAGGACCGCAATTGGCAAACGGTTCCCGCACAGCTGGTATCCGGTAAAGCGAGTGCTGAACTTCCGGCAGGCACCACCGTCTTCTTTTTTAATGTGACGGATTCAAACGGTCGTATGTCCAGTTCTTTAAGCCGTGAGCTGTAAATGATTATGATCTTGCTAGGGGTTTGAGCGAAGTCAAAAATATCGTACAAGAATAAGGATCCCACTCTCCTTTCACTAATGACTTATTAATATGAAAAAAATTCAAATTATCCTAGGACTTGCAGTGGCCTTATTAGCATCGTCATGCAGGGGCATAGTCCCTCCTACTAAAGATATCCATGCATCCCCTGTATCTGTTATTCGGGCCATGTTTGAAGGCTACAAAAACAACAACACCGACCTAATTATTTCGAGCGCGGCACCTGCAAGGCGACAAAATAGGCGAGAGCAAATGCCCAAGGATCCTCTGGCAGAAGCTAACAAATGGTTGAAAGAGAAGTGGGGGATTCCTTTGTCTGATGTCGATATCGGTAAAATCACCCTCAAGATTAATAAAGACCAAGGCGATAAGAAGTATGTTGATGCCCAGTACAACGGTAAATCATGTGGGGACCAAGCCACGGTCATCAGAATTAACGGTAAATGGTATATTGATTGGTTCTAGATATTGATTGTCGGATAATCAGATGCTTGGGATCTCCTAATGTTGGCCTTGGTTCTGGCCAGTATGATACTGGAATGAACATTAACCTTAATGGACCCACTCAAAGACATTCAAAACAAAGGAAAACCACATCACGAAAGTTAGAACCTTTCGCCATAGTGAAGTGAGGGAATTGGGGTCCGACCCGACCCAACCCGAGTAGAAACTTCTGGCCCAAATTTATTACAACAAGTCGCTAATGTGAACCATTCGACTACGGAAATTAAATTAAGTAAAAATCGAAAACAAAAAGAATTCAGGATATGAATAAGAGGCATGTCATTGTGGGTTTGGTCGTGGTGGTTCTGCTGGTGATTGCTGCCCCTGCCTATGTCGTGTGCGATGTTGTTTTTCATGGCCCGCAGGTCGTGTATGTAGCCGGTCTTCATGGTGCTCAGTGAGAGCACCGCAATCGCCGCCGATTAGGCGATCGGGGAGGGGGGCAGCATTCAGGAAATAGAGTATGAGCAGTTGCGGGAGCAGCTACTAAGAGACGACCAGAAATTATAATCTTAGCCCATTTGCTCGGATCCATCAGCCATGCCATCAAGCCACTTTATCGTTTGCTTGTTGATTCCCTGATCACGAGTTTCCCCTGTACCCGCACCACCCGGGCTGCCATCTCTGGGTTTTTGATTCTCGAAATCATGGTTTCCACGGCAGAGGTGCCAATATCCAGGCAGGGTTGCCGGTAGGTAGTAAGCGGGGTTTTGATCAGGCTTGCATATTTGACGTCATCAAAAGCCGCGATTTTTATATCTTCGGGAATACGTACCCCACTTCTGTCCAGCTCCACTAATAAGGGCGCAGCCATTGCGTCGTTCGAGCAGATCAATCCATCGAACCGACTTAAGTCTGTATTCCTGACAAATTCCTCTTCGTTCCCCTTAATAAAGATTTCTTCCATTTGGTCATGCTTGAGACCAGCCTGAAGAATCGCTTCCCGGCCACCAATAAGCCTCATGTGCACCGTGCTGGCCGCATTGCGTCTGGTTGCAAAACCAATCTTCTTGCATCCCTGCTCAATCAAATGCGAAGCGACCACAAATCCAGCTTCAATGTTGTCGATTCCGATACGGTCATAGCCGCTCGTCCGGGGGGGGTGGATGATATCACTGTCCAATAAAACCACGGAGATGCCAGCTTTGGAAAACATCGATACAATGAGCCGGTTTTGTTCGGCTGCCTCGGGGATCAGCTCCAACGGGGTGAAAAAGACCCCGTCGACCTTCTTGGCGATATACTTTTGGGCCAACTGAATCGCCAGGTTCACACCCCGGTTTTGAATGGTGCCTCCTCCCCCCCAAAGTAAGGTAAAATTATGAGCATCCGCCAGGTTGGCAATTTGGCCACAGATCGGTTCAAAAATCTCCGTCTCCCCAAGTGCTGGGATTAGTAACCCCAGGGTTAACTCCTTACTCGATAGACTCGGTTTTTCGTGCTTAATTACAAAAGTCCCGTATCCTGCCTTGCGTCCGATCACACCTTCTTCCTCGAGCCTGTTCATCACCCGGGCAACCGTGGGGCGACTTACCTGAAATCTCTCCGCGTAGAGCAAATCGGTGGGTAGTAATTCTCCGTCCGGGTAGTTGCTCACCGCAATCTCATCCTTCAGGGTGCGGTAAATATCCACATTCTTCATCTTTTACTATTTGATGGGTTTGTTTCCAAAATCGTGTGGTGATGGAATATTTTAAATGTAAACAAAATGCAAATGATAAGTTAATAGAAAGTTACATTGTATTTGACATTCATCCTTTAGAATTTTGACTTATCCATCATGCAACTGAAAGTAAAGGAAGCCGAGGCCCTCGGAGTAGGCAAACATAGGAAGCTATATTAAAACCTTATCCATAGGTGAAATCCTGTGGGATATCTTCCCCGACAAAAAGGTCTGGGGTGGTGCCCCTGCTAATTTTATTTTTCATACCGCACAGATGGGTGCTGTTGCGACTGCGTATTCAGCCGTGGGTGACGATGATCTTGGTAGAGAAATAACTCAGGCTGTTCAAGATTGTGGCATTCATTTGAAGGCTCCTGTTTTAGAGTATCCCACCGGGGTTGTGGATATTACCCTGGATGAAGACGGGAGCGCCAATTATGAATTCAATTCAAATTGCGCTTGGGATCACATCCCTCAAAGTGCAGAACTTTTGGAACTGAGCTCCGAGGCAGACCTGATTGCGTTTGGCAGTTTGGCCCAACGCTCTGAAGTAAGCCGCAAGACGATTCATTATGCTTTAAGTCAGCGTAAATCAGGCTGTAAGGTTCTCTTTGATATCAACCTTCGGCAAAATTTTTACAGTACCGAGGTGATTCACCAGTCATTAAATGCATGCGATTTTCTTAAGCTCAATGAGGAGGAGTTGCCCATCATCTGTGATTTACTCACAGTAGATAAGAAAGATATACTGAGTACCTACAATATACAGCACATGATTCTTACCCTGGGTAGCAAAGGTAGTTCGATTATTACAGAAAATGAGAACAGCACAATGCTGGCATCGCCCTGCAAACTTGTGGATACCGTAGGTGCGGGAGACTCGTTTACCGCCTGTTTTATCATTAATTACCTCAATGGCATGCCTATTGAGGAGGCTCAAAAACAGGCTTCCGAGGTGGCCGCTTATGTTTGTAGCAACAGTGGTGCCACCGTTGAGCTACCGGAAGAGCTAAAAGTTAACCCGTGCAAATAAGTGTCATTTTACCATTACTTATCTAGTACGCTTTATTTGGATCAAAACATAAACAAATCAATCAGAATACGATCAATTAACAGAAGAAATAAATGAACAAATTATTAAAGACCTTAATGCTCATAGCCTGCTTGGGCTTTTTTACTAGTTGTGGTGAGAAAGATACCTCCGAAAAACAGGAGGCAACCGATAAAAATACAAAACAACTTGGGATCACTGTAATGACTTTGGCCAACCCCTTTTTTGTGGAATTGGCGGATGCTGCAAAAGCGGAGGCTGAGAAGCATGGTTATCAAGTAGTCATTCTTTCGGGTGACGATGCTGAAAAGCAGGCAAAGCAAATGAAAGACTTTATTTCACAAAATGTAGATGCGATCATCGTGGCACCCAAAAATACTCTGGCGATTGGTGAGCCCATCAAGGCGGCAAACGCTGCGGGCATACCTGTATTTACCGCAGATACCGGATGCTCAGATCCCGGTGCTAAAGTGGTTTCTAATGTAATGACCGATAATTTTGGCGGTGGTAAGCTTGCTGCCCAAGCCATGATTAAAGGAATGCCGAATGGTGGAAAAGTGCTCATTTTAGACTTCAAGAAAGCGCAATCTTGTCTGTTACGCGTCGATGGTTTTAAGGAGGTGATTGCCGCTCATAACCAAGCTCATCCTGATAAGAAAATTATGATTGTAGCTGAACTGGATGGTGCCGCATCTGAAGAACCCAGTAAAAAAGTCACGGAGGATCAACTCAATGCCACACCTGACCTCAAGGGTATTTTTGCGATCAACGATCCCTCCGCACTCGGTGCGGTTGTTGCCCTCAAAAAAGCGAACAAACTTCAAGATGTAAAAGTGGTCGGGTTTGATGGTCAGCGCATCGGTAAGGAAGCGATTTTGCGTGGCGAAATTTATGCGGACCCGATTCAGTTTCCCAAAGAGATCGGTCGCCTCACGGTTCAGCAATTGCTTGCTTATACAAACGGCGATGAAGTGAAGCCTGAAATTCTTATCCCTACCAAGCTTTACTACCAGGAGGATGCCCAAAAGGATCCATCTTTAAAATCAGGTAAGTAAGTATGCCTGATCAGCAAAAGCTTCTCCTGCAAATGCGGGGGATTCATAAGCGATTCCCCGGAGTTCATGCGATTAAAGGCATCGATATAGATCTCTACGAGGGAGAAGTTCTTGCCCTGATGGGTGAAAATGGAGCAGGGAAAAGTACCCTGATTAAAATGCTTGGTGGGGCTCATCAACCCACAGAGGGAACCATCGAGCTCAAAGGGAAAGAAATCACGATTGAAAACCCGCAGGTTTCACAAGATCTAGGCATTGGGATTATCTATCAGGAATTTAATCTCATCCCTTACTTGACCGTTCGTGAAAATATTTTTCTCGGCAATCCCAAGAGTAAAAACGGGGTGATCAGTAAAAACGAAGAACACCGTCACGCTCAGGAACTCTTCAAAAAGATAGGCATAAAAATTGATCCTGAAGTGCTCTGCTGCAAACTTAGTACTGCAGAGCAGCAGATCGTTGAGATTGTAAAAGCACTTTCATCTGAGGTTCGTTTGCTGGTCATGGATGAGCCCAGTGCCACGCTCACCCCACAAGAGGTTGAAGGCCTGTTTAAAATTATACGCGACCTCAAACAACAAGGTATCGGTGTTATTTATATCAGTCATCGTTTGGATGAGATTTTCGATATTGCAGACCGTGTCACCGTTCTGCGGGATGGTGAATACATCGGCACAAAAGGGATTAATGAAATATCCCGACAGGAAATGATCGAAATGATGGTCGGGCGCAAAGTGGAAAATGAATTCCCCAAACACTACCATAAAATTGGGGCACCCGTACTTGAGGTGAATCATATACATTCAGCCGATGTGAAAGATGTTTCTTTTACTGTACATGCCGGAGAGGTTCTTGGCTTCACTGGACTGGTTGGCGCAGGAAGAACTGAACTGATGCGGCTCATTTTTGGGGCGGATAAAAAAGCCTCAGGGACGATCAAGCTTCACGGGGAAGAACTCAATGTTAAATCGCCCCGGGATGCGATTGCCAGAGGTATTGGTTTGTTAACTGAAGACCGCAAGGGGCAGGGGTTGGTGCTGATGCATTCCGTTCGTGAAAATTTTGGCCTGCCAAACCTGAGGCTTTTTTCAAAAAATGGAGTGATTAATGGCTCCGAAGAAAAAAAGCGTTTTGCCCGGCACATTGAGAGTATGAAAATAAAGATTCCGCACCAGGAACAACTGGCCAAGAATCTGTCTGGAGGAAATCAACAAAAAGTCGTCCTGGCCAAATGGCTCGAGCAAAACTGCGAAGTCATCATCATCGACGAACCCACGCGGGGCATTGATGTTGGTGCAAAATACGAAATCTACATGCTCATCAACCAACTCGCTGAAAAGGGCAAGGCAATCATTATGGTAAGCTCGGAACTACCCGAGGTTATCGGCATGTCCGACCGAATCGTGGTCATGCGTAGTGGGGAAATTTCCGCGATCGTTGAAGATGCCCAAAACACCACCCAGGAAATTTTACTCGACCATGCAATTCACTAATTTTTACTCATGAGACAAAAACTATCCTCTCTTTTTTCCGACTATGGAATGGTCCTTGTTCTGGCTTTGCTCTTTGTCGTTTTTTCCTTAACCACTCTAAAGGAACAAACCGCAGAGGGCTATGGTGCAGGACAGCAATTAGCCGAAAAAGCACTCAACTCCGGAGCCACCGAACTGGTACTTGTCGTGGGTACTTCTTCCGAAGATCGACTGGTTAAGGAAGGCCTGGAAGAAAGCCTCCAAGGCAAGGGGGTCCGTGTTCACCTCATCGCAATAATCGAACCTCCCAAAGCAAAAAAAGCGCTCCAGGAACTTGCTTCCACCGTTCCTGTAAACACCCTGATTGCCTGTAGTAAAAAAACGGGAAACTGGACCTTCTACAACCGCGTCGACCATTTTAAGGACAGCGAAGTTCTGATCCCTAAAAACGAAACCGTTTCCAGCTTTCTCAAGGCGAGCAATTTAAAAACACTTCCCGACAAAACGGCCAAAACCGCGATCATTGCGATTGGTATGACCATGATCATCATTACCGCTGGCATCGACCTTTCTGTGGGGTCCTTGGTCGCCCTTGCTACGGTGGTTTCTACGATGACTCTGCAAATTGTTTTTGGAAACTCATCCAGTCCGGTCTTGATCGGGCTTTCCTTTCTTGCCGGCATATCCGCAGCAGGTTTTTGCGGTTTCATTAACGGGACTTTATCCACCTTTTTCAGGATTCCACCATTCATTGTTACACTTGCGATGATGCTTATTGCTCGGGGTCTGGCTTTGAATCTAACCGGAAACAGAACCATTAAAGTGGGCTTGCCTGATATCTCCTGGCTGGGGCAAATGCCCAACCCCATCATCCTCATGATCTTGCTTTACGGCCTTGCCTACTTCGTGATGCATAAAACCATCTTTGGGCGTCAGATCTATGCGATTGGGGGGAATGCAGAAGCTGCCCGTCTATCAGGTGTGCCTGTAAAACGGTTATTAATTTCCGTTTACACCATTTCTGGGATCGTTGCCGGGATAGCCGGAATCGTGATGGCTTCGGAGCTCAATTCGGGCAGTGGGGAATTTGGCCAGACCTGGGAGCTCAACGTGATTGCCGCTGTGGTCGTCGGTGGGACCAGCCTAATGGGAGGGCAGGGGAAAATAATCGGTACCCTAATCGGCTGTACCATTATCGAAGTAATTAACAACGGTATGAACCTCATGGCGATTAGTTCGAATACGCAACAAATTGTACTGGGCTGCGTAATTTTGGCCGCCATCATCGTGGACAAGATCAAGAAGAAATAGAGGAAATAAATTATGACAAAGCTCGTCGATTGCCACAGCACACTCATCGCTAATTTTGGTATGCCCGTATGGGAAAACCCCACCGAATTTATGATGGAAGCTGTCTTTAAACATGAGGGCATGAAGTACCGCTACATAAGCACGGAAGTGCCAGCGGATAAACTGGAAGCTGCTTTTGCGGGTGTTAAAGCGATGGGGTACAAAGGGTTTAATTGCACGCTTCCTCACAAACAAAAGATTATCCCTTTGTTGGATGGTCTGGGTGAATCTGCTGAGCTCATGGGGGCGGTGAATTGTGTGGTGGAGCGCAAGGGTCAATACATAGGGGAAAATACTGATGGCAAAGGCTACACCGAGTCCCTCAAGGAAATTACTCAAATTGCCGGTAAGACCTTGCTTATTCTAGGGGCTGGTGGGGCTGCCCGTGCCATTGCCGTGGAGTGTGCCCTCGAAAAAGCAAAGAAGATCATCATAGTCAATCGTACCCAAACCAGCGGTCAGGAGTTGGCTCAACTTGTAGAGGAGAAGACAGCTTCAAGGGGAGATTTTATCTCATTGGATGGGGAAGTGCAGGTTCCTGAAGGTGTCGACATTGTTATCAATGCAACCAATATCGGGCTGTACCCCGACACCACCAAAGTCCCCATTGATATGACCAGTCTAAAACCAAACATGGTTGTGTCCGATGTGATCCCGAATCCCCCGCAAACCCCCTTTATTAAAGAAGCCACAGCCCTAGGTTGTACGACAATTGATGGCCTGGGCATGCTGGTAAATCAGGGCAAGATTGCCATTAAATATTGGTCCGGTAAAGAGGTGGATTCAAATGTGATGCGTCAATCTTTACTGGATCTTTTCTCCTAAACCTGAGGAATATGTATGAAGCATTATTTATTTGTAATCGGTGCCTTTGCCCTAGCAACGTCCTGCCTTATGCATAGAGCTATCGCCAAGGAAGTTATCCTGAGCTCGGTGGAGAAAAACATCTTGGTGGACGACCGGACTTATACGGCTGGAGACTTTGGAGTGAGTGCCGCTTCGGCAGATTGGTCTGTGACGAAAACGACATTACGCGGTGGCATGCAGAACGGGGTGGAACTGGTCACCATTGACAATGGTGAAATTGAAATCGAAATCATTCCCACGCGGGGAATGAACGTGATGTGTGTGCGTGGCAACGGGCTTACGCTGGGCTGGGATTCGCCGGTTAAAGAGATTGTGCATCCCCGCAATGTGAACCTTAATTACAACAGTGGGCTGGGCTGGCTCGATTCCTTTACTGAATGGATGGTGCGCTGTGGGCTGGAATACTCAGGTCATCCTGGCGATGATAATGGACGGTTGATGACTTTGCATGGCCGTATTGCCCATATTCCTGCTTCCGAAGTTACCATAAAAGTAGATAAGCTTTCCCCGCATCGCATCAGCTTGACCGGTGTGGTAAACGAGGTTTGGTTCAAAGGGGCTAATTTTACTTTGGAAACCACAATTTCAACGGTTCCTGGATCCAATACCTTCCGCTTCGATGATACTGTCACTAATAACAGTTCCCAGGATAAAGAATTTCAGGTTCTTTATCATGCAAACTTTGCCAAAGAACTTTTGGAAAAAGGTTCACGCATGGAAGGTACGATTTCAGAAGTTCAGCCATTCAATAATTATGCGGCGAAATCACTTGATACACACCAGATTTACGATGCCCCTGCAAAAGTGTGGGCCGATGAAAAGGTCTACCAAATCACCCCATTTGCAGATCAGGATGGGTTCGCTCATTTTATGCTTCATAACCAAAAGGCCGGGAAGGGGGTGTCCTTTCACTTTAATATCGATGCTCTTCCATATTTAACTCAGTGGAAGAATGAAGATAGCAGAGAGAATGGGTATGTAACCGGTCTGGAACCCGGAAATACTTTTCCAGCGAACCGCTCCCATGAGCGGAAGATGGGGCGTTTGCCAAAAATTGGAGCCGGAGAAACGATCTCTTATCAGTTGGAATATTCACTACTCACAAACCCGAAAGAGGTGAAGTTGGCCCGGGCAAAAATTGATCAACTGAATAAGGGTAGGTCCATTAAGTGGGGCAAGAAAGCGGAGCGCTAAAACGGGTACTCAGTGGTTATGCCTAGTGAATAGAAAATGAGCTAAGGGATTTTACCTACACTCTAGCATCAAGTCACTGCCCTGAAAACATCCTGAAAACACACACGGATATGATGATAAAAAGATTACGAATTACAGTGATGCTTGCATGCCTCGCTACGGGAGCATCTGCGAAACCAGGCAGCAGCAAAATAGTGTCGGGCAGTCAGGGCCGTGAGGCCATGAACGGGGCCCGGCAAACGGTTCTCCCGTCGCGGCAAGCCCTTGCGACAGATCCGTTCCGCCCCCTGTATCACTTCTCTTCCCCGAAAGGGAAATTATGGGACCCCGGTGGCTTCTGCAAATGGAAGGGAAAGTACCATCTGTTCTACATCGGCTGGGGTGGCAAGGGCCACGCCGTCAGCGACGATATGGTTCACTGGCAGGATCTTCCACCGATCCGAGAGCTCCGCGGTTTGACCGGACAGATGATTACCACCGCAGACCGGGCGATCATGACTTTCACGAATCGTAAAGGAGTGCAGGTTGCGACCTCAAGCGACCCCATGTTGCAGGACTGGGAAGTGAATACCGCACTTCCTCTTTCCAAGTTCAGTGGTTATCAGAACCCTATCGACAGCTGTATCTGGGAAGAAGACGGTGAATTCTTCATCGGGGTTCGCAAACAAGTTTGGGAAAAAGGTTTTTATCACCTCCGCGGTAATAAACCGGTGCTGACGGTGTTTCGTTCCAAGGACTTGAAAAACTGGGGATATGACGGAGTGCTGAGTCGCGAAGACAGCCACACCCAACCCGGGGACGACTTCGCCTGCCCGAACTTCCTGCCCATCGGTCAGGACCGGCGGATGCTGCTCTGGTTCAATCACCCGCGTGGAGCCATGTACCAAATCGGTACTTACGACCGGTCAAAACAAGAGCAGAAATTCGTGGCGGAATACCACGGGCGCATGCAATACGGCTCGGTCAAGCTCGGCTCACTGCATGCCCCCTCCGCGTTTATTGAAATGGCTGATTCCGCTGACAGTTGCTTCTCCATCTACAATGTCAGCGAAAACCGCCCGCATCAAGGGTGGGAAGGAATGATGGCGTTGCCGCGACACCTCTCCCTCCACAAAGATTATCTAACGCAACACGCCTCCAAAAAAGGATTTCGGAATTTCTTCAGCCCACTAGAGATCAAGCCACCTGCTGCCCTGGAAACACTGCGCTTCAATCCCGTCGAGGTCGGCGCGATGGATCTTGCAGCCAACCGCGAGATTGTGATTCCTGAAGTAAAGGGAAAGGCGATAGAGATCGAGGCCGTGATTGATCCGAAAAACGCCCGTGAAGTTGAGCTTCGCGTGCTGCGCTCGCCGGTCGGCAGTGAGCAGACCAGGATTCGTTTCTTCATGCAGGGCTGGCAGCGCAATAAGAACGCCCGGGCTCTGAGCATCGACGTCTCCGAAGCATCTCTCTCACCCGATGTGCTGGCCCGCCCGCCAGAGACTGGCCTGCTTTACCTGGAGGATAACGAGCCCCTGCGGTTGCGGGTGTTTATCGACCGGAGTATCATCGAAGTGTTTGCCAACGACCGTCAATGCCTGACCATCCGCGCCTATCCCACTCGTGAGGACAGTTCTGGGACCTCACTTTTCGCCCGCGGAAGCGAGGCTAAACTCGTGTCTCTTAGAGCCTGGCAGATGAGAAGTATTTGGCCGGAACTGAAGTCTTGGGAAGCAAACTAACGATAAACCAACAAACAACTAGATTATGATCTATTCAAAACGACTTTTTTTTAAACTAACAGCCGGTCTGATGCTCGGTTGCCTAGCCACGGTTGCATTCGCAGAGAAAGCAAAATCCGATAACGTTGTAACAGCGGACGCAAGCTCATACGACCTGGTCGTTTACGGAGACTCCTCGGGAGCTGTTACCGCAGCGGTTGCGGCCAAGCGCAAGGGCTTGTCCGTGATCCTCATCAATCCCACGGGCTTCCTTGGAGGCATGAGTGCTAGTGGCCTGGGAGCTACTGATTTCCTCGGCCAGCGTAGAACCTTCGGTGGTATTGCTTCAGAGTTTTATGAGGGAATTAATAAAGCCTATGGGAAAAATCATGTGCGCAGTTTTGAACCACATGTAGGCGAGCAGGTTTTCAAAAAGCTTATCGCGGATGCCCAAGTACAGGTACTCTTTGATGAAAAATTAAACCGTGAAACTGGAGTGAAAATGGATGGCAAGCGTATCGCTTCCATCACCACCTTGAGCGGTAAAACCTTCCACGGGAAAATGTTCATCGATGCGACCTATGTCGGGGACTTGATGGCGGCTGCAGGTGTGAGTTACACCGTGGGGCGTGAGCCGGAGAGCCAGTATGGCGAAGACCTTGCAGGAGTGCGCCGCGGTGACACCAAGCCCCGCTTGCATTATGGTCAGCGTGACAAGGATCATTTCGTTGCCGAGGTGGATGGCTATGTCATCCCCGGTGATTCTTCCAGTGGACTGCTCCCTCACCTACACAAGATTGAAGGCCTTAAAAATGGGCAGGGTGACCATAAGATCCAGGGATACAACTACCGCATGTGCTTGACGAAAGATCCCGCCTTGAAAATGCCGTTGGAGAAACCAGAGGGC
>JAQXCL010000093.1 GCA_029251885.1 Opitutales bacterium | reverse complement strand
AATGGCCGAACAACCCGAATCGTCCGGTGGAAAAAGTCTCCTGGGCAGATGCTCAGATTTTCCTGACTCGTTTGAATGCTCAGCAATCGGCAAACATTCCCTCTGGTTGGGCCTATGTTCTGCCCACCGAGTCACAATGGGAATATGCCTGCCGGGCCGGTACGACGACTATGTATTCGTGGGGGAATGACATTAATGCAACACGGGCTAATTACTCGGTCAGTGGTCTGAGCCAGACCCGTGATGTGGGCTATTATTCGGCCAACCCGTTGGGCTTTTTCGATATGCATGGAAATGTGTGGGAGTGGACCGCAGACTGGTACCAGGCGGCCTATCCCAGCGGCAACCCGGTGGTGGATCCCACCGGACCGGCCTCGGGCTCGTATCGGGTCCTCCGGGGTGGTTCCTGGAGCAACGATGGAACGCCCCTGCGTTCAGCGCAGCGCATCAGCAACCCCCCCAGCTACCGCCACGGCGCCCTTGGCTTCCGTGTTGGTTTCCAAAAGCAGTAGCAAGGGAGCTATGTACGGAAGGATGACGGACATTGCGGAAGGGGAAGGCGGAGCGGGACGGGCTTGGACCAAAGGGGCGGTAGCCCAAATGGGCCATGCCAGGCACGCGGAGCCCGGGGGGAAGTAGCATTGGCATCACGAGGGCGTAGCCCGGGGCGATCAAATGGATTACGAAAAGCTCAACGGTCAAGTGTCGTGAAACTATCGGGGGAGTTGCACACTCAGTTTTTACTTTTCAAGTAGTTTGCTTGGGCAAGGTATTTACCTCCTGAGGGGGGCATGTTTTTGAGTAGGTCGATGGTTTGTCCGACCATTTTTTCCACCGGTACTTCGATGGTGGATATAGGGTGTTTAAAGTAGGGAAGGGCATCAACTTTATCAAAGCCTACGATTTGTAAATCTTTGGGGATTTTAATCCCCTGGCTTGATAATACATGGGCGACTCCTTGTGCGATCATATCGCTGGCAGTAATTAAATAATCAAAGCCAGGACTATTTTTAATTATGGGGAGTAGATTGTTGCCTAATTCTTCCCCCATTTGATAGGGGTTTTTTTGAACATTATCAAATTGTGGATTGGGGAATGTCTCGATGCGTTTACAGGAGTTTATAAGTTTATGAATTTTTGGATCCGGACAGATCATGTCGAAGATTTTTTGATCCAGTAAAACCTTGGAGTTTTTGGATTCCACAATTTTTTTAAATAGGGGGTAATAAACTGAGGAGCGTGAAAAACCCACCAATTGGTTACCTGCATCGATTAATTGGTTGTCCAGTTCTTTGGAGAGAATACCAAATGGATAATTGTAAATCACTGTGGGCATGGCCTTGAGCAGGCGAAGGATTGCCCGGTCGCCAAGTTCCTCTCCGTAGGTCTTGGTAAGTGAACTTAGCAGTATGAGCACATGTTGTACACGATGGCCCATCAGGTGGGTGATTGCCTGGTGGAGTTTATTTTCCGAACTTATGGCAATTTCAACTTCCTGTTTGTTTTCGAGGAAGTGATGATTAAATCTTTGGACGGCATCGAGTACATGAGAATGCAGGGGGCCGTGGTAAATAATACCGAGGGTGCCTACTGTTTGCTTGCGCAGGTTGGTGGCCGCACGGTCGGGCACATAACCAATCTCTTCGATGATTGATTGTACACGGTCGTAGGTCGCCTGTGAGATTCGTTTGCTCTGCCAGGTGTTATTAAGAATGGCGGAGATTACCTGCCTGGAAGTGCCCGCGTGTTCAGCGAGATCGCTGGTGGAGTAGTACTTTGCCTTCATGAGGTTGTCTGCAGGGTTTCGTCAATTATATGGTCATTGAACTGTAGCCCCCATCGACCACCATTTCGTGACCGGTGATAAAAGAGCCTGCTTTTTCGGAGGCTAGTAAAAGGATGGCACCGATCAATTCGTGAGACTCTCCGAAGCGGCCTGCCGGGGTGTGGCCAAGAATGGCATCCACACGGTCGGGCGTTAAGACCTTACGGTTTTGTTCCGCCGGAAAGAAGCCAGGAATAAGGGTGTTTACGCGGATCTTACTCTTGGCCCATTCCCGGGCGAGATTCTTGGTAAGGTTGTGCACTGCCGCTTTGGTTAGCGAATAAGTAAAGACACGGGACAGGGGGATGATACCAGATATAGAACCCACATTGATAATGCTCCCATAGCGGTTGTTTTCCAAAAAGTATTTCCCAAAAACCTGGCAGGATTGAAAGACCGCACGGAGGTTGATATCGAGAATATTTTGAAATTCTTCCTCGGTTACATCCAGGACTGGGGTGGGGGAGTTAATGCCTGCCCCGTTGACCACAATATCCACACCGCCGGAACGCTCGATCACGCAGTTGAGTAAGGATTCGACATTTTCTTTTTTATTTACCTCGCAACTTTGGAAGTATGCCCGTCCGCCTGCCTCTTCGATCTGGGATATTCGTTCGGCCGCTTTATCCGGGTTGCGCCCAACGATGACAACCTCGGCTCCTGCTTTGGCCAACCCATGGGCCATTTCTCCACAGAGTACGCCGGTGCCACCAATAATGACAGCGGTCTTATCCTTGAGGCCGAATAGATCTTCTAAAAATTTGCTCATCTGTAAAAAGGGTTTGGGTATGATGAAAGTAGAGAGGGTTGTTTATCGCACGACTCTGGCACCTCCGCCACTCACAATTTTTTCAACATCATTAAGGGTGGCCATCGAGGTGTCTCCTGGGGTGGTCATCGCCAGTGCACCGTGTGCAGCTCCGTAATTAACTGCTTTGTCCCCATCGTGACCTTGTAAAAATCCGTATATCAGACCGGATGCAAAACTGTCTCCTCCACCCACACGGTCCATGATTTCAAGCCCTGGGCGGTGGGTGGCTTCATAAAAGTTTCCATTCTCCCAACAAATGGCACCCCAGTCATTAATGGTCGCCGTTTTTACGCTCCTTAATGTGGTGGCGGTGGCTTTGAAGTTGGTAAAATCTGCCACGACCTGGTTGATCATCTTTTTGAATTGATCCACCTCGATATTGGAAATGTTTTCATCCACCCCTTCGACTTCGAATCCTAAACAGGCAGTAAAATCCTCCTCGTTTCCGATCATTACATCCACATTGCGTGCGATTTCACGATTTACC
>JAQXCL010000086.1 GCA_029251885.1 Opitutales bacterium | reverse complement strand
GGGCCTATGGCCGAAAAATTGGTTGTGGCATTGACTGATGGAGACCCGAAAAAAGAAGAGGAGGCTCGTGAAGCAGCTGAAAGTAGTATTATATCAAGAATTCAAATGTGGGACGAAATTTTACTGGAGATGCCTAACCCCCCAACTGTAGCTTAAGCCAATTCTACCTCGATAGTGAACTCTTCTCGTGCTCCAGGGGAGACATATTGTACCGTTTTATTTTCGGGAGCGTTGGGAGGTGACATCCATGGCTCCAAACAAAAGTATGGAGCACCAGGCTTGGTCCATGAGACATAAGATAACCGGGAGCCTTTACCGCTCCAGCTAGCCTCGTTAATGCGAATGGACTCCTCACCGTTCAGGAGTGAAATCTCCGCTTCTGAAGACTCCAGTTGGTAATGAATGCGGTTGATTAGACTTTCATCTCCCAAAGGCGTCGGATAATCGCTTTTTGGATTATCAGTCAAACTACCATCGGTTTGATATTGGTATGATTTTTTGGATAATACTTTTAATAAATGGTTTTCCGCGACCAAGTCTTTGCGCCATGGAACCTGAAAGTATGGATGTAAACCGGCTGACCAGGGGATCGGGTCCCTACCCTCGTTTTCCAAGACTAAACTAATTTGGAGGGAAAGTTCGAGAAAGTGATAAATTACGGTGAAGGTAAAATCGTAAGGGTAGAAATTTTTCCATGCTTCTTCCTGAACCATTTCGACTTCAAAGCCGGCTTGATCCATGGAACGAACTCGAAAAGAAGCATTTTGAGCAAAACCATGTTGTGGCATTTGATAAACTTTTCCATCCTGAGCCCGCCATTTCCCCTTTTCTCCTTGATGCGAGCAAGTACCACAAAAAGGGAATAAGATCGGAATGCCGCCGTGAACAGATGCCAAATTTTGATTATCTACATCTTCGGGCCAGAAAATTACATCCCGAACGGAACCATCACCCATATTGACATGCCAGTTTAGCAAACGAGCCCCTTTTTCGGGTAATACGAGAAAGGTAGATGGGCCAACATCCCACCGTCTAATGTCCATGTTTTGATAATTGATCGTTTCCAAGATTATTATTGAATTGAACTTTCTTTCCTGTTTGCGCAATGCAATTCAAACCGCAGAATGAATTCTGTAACCTATGATAAAATTTATGTTCAGTATTTTTCTCTTTTTCACGGGTATGCTTTCGTACACATCCGTTGCGGAAGAAAATATGTCTGATGTTAAAACGGACTCGAATTTCACAATCGAAGGAGTTGATAAAAAATCTGCATTTGTTATTCCAGTTAGAGACCAAATCGGACCACCGATCTTAAATATTTTGAGACGTGGTATGAAACAGGCAATCGAAAGTGAGGTCGATTTAATCATTCTTGATATGGATACGCCAGGTGGGGAATTAGGGGTGACTCTTGAGATCATGCAAGAAATATTGGATTCCGTCGAATCTTGGGAAGGTAAGGTTCTTACTTATGTAAACAAAGAAGCAATCTCTGCCGGAGCTTATATTGCCATTGCTACACAAGAAATCGCTTTTGCCCCTTTTTCACAAATTGGAGCAGCAGAAGCAGTCAGCGGGGGCGGTGGTGAAATTGATCCTTCTATGAAAAGAAAGGTCAATTCTTACCTGAAGGCCAAAATTCGTAATTTTGCCGGCTCATACAAATATCGCTCATTAGTAATGGCTGCGATGATGGACGCCAATGTTAGCTTGATTATCGAAGGAGAAACTTTAAGAGCCGCGGACGGAACCCTGATTAAAAGCCCTGGAGAACTTCTCACTCTCACAGGTGAAGAGGCTGTAATGAAATACGGCAACCCACCACAAACCCTTTTGGGGACTGGAATATTTAAAGATTTAGAGGAACTCCTTGATCAAAGGTGGGGAAAGAAAAATTATCAAATGATTCGCATGGAAATTAATTGGGCAGAAAATGCAGGTTTATGGTTAAATGGTATTGCCCCTTTGCTTCTAAGTATCGGTTTGGTCCTTTTATTTATCGAATTCAAGACTCCCGGGTTTGGGGTTTTTGGAATATTTGGCATTGGGTTTATCCTTACTTTTTTTGGTTCGAAATATGTGGCAGGGTTAGCGGGACAAGAGGAATTTCTCCTCTTTCTTATTGGATTCTGTTTGGTTTTAGTTGAGGTCTTTTTGGCTCCAGGTTTATTTCTTCCTGCTTTGCTAGGTTTGGCTCTCATGTTTGGTTCTTTGATTTGGGCAATGGTTGATGTTTGGCCGGGTCAAGAAATCGACTGGTCATTCGCCCTATTCCGTGTGCCTCTAGTAGAATTGGCCCAATCCTTCGGACTTGCTTTTATTTTGGGGTATTTCGCGATAAAGATAATAGGAAAAACTCCCATGGGGAAATCGATGCTCTTGGAAACCTCGGTTGGAAACCTTAAATCGAATCAACCCAGCGAATTCATCGAGCCTAACAAAATTGGAGTAACCGTGTCGGAGTTATATCCTGTAGGAAAGGTTCAGATTGACGGGAAAACCTATGAAGCCCGTTCGGTCATTGGTAAAATTGAAAAAGGACAACGGATTAGAGTTCTTAAGCATTCAGGTTATGAATTAGTTGTCGAAGAGGTCACTTCCTGGGTATGATTAAAATATTAGCCGCCCTCTTTTTTGGATACCTATTGGTTGCTTTGGAGGCAATCGTACCTGGGGGAGTCCTGGGACTTTTGGGTTTTGTTTGTTTGTTGGCCTCTTCCTATTTTGCTCATTTAGAATACGGAGGGTGGATGATTCCACTTATGGTTTTTTTAATTGGCGGTTTTGGTGGAGTTCTTTTAGTCTTTTTCCAATTTAAGTGGTTGTCCCAAAGTAAATTTGGAAAGAATATGTTTGTACATGCAACTAGTGGAGGAGTTCAAAAAGAAGAGCCCTTGCAAAAATTGGTTGGTAGAAACGGACATGCTGAAACGGACCACCACCCCGAAGGACTGGTCCGTGTTGACGACAAAACATACGATTCCTTCTGTAGCTCAGGTTTTTTATCAAAAGGGGCAGAAGTTGAAATTACTGAAGTTGATGCCTTTCGCTTGATTGTTCGTCCGCTTTGAATTTGTCTACTTTAGTAAACTGTTAACCATTATCTCTAAAATTATACAATGAACGACTTAATATCATGGATTATTATTGGCCTACTTTTGATCGTGGGCTTGGTATTTTCACTTATCATCATCTCTTTCTTCAGTACCTGGCTAAAGGCATACCTAGCCCGCGCCCCTGTAAGTTTTGCAACCCTTTTGGCGATGCGTCTTCGTGGAGTCCCTGTTGGTCTGATCGTGGACGCAAGAGTTACCGCAGTTAAAGCAAATATACCTTTGGACACTGATCAATTAGAGGCACATTATTTAGCCGACGGAAATGTCGTGCAAACCGTGCAATCTTTAATCGCAGCATCAAAAGCAAGTATAGAACTCTCCTGGGATCGTGCTTGTGCGATTGATCTTGCTACTCGTGGAACGAGCAAGTCTGTACTGGAAGCAGTTCGCACCTCAATTAATCCTAAAATTATTGATTGTAAAATCGAGGGTCGTGATACCATTGATGGTGTAGCTAAAGACGGAATACAAGTTAAAGTCAGGGCTCGCGTAACGGTTAGAAGTAATTTGGATCGTTATGTAGGAAGTGCTCAGGAAGAAACGGTCATTGCTCGTGTTGGTGAGAGCATTGTTTCAACAATCGGGTCATCTGAAAATTACAAGGTTGTGTTAGAGAATCCAAATAAAATCACTCAGCAGGTGCTTAATCGGGGCCTTGATCAGGGGACGGCCTTTGAGATTCTTTCCATCGATATTGCAGATGTGGACCTAGGCGAAAATCGTGGAGCAGCTCTTAGGTCTTCACAAGCTTCCGCAGATAAGGAAGTTGCTCAGGCTCAAGCAGAAATTCGCAGAGCCGCCGCTGTTGCTTTGGAGCAGGAAAATAAAGCTAAAGTCCAAGAGATGCAGGCCAAGTTAGTCGAGGCGGAAGCACAAATTCCGCTTGCTATGGCCGAAGCATTTCAAAAAGGCAACTTAGGGATTATGGATTATTACAGGATGCGCAATATCGAGGCGGATACTGAAATGAGAGAAAGTATCTCTAGCGATAAATAGTACATTTCTTCCTCAACGAAAAATAATTTATATATTATGCCTGATTTGCCTATAGATACCTTGTTTATCGTAGGGCTTCTCGTTGCTTCATTTGTGGGCAAAATGCTGGAAGGAAGAAAGAAAAAAGAGCAGGAAAGAAATAAAGGTGCTACTCGGGAGAGACCTCTCAAGCAGGAACCGGAAACTAACTACAAAGAGATTGCTCATGAAAAAGGTCTGGGTGATTTGTTAAAAGAAGCTTTCGGGGAAGCTATTGAACCGATAACACCGCAGGCGGATGACACGCTAAGTAATAAGGAAGTATCCCAGCAACCTGACTACGATTTGGATGAACCCATACCGTTGCCCCCGCAAACTTCAAAAAGGGTAATCCCAGAAAAAAGTTGGGATATTCTTGAACAAGTTGAACAAAATGAGACTCGGAATTGGCTTAAAAATGAGGGCCTTGGGTCGCCTCAATCCTTGCGCCGATCTTTTTTGGCAAAAGTGCTGCTTGATAAACCGCCGGGGTTAAAAAGATCTAGCTTCTGATTTTCATAGGAACTACCTTTCACATTGGAACTGGGCTTTTTCTCTTTAGATTCAAGGCTTTTTCTTAAGCCTATTTCCATGCAAGTTTCGTTCCATTGACATGTCTGAGGGAATTTACAATCCCCTAAAATACATCGCACTGTTTTATTTTTTTGCACTAATTATATACAATATCTAAGGGAAGTAAGCAGTTCAATATTTTAGAATTAAAAATTGTAGATGTTTCAATAAAGACAATCATAAGCATGAGAAATTTATTCTAACCAGTTGATGCCAAGCCCCTCTGATAAGAATAGAAATGATTTCCAGTATTTACTTCTATAGCTGAGGGATGTTCTTTTAGTTTCGTTTAGACGGTTAATTTGTTGAATAAGATCAATTTTCGAGATCAATCCAGCCTTGTGTTTGAGATTGAAAATTTCATGTGCCTTCATAAATTCATCCACTAAATTCTGCGATATTTTATAATCTTCTACATTTGATCGATGATTAATGGTCGCCGTTTCAATTTCTTTAACTGCCTGTAAAAGAGAAGTCTTCCATTCTAAACTAATCATCTTCAAGGAAGCTTCATCTATTCTTAACTGTGTTCTTCGTCGAGGGCTTAAGATAGGCAAGTCTATCACAGGTCCTCCAGAAAATTTCCATTGTTCGAAGCCATCGGACAGGTTGCCGCTCATTCCAATCCCAGAAAGATTGAGGCTTAGAGAAGGATAAAGGTTCAATCGTGAGGCGTTGACTCGATGCGCGTGTGCATAAATCGTTAATTGACTGGCGAGAATATCAGGTCTACCCCGAAGCAAACTACTTGGTAGAAGAGAAGGTAAGTTTGGTAAGGTTAATGACGAGAGATTTGGAATTTCAGAGAGGTTCCCATCGAGTGGAGAACCCAAAAGTGTTCCGAGTTGTACAAGACAGGTTTGTAGATTTTGCTTGATACGATTATAATCTAAAACTTGTAATTTGATCTGGCTCTCCATTTCAATCAAACTGATGTTTTCGTCTAATCCAGCATTATATTTATGGAGATGTAAAATATGTGCTTCGTGATGGTTTTTAATTTGTGCGGTCACTATGGTTAGGTCTTCCTTAAGAAAGCATGCCATAAGCCATCGTTCAGCAATGCTGTAAATCAATTTTAGTTTTGCTCCTTCGAGTATGTGTTGTTGAGCCTCGATAAATTTAGCAGATTCTTTTTTTCGTTCCTTCCACTTACCCCAGAGATCTAATTCCCAGTTGTATATTGCGGTTGTACCCCATTCTGGAATTCGGGAGGTTTGTAGCTCGGTTGCTTTTGTTTTCTCCTTTCCTGGGTTCCAAC
>JAQXCL010000079.1 GCA_029251885.1 Opitutales bacterium | reverse complement strand
GCTCCAGTGATCGCTAAGGTGCCACTGTCACTAATAGCTCCAGCAGCTGTGATTCCCAGGGTACCACTTACTGTACTTGCTCCCAAATCGGTCGCTCCAGCATCGGTCACTGCTACATTTGCTCCAGTTAACGCAAGCGTTCCAAAGGTCGACGCAGATTCATCCAAAGTAATGTCCTGCCCACTTGCACTTATTGTAGTCACTCCGGTGATCGCCAAGGTACCACTATCGGTAACTGCTCCGGCAGATATGATTCCAAAAGTACCACTCACTGTACTTGCTCCCAAGTCGATCGCGTTACTGTCTTTTAGCACTACGTTGTTAGCACTAGTTATATCAACAGAGCTAAAATTGTTATTAGTCGTGTCAAAATCAATATTATTGCTTGCCCCGGCGGCAATTGTAGTAGTGCCGGAAACTGTAATTGAACCAGTATCTGAAATAGCACCGGAGGCAGTAAGAGATAAGTCGCCCGTGATAGAGGTGGTCGCAAGAGATAAAGAATTGTTATTAGATACTGCTACGTTTCCAGAGGCCGTGGAGAGTGTACCTGAAAAAGTAAGGCTTTGGCTGCCAGTTTGATCAAAGTTTATATTACCAGAGCCCGTTTGAGATATTGAACTGACAGAAGTAGGAGCGTCAGCGGCATGATCAATATCAATATTTTGTGTACCACTAGAAGTAATGGATATATTTGAAGCACTCTCTAATTCGATAGTCTCAATATTTCCAATTCCAGCTGTCGCAGAAAGGCTAATAGTATCTGCCGTTATATCAGAGATTGTGTCGGAAGCATGATCGTTAATTGCTCCATTAGTTGTTTCAATTGTGACTGAAGCAGTACCCGCGATAATGGAATTAAGTGTTACATCACCAGAACTCTCGATAGATACAGAGCCATTTTGTGTTAAAGCACTAATTTGAGCATCAGACGTAATTGAATCAGCAGTAAATGAACCTGATGTTTCAGTTAGTGTACCTGAAATAAGCCCACCATTGACATCGATGTTGCCTGTTAGTTGGATAGTCCCATCCGCACTTGCAGTAATGCCACCAGCAGTTATGGGTGCTGTTATCACAATCACACCATCAGTTCTAGTACTCCCAGCAGTTAATGATAATGCTCCTGAACCAAGATCAATACTACCAGCAAACATTTTAATATCCCCATCAGCAGTTATGGTAAGATTATTTCCGGATGTAGAGTCAATTGTTACCGCAGGAAAAACGTCAAATGTGACATCTCCTTTTTCACTACCACCTCCAGCAGCGGTAAGAATAGTCACATTAGCAGATGCGAGTGCTGATTCTAGAGTAGATTCGCTTATAACAGAACCAATTCCAGCGTTTGGAACAAAGTCAGGATTACCTGTAATCGAGGAATCTGAACCTGTAGAAATTGTAATGTTTGTCGGGTCTAAAAGAAGCAAGCCAGTTTCTCCAAGTGCAGCGGATAAATCGGTTAAGCCTCGATAAGTTAGAACATCTTTACCGGAAACTTCCACAAATCCACCATTGCCAGATACAGATCCACCTGTTGCAGAAATGGAACCGGTAAATCGGGTTGTATCATCTGCCCATAAAATTACTTTCCCGCCATTTCCATTTTCTATTGCATCTGCAGAAATGGTTCCAGAAACAACAGTATTTTGTGCATTGGACAGCTTTTTATTGTTACCTTGGTAATCTCCACCAATTAAAACTTCTCCACCACCGGTGGCACCGGAAGCATCGATGGTACCTGCATGAGAAACAGATTCGCCAATCATCACAACGGATCCTCCGGTTGAATCAGCCGAAGATACATCAATGGAACCTGAATTACTGGCAGACCCGCCCAAGAGACCAGATAAATCCATGGTAATTTTACCGCCGGCAGCCTCCCCTACTTCGATTACTGCATCACCAGAAAGAAGTGCAGCATCACCACCTGGAGTAATGATATCTCCAAGGTTTTGAACATCACCAGCAATTAGCGCGGTAAAGCTTTCAGAATTGATGGTGCCCAAGTTGATTACAGATTCCTCGGAGTCACCAGTAAAATGTATGTTACCAGTTAAGAAGTCCGAATCTGACATATCCAAAGTGGATGCGATGAGGGAATACACATTTACCTGTGCATTTTCTCCAAAAAGAATTCCGTTTGGATTGATAAGGTACAAATTTCCATTGGAATTTAAACTTCCGTGAATTTCGGAAAGATTATTTCCGATTACACGGGAAAGCATAGCAGAATCAACATTTGGCTGAACAATATCAACCAAGGCACCGTGACCGATATCGAAACTTTGCCAATTAACAATGGCGGATTGGGAACCTTGGACGATTCTCATCGCATTATTACCCAATTGGTTAATGTTTACATTTCCGCTAACTACCTGTGCACCAGTTGGTAAGTTGGCAGCAAGAGCGGCACCGGGAGTCCCAATAACAAAGCCAAATAAGCCTACACTCATCATCCCCGCCTTGAGGGTATTACCGGTTCGTCGGGCAAGACTATTAATTCTTCCTCTATACCGAGTGTGGTAAAGAGAGTTTAATTTATGGGTGAATGACTTGTAATAGTTCATGATCGCGAGAATAAGGGTGGAAAAGCTTTAGAAACGGATATTTAGACCGAAATGAGTTCGTGGTTCTAACCTTTTCGTGCCATCCGGACCGTCATCCAGAGGAACTCCGACTTGTAGGGAAAAGTCGGCATTGGTTTGAACATTTCCTACGATGCCAACACCAAAGCTCTGTAATTCAGAGGAATCCGATGAAGCTCCAGGCAGGGAAACGAACTTGGAATATCCATAATCGTAAAAGGCTAAGTTTTGAAAATTACCATCCAACCCAAAGAGAGAACCAGATACCGCATCAAAACGATATTCTAAATTTAAGGAAAGACCTCGATCTCCCAATCCTTCATTTTCTTCATATCCACGAATTCTCGATTGGCCACCCAGTCCTTTTTGTAAAGCAGGAGGGAGAGAATCTGCAGTTGCCTGGCCCGATAACTTAAGGCTAACACCCCCACCAATATTCCCAAAATCTACTGGCTCATAGGTAGAAAAAGATAGATTGGTAACCAAAAAGCCTTTTTCTACACCCGGTCGAAGTTGTTGAAGTTCTGTATTATCCGATGTGGAAAGGTCGGAAACAAAACTCCCAGACCAATAAGAGGACCCATCCCCCCATGGATTCTGAAAACTTCCCTGTAATCCAATCCGTGGAAGATAAAGAGGTACTTTAGACTCAGGGAAAGCAAACCCAGAAAGAGAAATTTGGCTGGAAGATTTTAGGTAAGTAAGGCCGTAAGTTACAGAAATACCATCCAATGCACCTGTCTCGAAGCCGTAGCTCCCAAGAAAGCCCAAGTAAACACCGTCACTTATAAAAAGATCGTTGGAAGAAACCTGGTTACTGTATTCGGATTCAGAATATCCAGCGAAAAGAGCATGGGAAAAGGCACCATAGGCGGCCTGGTAGGCAAGTGAATATGATTGGGACTCGGAAGGTTCCTTTGGATCGGTGCTGTAAGTTAAAGAAATTTTATCTGAGGAAGCAAAAGGTTCCCAGAGTTCAATCCCCGCTTTAGCACGCAATCCCGATGATTGTGGGGTTGCTTCGTTAGAAAGACCTAGGTTTGCCGAGACAGGAAGACGATCCTCCACTTTAAAATCGGCATCAACTAAGATTTCTCCATCCTTAGACCTTTTGGGTGAAAGTTTAGCATCCACAACGATAAATCGGTTTTGATTTAATTTAGACGCATTTCGTTGAAATTTTCCGTAGTCAAATGAATTTCCCGGTTTCCAATCGAGGTTTTTGAGTATTCCATCCTTAGAAAGGTGCTTATTACCAGTCACGGTAGCCTTACCTATTTTGCCTTCTTTAATAAGAATAACATTTCTACCTTCTATATTTCCCACCACAGCTTGCGCAAAAGGATACCCGTTTGCTCTAAGATATGTTTCTAAATGCTTAGCACCTTCTTTTGCCGATAGCTTGGGGTGCTCAGAAAGTTGTGATTCCAAGCTTGGCCTCAGTTTGTCTGTGCATACAACGGGCGT
Organism: Opitutales bacterium; assembly: GCA_029251885.1. Taxonomy (GTDB): domain Bacteria; phylum Verrucomicrobiota; class Verrucomicrobiia; order Opitutales; family Seribacteraceae; genus Chordibacter. The sequence goes on along the minus strand of JAQXCL010000079.1, from coordinate 5,578 downwards.
TCCGCTAACTAGAAGTGAGATGGTAGAAAAGAGAGCAACAAGTACGGCTGAACGTGCGTAGTTCATAAGATCAAGAGGGTGATTTAGATGAAACAGAAAACGAAGGAAACTTTATAGAAGGAGATGACAACTCATTGAGCAAGGAAATACTAATTTGTATCAAACATCTTATATTCGAAATAATGAAGACAACTGGTTCCAAAAAACCAGCAAGTAAGGGCAAAAATTAAAGATCCCAAAAAATGGGACTAAATAATGAGATATTTAGAAAATAACAGAAGGGAAACTACTTTTTGGCTTTTTTATTAGCTGCTGATATCTTTTTAGATTCTTCTTCGGTAACCCACATGTGGATGTGAGATTTCTCAACGGTAAGTACATAGTTTCGATTGAGAGAGAATCCATAAGTCTTAAACATCAACTCGTTATTTTCGTTAAGCTTTTGTTGCAAGCCATCTAGTTCAGATTGAAGTTTATTATGTTCCTCTTCATCTTGAACTGTATCCATTTTGCTTAAAAGTTCGGCTGCCAATGCACGTTGTTGCTGAACAAGTTGGACATTGCGCTGAAATTCCTTGTTGGAATCAATCGTGTTCAATGATGCTACCTTAACCAGTTCCATCTTCGCAGTGGCCTCTTGCTTACTTTCCTTAGCGTTAAGACCTAAAGCCATGGAAGACATGATTAAAACAATGAGCGAAATCGTAGAGTATTTAGTAAGCATAAGGTATTTGATAGAAAATTTGCCAATGACATGCAAATCGAAAGCTCATTTCAGAGCAGGTACCCCTTTTATACTTTCTTGTAGTCAATTTTTAGATTTTACATAGAAAGATAAAACCTTCTAGAAATAATCAATATGCTCATACACACCGTAATTTTTTGGCTCAAAAAAAACCTTCCCGACGAAGATTTGACCTATTTTAAAGATGAACTTGGTTCATTGGAAAAGATTTCCACTGTTGAACAAATGTTTATCGGTCGCCCTTCAGCGACCGCCAAACGGCCGGTCATTGACGACTCTTACGATTTTTGTCTCACTGTTGCACTAAAGGATTTAGCCGCCCATAATGTTTACCAGGAAGATCCTCTACACTTGGCTTTTATAGAAAATTGTTCCCACATGTGGGAACGCGTTAAAATTTACGACGCTGATTAGTCTGCCAATATCCGCTTGGATAAAATTAACTCTCCAATAATGGTTACTTAAAGGACGATACCTAGCTTGCTTGCTTCTTGCGGACTTTCCCTGAGGGCGGTTTTAAATTCCTCAACATCAAAGTCGGCAACAACAAAATCTCCATTTTTAAGAGTGGGTGTCTTGGTTTGCCCGCTTATGGTTTCAAGTTCTGACATGCGCGAAGGATCAGCACGAACATCAACCAGTTCGACTTCCAACCCGACTTTCGAAAAATATTCGAGGGCATCGATACACCATGGGCAGCCTTGTTTAACATACAATATTGGTTTACTCATTCAGTTTTATTTAAGCAGAAGACTACTTTTCGCAATCAACTTATTTGAATCCGGCTTGTCCAAATTGCATACCCGCAACATTATGAGAATCACGACTACATGACCCCATCCTCAAAGACATCCCCCTTTCATGCGAAAAACATTTTCGTCAAAGGTGCCAGGGAAAATAATTTGCGTGAGGTTACGGTATCTTTTCCACGAGGTAAATTGGTAGGGGTGACGGGTGTAAGTGGATCAGGAAAATCGTCTTTGGTTTTTGATGTTTTGGCTGCGGAAGGACACCGTAAATATGTTGAAAGTTTATCAACCAAAGCAAGACAAGCTTTAGAAAAGGTCGCCAGACCGGATGTTGATTTTGTTGAAGGTCTATCCCCTGTGCTTTCAATTGAGCAAATATCTGCGAGGTCCGCAGGGCCTCGCAGTACCGTAGCCACAGCAACCGAGATTGCAGACTACGCCCGTTTGCTATGGTCAACTGCAGGTACGCCTCATTGCCCCAAAGACGGATCTCCCGTAACTCGAAGATCACTAGATTTGTGCGTGGAAGAACTGATGCAAAAAGGCATGGGTAAAAGGTTAATCCTTTTAGCTCCGTGGATGAATGCCAAGGCCTCGGTACTTCGTGAAGAAGCAGAGGGCTTAGAAAGGCGAGGCTTCCAACGATTGCGAATTAATGGGAAAATTAAGCGACTGGACGATCATGATTTAATCCCCTCAGGTACCAGAGGAAAAGAAATATCTGTAGATCTGGTAATCGATCGATTGGCCATAAAGGAGGATTCCCGAAGCCGCCTCGCAGATTCTCTTGAACTGGCATTTGAAGAGGGAGAGGAACGAGCTGTGGCTTTGATCGAACAAGCGGATGGAGAGATGGAAGAAGTGCCACTCTCAGAAGGATTTGCCTGTAATATGTGTGGATCGACCTACCCCACTCCTACCCCAAAACTTTTTTCATGGAATCATCCTGACGGTGCCTGTTCGAATTGCGGAGGACTAGGAGAAGTTCTTCGCTTCAGAGAGGATTTAATTATTCCGGATCCGACAATTTCTTTAAATAAGGGAGCGATTAAGCCTTGGCGACTTGGTTCCCGCAAGATGATCACTTTGCGAAAAAATTTGCTCAAGGCATTATCCGAACAAATGGGTTTGGACTTAAAAAAGCCATGGAACAACTTGTCCCCAAAGGAACAAGTTTTTTTACTGCACGGCGATAAGGATCAAAATTTTGAAATTAAACTGGAGTTTGGACGTGGTAAAAAAGCAAAGATGCAACCATTCCCTGGAGTATTTCAAGATCTCCAAGAAACTATGCGTTCTACTACCAGTGACAACCTGCGAGCAAAGTTAGTTACCTACCAATACGGAACAATTTGCGAACCTTGCAAAGGTAGCCGACTTTCCTCCTATTCACGATCTGTTCTTCTGGCTGGCTGTTCATTAGAAGATTTTTTTTCCTGGCCCACTGCACAAGCTTGGGAATTTATCCGAAAAAAAGCTCGAAAGGATGAAAACTGTCTACAAGTCGAAGATGCCTTGCACGGTCTTGAACAACGCCTCGGTTTTATTAATGAAGTTGGCCTGGGCTACTTGGGGTTAGATCGATCTTATCGAAGTTTAAGCGGTGGAGAGGCCCAACGTGCCCGACTAGCTACCCAGTTGGGCATGGGCCTGGTGGGAGTGATTTATGCCTTGGACGAACCAAGTGTGGGCCTGCACCCTGCCGACCATGATCGATTAATCAATGTATTGCTAGGCTTGAGAGATCGTGGAAATACGGTGATCGTGGTGGAGCACGATGCAGAAACCTTGAGGGCTTGCGATCATTTGATCGAAGTGGGACCAGGTCCCGGTACCGAAGGTGGAAATTTAATTTTTGAAGGGGATTTAAAGTCCTGTATTAAATCTAAGAAAAGTAGGAGTGGTTCCTTTCTTTGTGGTGAAGAAAAAATCGAACGCGATGGCAAAGCAAAGAAACCTGGGAAAGCTTGTGTTTTGGTAAAGCAGGCACGGGCAAATAACCTGCAAAAAATTGATGCCTCCTTTCCGGTTGGTCTATTAACGGTGGTTTGTGGGGTATCTGGCTCCGGAAAGAGTTCCCTGGTTAATGAAGTTTTGGCGAAATCCGCTGCTCACGAACTTCACCGGTCTAAACAATTACCTGGAGCACATGGAGGGATTGAAGGAATTGAAAATTTTGATCAGGTTGTTAGAATTGACCAGTCCCCCATCGGAAAAAGCCCGAGGTCCAATCCAGCAACCTATGTTAAATTGTTTGATCAGTTGCGCAGTCTCTTTTCCAAATGTTCTCTGAGTAAAATCCGGGGGTACGGGCCAGGGCGTTTTAGCTTTAATATACCAGGTGGACGCTGTGAAAGATGTAAGGGGGATGGGTTGGTCAAACTGGACATGCAATTCCTGGCCGATGTTTATGTGGAATGCGAGAGTTGTCACGGTAAGCGCTATAATCGGGAAACATTGGAAGTGCGCTACCGTGGGAGAAATGTTTCCGAGGTTCTTGAATTGACGGTTTCTGAAGCGAAAGAATTATTTTCAAAACACCCTAATATTATTAACAAGCTAGAGACCTTGGACGCTGTGGGACTTGGATATTTAAAACTCGGGCAGGCTGCCAATACATTGTCTGGTGGGGAGGCCCAACGATTAAAACTTTCCTTGGAGCTTAGCCGTAAACAAAGCGGTCGGACCCTTTATCTTCTCGACGAACCAACCACCGGTCTGCACTGGGCAGACATTCAGCGCTTACTCGACTTACTCTTTAAGTTAAGAGATGGCGGAAATACTCTTGTTGTAATCGAGCACAATTTGGATGTCGTTCGACTGGCCGACCATGTAATTGAAATCGGACCAGACGGGGGCAAAGCAGGTGGCAAATTGATTTTTGAAGGAACCCCCGAACTACTTTCAAAGAAAAAGACACCCACCGGGAAATTCCTTGCCAAACACCTCGCTCAATTCGCATAAGATTAGAGATGCAAGAGGATCTGTCAGATGAAATTAATTCAAAGGAAAACAAACCCGACTTGCTGAGCACCAAAAGAAATGCCTTTTGGCATCTATGGAAAAGGAGGGCCTTACTCATAATCGCCTTACTCATCCTCCTGGTTCCCCTCTATGGAACCTTTGAACCGTTATTTGAATTTATCCTTTTTGCGGTATCTCTTTCTACCCTGACCTTCCCCATCTTTTTCGTACCAATTAAACGATTGGCAAAAAGAATATTTCCCTCGATGCAAGATCAGCGACTGTCTGAGCTTTGTGCCGTTCTTTCGACCCTATCTCTTCTTCTTATTCTATTATCTCCTTTATTTCTTTTGCTCTGGGATGCATCCGGAGAAAAGCAGGGCTTAATCGATGTGGTATGGTCTTTGGCCTTGGGAGAAGAATCGGCAAAGAATACCCTATTGCGCGGAGTATCCGAACAAATCCAGCAAATCCAAACCATCTTCCCACGTCTGCCCATTGACGAAACCAAAGTACTTGATTTTGTAGCCAACTTGGTTGGTGACACACGAGAATTCTCAGGAACTTTCATTGAATTCCTTTTTAAGGGTACCAGGGGGTTTGTTGCTGAACTTGCCCTTGCTTTGATCGCTCTTTCCTTCCTCTATGCGCACGGAAGTAGTTTTGTTAGAAGCACTCTCAAAGCCGGGGGATTTAGCAGCGATGAAACTTCATCCTGGTTTCAGCTTCACAGAATGATCACGCTTCGATTACTCAACGATACTGTGCTGACCTCATTGATTCGTGGAATTTCTATGGGAATGGTGGCTCACTTTGTGGGAGGCTTTGTATTTCTCCCGATCTTTTTAATAGGAGCATTTGTTGGTCTGGTACCAGTTGTCGGGAGTGCCATGGTTTGGTTACCCGTTTCTTCGATCATTTGGACTCGTGGTGAACCCATGACAGCCATGGTAGTGGCAGGTCTTTGTATTTTGATTAATTACCTAATCAGTCGTGCACGGGCTGGCATGGGCAAAAGATTGCACGAACAGGGTGCCTGGTTAAGTTTTATGCTATTCTTGGGAATAATCGGAGGCATATTAGCCTACGGGCCACAAGGGTTTGTGATCGGACCAATGGC
>JAQXCL010000015.1 GCA_029251885.1 Opitutales bacterium | reverse complement strand
CTGGGAAACGATTATCGATCCACCCGCCTTGAAGAAAGCAGGGGTGAAAACAATCGACCGCCCAGATCGGATGATCGAGCCTAGCTTTGATGATTGGGGGGATTGGTATCAAATAAGTTGGGGCAATAACCAGCACGCCGTTGCGGGCACCCGAAAACTCACCGACCCCAAATGGCGCGGGCCCGATGGAGCAATCCTGAACATTGATGTAAAAGATCCACAGGGAGGTAATTTCCTTATGGCCTTTGATGTAAACAACTGGGGTGCCTATCCGGGCTTACCCAAGAGCGGATACTATTGTGTAAAACCACTCGCCCAGACAGATGACTGGCAAACGGTAACTATCCAACTTTCCGATTTAAAGCCAAGAAGCTCGGGTATTCCGGATCGTCCCGAAAGTTGGCAGGGAATCACCGAACTGCAAATTGTCGCAGGCTTACACAGGCTTCCGGGAGAAGAGAAAACCATTCTCAACGGTGGCACCTGGCCGGGCAAGCGGGAGCTTCGCAAGCTTCAATGGATAGGTGGGAAATATTCTTCCCCCCTGCTCTACCCCGGTGGTAAATTATCGGTCGCAGAATTTCAGAAAATTTTCCAGGCAGATATCGATAAATCTATCGAACTGGAAAAGCGGGATGCTCAAGGAAAATAATATTTAGACAGCACAATGGAAAAAATCCCGAGATATATAAGTAGGAGCATTTTTCTACTAACGATTGGAATCGCTCTTCAAACATTCGGAATCGCTTCCGGTGCTACCAAAATGTTCACTCCACAGCAGATCGGGTGGCAAACTTTTCCACTCAAACAAGACAGGACCCTGGAGTACAAAACCGTCATTGGAAAGGACGGGCTTCCGTATAATTTAAAACTTCAGGTCTTTCTGCCTGAAGGATTGAAATCAGAAGACAAGCGTCCCGCCGCAGTATTTTTCCATGGGGGCGGCTGGGTTGGGGGCGGGCCGGATCATTATTATCCACAGAGCCGCTATATTGCCATGCGTGGGATGGTGGCCATTTCGGTGGAATATCGGACGATCAACCGCTTTGGCACCTCTCCAAGGGAATGCGTAAAGGACGGCAAATCAGCCATGCGCTGGGTAAAAGAGCATGCCAATGAATGGGGAATCGATCCCCAGCGGATCGTGGCAGGCGGAGGATCGGCGGGCGGCCATATTGCTGCCGCAATGGCATTGGTCACAGAATTTAATGAAGCAGGAGAAGATACCTCTGTAAGCTGCATCCCCAAAGCACTGCTCCTCTTTAATCCCGTCTTTGACAATGGCCCCGACGGATTTGGGTACAACTTGGTAAAGCCCTACTGGCAAAAGATTTCACCGATTGAGCACATCAACGATCAAACCCCTCCGACCATGGTTCTCTTGGGAACCGAGGACACTTACATACCGGTAGAGACTGCCAAACATTTTGAGCGGCAAATGAAAGAAAAGGGGCGTCGTTGTGATCTACACATCTATCAAGGGGCAAAGCATGGCTGGTACAACCTCTGGGTTAGTCGCGAGGCCATGGCCGAAAGCCTGATTCGTATGGATCGTTTTCTAAGCTCACTGGGCTATCTCGAAGGAGAGCCTATCCTCGAAATTAAAAAGTAGTGAGGTAACCGAAACGAGCCAAGCCAAACGAGAGTATAAAACTTATAAATAGTATACTACACTTATGAATCGAAATAAACTTACCGTATCTATCGGCTTGGCCCTCTTCTCAGTCGTCGCTGCTTTTGCAAAGGATCTAAAGACCCCAGCCCGCCCCAATTTTCTTTTGCTCTATGCGGATGATCAGCGAAACCACACCCTGGGTTGTGCTGGGCATTCGATTGTGAAAACTCCTAACATTGATCGCCTGGCCAACCAAGGTGTGCGGTTTGAAAATGCTTTTGTAACCACTTCCACCTGCTGGGTGGGGCGTGCGAGCTTGTTCACCGGTTGCTATGAGCGCAAACATCTCTACAAAGTTTCGCCTGGTGCGTTGAATCCAACTCTGTGTAACTCCTCCTACTTTGCAGTTCTTAAGAGGGCGGGATATCGAACGGGACACCTGGGCAAGGAACATGTTGCCATTCCCCGTGAATCTGCGAGTTCGATGTGGGATGTGCGGCGGAAAATCGGACGCTCTCCATTTTTCAAGGACCAGCCAGACGGAACGAAGCGCCACGAAACCCAGATCCTTGGCGATTGGGGCATCAACTTCCTTAGTGAACAACCAAAAGATAAGCCCTTCTGCTTACAGATCAGCTTCAATGCCACTCATGCAGAAGATAATGACAGGCGCCCAGGCATCGGTCATTTTCCCTGGCCCAAAGTTACTGAGGGGATGTATGAAGACCAGAAGATGCCTCTTCCAGTGCTCAACGACCCGGCGATCTACGAAACTCAGCCTGATTTCCTTAAAAAATCGCTCAACCGGCAGCGCTACTTTTGGCGCTGGGATACTCCCGAGAAATACCAAACGAACATGCGTGCCTACTTTCGTATGATCAGTGGGATTGATCATGTAGTCGGTCGTCTGGTGACTGAACTGAAAAAGCAGGGACTTGCGGAGAATACCGTAATTATCTACACCGCCGACAATGGCTACTATCTGGGCGACCGCGGATTTGCCGGAAAGTGGACACATTACCAAGAATCCCTAAGGGTTCCTCTGATCATCTACGATCCACGACTGCCCAATCCTCAACGTGGCCAGGTGGTTCCCGAAATGGCCCTCAACAGTGACCTCGCATCCACCATGATCGAACTGGCTGGCTTACCCATACCCCAAGCACATACTGGGCGTAGCCTCACCCCACTCATTAGGGGAAAGCAGGTTGCAGATTGGCGCAAAGACTTCCTTTGTGAGTTCTTAGCCGTACCCCAAACTATTCCGCTTTGGGAAGGGGTGCATGGGGAGAGCGTCACCTATGCCCGCTACTTTGTGGATGGTCCCAATGAGCCACCTTATGAGTTTCTTCATGACTTAAAAAAGGACCCTCAGCAATTGACTAACCTAGCCACAGAAAGTGTTGTGCACCCTCTGCTCAAACGCATGCGCAATCGTTGTGACCAACTCGTCGCCACCGCAGGTCAATCCATGAATGATGTTTTTTAAATTCATATTAAACCGCCGAAGAAGAGTAAGAAATAAATTTTCTAATTTATGAGAATAATTCTCTCTCTTTTTCTTGTATGCTCCCTTTTGGGCAAACTGGGGTCCAAAGAAATTGATAAACCTAATGTTTTACTGATCGCAGTTGATGACTTGAATGATTGGATCGGGTGCCTCGAGGGTCACCCTCATACCTTTACTCCGAACATCGATCGCCTTGCTGAACGAGGAATGCTTTTTAGTAACGCCCATTGCCAGGGCACCATGTGTAATCCCTCCCGCATCAGTCTGCTTTGGGGTAGACGGCCCTCTTCAACCGGGTTTTACGACAATCATTATTCTGTTTCAAAGGAACCAGAGTTTCTAAAACAACATGTTAATCTGCCCACCCACTTTGCAGCCAATGGATACAAAACCTTAAGTTCCGGAAAAATTTTTCATACGGGTGGTTATTTTCAAGTACAGGGGCCCCGTGCCGGGCAGTGGCGCCAAGGGCTCGATCAAAAAGTTCATCATAAGCCAAAGGGATGGCACCGCACTTGGGATTTCGGGCCTCAGGATTATGACGAATCAAAATTTACCGATCATATTACTGCAACCTGGGTTGCCGATCAGCTTGGTAAAGATTTCGACAAACCCTTTTTTATGGCCTGCGGGTTTTATCGTCCACATGTACCATTTTTTCCACCCCGTCGGGTTTATGAGAGTTTTAAAGATGTAGAATTACCCGAAGTTGTCGAGGATGACTGGGATGATATCCCCGATGCCGCCCGCAAGGTATCGATGAGTAACTCCAAGATTCCTGTCCACGAGTGGATGACGCAGGAGAACCGTTGGCAACTGGCGGTGCATGCCTATCTTGCGTCTGTCCGGTGGGCCGATGAGCAAATCGGTCGTGTGCTGGATGCGTTAGATCAGGGCCCTCATGCCAAAAACACCATTGTAGTCCTCTTCTCCGACCATGGCTATCACCTTGGGGAAAAACAGCGATGGTCCAAATTCTCACTATGGGAACGAACCACCCGGGTGCCCCTGATTATTAGCGTGCCGAATGGTATCAAAGGCAGAAGCGAAAAACCTGTCGAATTGTTGAGTATTTATCCCACCTTAATCGACCTTTGCGAACTGAGTAAATACCCCAAGCTAGAGGGTGTGAGCCTTCAGCCCTTGCTTAAAAACCCGGAGGCAAAGTGGAATCATGTCGCTGTATCAACCCTGGGGCAGAACAACCATGCCATCCGGGACCGACGTTGGCGATACATCCGCTACGCAGACGGTAGCGAGGAACTCTACGATCATCAAAACGATTCAAATGAATGGAAAAATTTAGCCAAAGGAAAAGTCGACTCCATTCATCAAAAGGTTATAAACCGCTTAAAAAGACACCTACCCAAAAGCAATGCCTCACAACGTGGAGGTTAACTTTCATTTTCCCACAATAGCATCACTCTTTTTTAAACAAAATAAATATGATCCGAAATAAACTTAACATAATCATCGGCTTGGCCCTCTTCATTGCTTTCACCTGCCATGCGGAACGCTTGCCTCTTTGGCCAGAAGGCAAGATTCCAAATTTTCAACCCCAGCAGATCGCAGCCACCACCAAGGAGGTCAGGCAACCTGGATTCAAACGCGAAGAGCATACCATGCCTTATTTGGAATGGTTCGATGCACCGTCCGAAAAAAATGATGCCTGTATGTTGCTCATTTCAGGGGGTGGTTATAAAAACTGCTGTGATTGGCGGTGGATTGATCGAGTAGCAAAGAAGTTTACCGATCTTGGGTATGTCTGCGTCAGCCTGACTTACCGTACGCCAAGGCCCGAGGGCTTACCGATTTACCAGAGTGGATGGCAGGACGGGCAGCGGGCAATCCGCCTGGTCCGACAGTCAGCCAAGGAGCGTGGCTTTGATCCCGAAAAAATTGGGCTTCTTGGATTTTCTGCCGGTGGACACCTTACCACATTACTTGGCACCAGTGCCCTGACTCCAGCCTACGAACAGGTGGATGCAGTCGATGAGATTCCCTGCCATGCAAACCTGGCTGTTCCGATCTATGTTGCCTATGCCCTTACCGACGGTCTGACTGGGCCCAACACTCGGGGTGGAGATGCGGTCGATGCTAAACTTTCTGATGTCTTCAAGTTCGATGCTAAGACTTGTCCAATGGCCCTCTTTCATGGGGGAACGGATCCTTATTCCCCGAATGGTTCGACCGAGATTTATCGTCAAATACGGAGAATGAAAATACCTGCGGAAATTCATCTGTTTGCGGACCGAGGGCATGGTTTTATGGGCGACCCCAAAAAAGGAGATAAGGGAACCGC
>JAQXCL010000071.1 GCA_029251885.1 Opitutales bacterium | reverse complement strand
ACCCAGATTTGCAGGGTGAATTTACCTATTTAGTTAATGCTATCCGTAAACCTGTAAGAGGGCAGGATCTGAACACATCAATGATTCCATACTCTATGGTTTGCGGAGTGGAGCCAGGGGTGGGGGGATTGTTTTCCGCCAACTGGAAGGATGATCAAATTGCTGTAAATCAGTGGGCGGCAAAAGATCTAAACCTAAGTCTTGGAGATCGGGTGAGCCTTGAGTATTACACCGTCGGAGAACGCCGAGAATTATTGCAAAGCACACGTTCATTTGAGGTTGGGAAAATATTACCGATGCCTAAAAAAATCCCTTCCGGGCAAGAGAGTGATTGGACTCCTAGATTTCCTGGTTTAAGTGATGCAGAAAATTGCGGAGAATGGGATACGGGTATTCCGATTAAGTATAAGATTAGGCCAAAAGATGAGAAATACTGGGATGATTTTCGTGGAAGTCCCAAAGCATTTGTATCTCTTTTGGCAGCCCAGGAGATGTGGGGGAATCGTTGGGGGAACTATACAGGCCTTCGGGCAATCGGAAAGAGATCATCCCATAGATTACAGGCTGATTTGCAAGAAAAGTTAAGGTCATCAGATTCAGGCTTACGCATTATTCAATTGAAAAATGATGCGAAAAATGCGGTATCCGGTCCGGTTGATTTTAGCCAGCTATTTCTTGCTTTTGGATTTTTTGTGATCCTGGCTGGCGTAACTTTAAGTGCGATGCTCTTTGGTTTTTCTATGGAGCAAAGAAACCGACAGGTCGGCCTATTTTTTGCGCTCGGTTATAGCCCTATGCGGGTAAAAGTACTGACTTGGGCCGAAGCGGGTGTTGTATGTTTGCTTGGTTCCCTTATGGGTTTGGGGTGGGCATGGTTTTTTGGAAAAGGAATCCTATGGATGCTCGGAGGGTCATGGGGCGGGGCGGTTTCCAATCTTCAGATTATTTACGCTCCAACTGCACTGTCGATTGGAATTGGTGCTCTGGCTAGTTTTTGCATGGGTTTATTCACCCTGGTCTGGGTAAGTCGAAAACAATCAAGGCAAGCACCCGTGGCATTGTTAAATGGAGGAGAGTTTATCGTACCGTGTTCTAGTTCTGAAATTAAAAAACCGGATTGGGGAAGATGGTTTTTAGTCGCGATATGGACGACTGCAATTTTGCTCTCCATATTTGGTTGGCTTAATCAATTGCCGATGGGGCCAATTTTTTTTGGAGTTGGTGCCTTGGTCCTTGCCGCTGGGTTGGGCGAATTTTTTAGGTTCCATAGGAATACCAAGTATAATGTGGGTGAACCCAAATTTCTGCTACAATTGGATCGCAGAATTGGTAGGAAGTTAACCGTAGTAGGCATTCTTTCTGTTGGTTCTTTTCTGGTAATTGGCGCAGGGGCATTTCGACAAAAAGCAGCCGAGGACAGTTCTAAGCTAGACTCAGGCACGGGTGGATTTTCTCATATTTTAAAGACCAGCCTTCCTTTGTATGATGATTTACTCGGGACCGAAGCAGAAGCATTGTTCGATCTAGACCCGGATATTATGAGCGGAGTCTCTTTGGTTTCCATACGGGCACAGGATGGCGATGATGCGAGTTGTTTAAACTTGAACCAAGCGCAGATTCCACCGCTCTATGGAGTTCCTCTGGATCAGATGAATGGACGCTTTGAATTTGTGGAAGGAAATTGGTCTGCATTGAGCAAACCAATGTCAGCGGGTGTCTATCCTGCCTTGATCGATCAAAATACTTTAATGTGGGCGTTGAAGAAGAAAGTTGGCGACCAGATTCCGTATACCAATGACGAGGGAGAGACATTTAAAGTCCAGATTGAAGCAGTTGTTAAGGGCAGCTTTCTTCAGGGTGGCTTGTATTTTGCTGAAGAGCATTGGCTTAAGAATTTCCCGGGAAGGGGAGGGTACCAAAATTTTTGGATAGAAGTGAAAAAAAATCGGAGACAGGTTGTTTTGAATCATTTAAGGGATAGGCTTTTAAATTACGGCCCTTCAGCACAAGCGATCCAAGAGAGATTAAACAGGTTGAAAGCAGTGGAAAATACTTATCTCTCAATTTTTCAATTCCTTGGTGGTCTAGGTGTAATTCTTGGCACAGTTGGTCTGCTAGTTGTAATTATTAGAAATTTGTGGGAACGAAGGGAAGAACATTCAATATTGATTGCGGTCGGATATTCTGTCGTACGCTTGAGGGAATTAGCTTGGAAGGAAAACCTAAGCTTGGTTATTTGGGGTCTATCGATTGGATGTGTGGCTGGATTTTTTGGTGTCGTACCTGCTATGTGGAGTGGTTCGGGTAATTTTTCATGGGGGGGCGTGCTCGTTTTTGGCATTACTTTACTTTTTTTATCGGCTTTTTTTGTATCTTTAGCCATTCGATTAGGATTAAAGGATGGCAGTATAAAATTATTAAGTCGTGAGTAAGAGTTTTATTAACCTATTTGTATGTACTTTGCTTATCTGTTTTTACGAGCATGCCCAAGGTGCTTTACCTTGGAAAGTTGCTTACGAACAAAATTTTGAGAAGATTGAGGAGGGTAGGTTACCCGACGATTTTTTTGTGTTGGATGGCAGTTTTTCAGTTCAACAACGTAATGCTCGAAAATGCCTAATTTTGCCGGGAAATCCGGTGGGAGAGTTTGGGTTTTTATTTGGGCCACGATTTGGATTAGAAACCATGGAGCTGTCCTATTCCTGCCTTGGAGGAATTAAGAGTAGAAGGCACAGTGCATTCTCGGGTGCAATTGGAGGAATAAGAGGGCTAAATTACAGGATAAATCCTAGTTCAAGGAAAGGGATTCTAACTTATTCTGATGATTGGAAGCATGATGATCATATCACATGGGAATCTAAGGAATGGATGCGGGTATATATTAAGATTGTCCCTCAACCAGTAAAGCAGGGTATGATGATTACTTTAAAAACTCACCTTGAGTCCGATTCTACTGGACCGAAAGAGGGCTTTACTAGATTTTTAAAAGGAACCCTATCGGGCAAGTGTGCATTGTGGGGTTTCTCTTATGCAGAAAAAGAAATGCGATGGGATGACATCTTAATTCTTACCCGCTAATCCTGATGGGACAGGTATAAAATTGTTTTTAAAGATTCACTTGCCATTTTGACGATCTTTTAGAACGATTTACCGTTTTATATTTGCCCATGCATTCTCTTTGCAAAACCCTATTTTTTACCAGTGGATCCGTTGGTCTTTTGTTAATGGTGTTTATTTGGTCGGCTTTACATTATGGCCTATTTCCTCTAAATCACTTAATCGAAGCTTTATTGCAGCACAAGTTTGCTGGATATACCTTGCCTGAGTATTTCTTTATGCCTGAACAAATAAGTGCCGGCGAAAGGATCCATTACCTGAAAATTATTCTGACCATTCTGGTTTCTGCTGGATCCACATATTTGATCTTTTTGAGTTATTTACCCAAAGTTTCTTTACAGATTAGATCTTTGAGCTTTGCAATTTCTATTCATTTACTCACCTTCCTTGGCCTTTTTTGGTTTTGCTTGATCGAAGGTAACGAGGTCATCGACAAACAGGAAAGGTTGGCCATCTTTATTTTTACTGCTGTAACATACTTAGCTGGTATTTTCTCCATCTGGTATGCTCTACGCCCAAAAAGAAAATTAGTTCAGGACTTTGTAGCATCTAAAACCCCAAATTCTTTGCCAACAGCGTCCGAAACCAAGAAGAAAACGAGTGCTCCGAAGGAATTGGATTCAGATGTAATTGAGGATACAAAAGAGAGTGAATCCACCTCCAAAGATAAAACGATTAAATCTTCTGACGATGCAGGGAAGAAAGAGTTAGAGAATGAGGAGAATTTAGAGGATAACACATTGGAGAAAGCAGTCGAAGTCGTGGATGAGTCGGGTGAACAAATTGAGCAAGATACCGATGGCGAAATTAATCCTGAACAGACTAATGAAGAAGCACCTCAGAACTTGGAGGAATCTTCAGAGAGTGTCCAAGCACCAAGCTCTAATGATGAAGAGAATATGCTTTCAAGTGAGAGTGAGATAGTGGATGAGGATAAGGTTGAGGACAACAACGCCTCCGAACCCTCTACTCCCAACACGAATGAATCGGAGGAGCCCAAGACCGTATGATTAGTAAACTTTTGAATATTTCAATCGTACTCCTTCTTGGTGCCTTTTCCTTGTATTTGATACAGGGCGCGTGTTTTCGTTTGGTTGAGCCCTACGCTAAGTTACGACTTGGATTAGCTTGGGGGTCTTCGGATACAATGAAAATGAATTCTATTATAAGTAAGTTGCCATTAGATCATTTTGCTCAACCTCCTATCAAAGAAGGCTTTGACATTCTTAAGGAAGAGCTAGATTACGCTCGTAAAATAATGAGTTTTAATCGCCCAGTCCGTGATCGTTATTATAATTATGTTCGTTCACAGGTTGACCCCTTAAGGAATTTCGAGATTACAAATTTGGGCATGGTTAAAGAAGTTGTCCTGCCCGGTTTAAGACGACCCGCGACTTCCCTTGATGTAGCTAATGGTTTGGCCAGAAGGGAGGGGCTACCGGTCGATTTTTCAAAAGCCCTATTTGTAAGGGTTATTCCACAGACTTCCCGCTTGGTTTACGAACAGTCATTTGGCCAATGGGAAAAAGCATTTGCCTTTTTATTAAATCATGGAATTTCCTGTGTCCTGTTAAGCCCAAAAAACTCTGAGGAATTATCAACTCAGCTTAGCTATTTGCAGGCTCAGCATTCAAACTTCAGTGAAAATATTTTTGCTTATGCGGAAGGACAAGCAGTTGGACTTCTTGACAATGCGGTCAATGGGAACGAAGAAATTTCACTTCGATGTTTGATTGTCAAAGATCCAAGTGAAGAAGTTCTTTTTAACGAACAACCTAATCCGGTCTGGTTTATGGGAATAACGAGTCAAGTGGCAACGGATGAGCAGGTACTCTTGTCCATGACCAAGCGTGCCCAACTATATAGGGACTCTCCATTGGTTTATCATTCACGACTTTCAGGATTAATTTACGAAGAATCCAAATGGGAAAACCTCGCACTAACCTCTTTTCCTATGTCCTACATTCTAAACTGCCTTGAGTTTTATCCGGATTCAATTCCCTTCGTGCATGAAGCTGAGGAGATGGTGGAAAATAATGTATCTTCATCTCTCGTGGGCTCGAAGTTTAGCCAAGGGATGGGGGGAATTTCGTCCCTGTCTATTGATGATTTTGAGTACTCAAATCCGGAACCTAATTTTGACTGTGAAGTTGTTCGTGAGTACCGCCAAATAAACAAGGGAGATGCAGAGGTTGCTGATTTGACCAATCGGGAATTAGTACTTCAGATTGGTTCCTCATTCGAGGAGATGGGGGTCAATATTTTGGAGCAAATTGCTGATCAAGATCCGATGTTTTATCGCTTTTATTTATCTCTTAAAGAGATTGGAACATCTCAAAATTAGTCTTTCCATTATTTGGACTAGGGTCGCTTGCAATTATTTGGCCTAAGTTATGGTGCTGAAAAGTTTTATATTATCCAATTTAGCGATTTCATTCATTTTGAAATTACTTAAGAATTAAATCCTTTAAATTTACTCAAATGATACAAAATAATAAATTATTCTTTTTCGTTTTATACCAATTCTTATTTGGGGTTTGCTCCCAAGCAGAGGATAAAAAAGTGGTCTTTGTGGCTGGACCTAAGAGTCATGGATTTTTTGCTCATGAACATGCTGCAGGTTGTAAACTACTTGCCGAGCATTTGGAGGCAGCTAATTTGGGTATTAAAACTGTAGTAGTAACCGGAGGTTTTCCTCAGGATAAATCCGTCTTCAACGATGCAGATGCAGTGGTAGTTGCTTGCGATGGTGGTGTTCGGCACTTGTTAAATAAAAACCTAAAAGAATTTGATGAAGTGATGAAACGGGGAGTAGGACTAGCCTGTATCCACTATGGAGTGGAAACAACAAAAGGCCCTGCCGGAGATCATTTTCTTAAATGGATTGGTGGATATTTTGAACCTTATTGGTCGGTCAATCCAGTTTGGAATGCAACATTTAAGCTTCTACCCCGTCATCCTATTACTCAGGGGGTCATGCCCTTTACTATGCAGGATGAATGGTACTATCATATGAGATTTCGTGAAGCGACTTCAGCAATTGGATCAATCGTTCCAATTCTCTCTGCTCATCCACCAGAGAACACCATGAAACGGTTAAAGCCCGGAGTTGATAAACATCCTCATCATGGTAACCCGGATGTTGCCGATGCAGTCCTTAAGCGCAAAGAAGCCCAGCATGTGGCATGGGCTTATCAGCGCGGTGAAGATTACAACTATGGAAGAGGCTTTGGCTTTACTGGAGCGCACTTTCACGAAAATTGGGCGTCCTTAGATGCAAGGAGACTGGTGCTCAATGCCATTGCTTGGATTGCCAAAGTCGATGTTCCAAAAACGGGAGTTCCCAGCAAAGAAGTGACGATGAAAGACCTGCTTCAAAATCAAGACTTCCTGAAGCCAGAAAATTGGAAAAATCAAAAGAATGTCGAACAGAAATTGGCTCGCTTTAGACTTAATTAAACATGCTCATTTTCCACTGCTTGTTAAATCGTTTACTTAGCGATAAGTAATTTTTCCAAGATCAATTTTTTAAATTAATGAATACCAAAATTTTATGCGTGGATGATGAGGAATCAATCCTCAAAGGCTTTCAATTAAACCTTAGAAATAAATTTGAGTTACATTTGGCCTCTGATGGAGTGGAAGGCTTAGAGCTATTTCAAAAGGAGGGCGGTTTTGCGGTTGTACTATCCGATATGAGAATGCCTCGGATGAACGGAGCAGAAATGCTATCAAGGATTAAGCAAATAGATGATGAAGTTGTAACTGTTTTACTAACGGGGCACACAGACTTTGAATCCGCTATGGCTGCGGTCAATGAAGGCAATGTTTTTCGTATGCTTTCCAAACCTTGTCCTGTCCAAGTATTGAAGAAGGTTCTGACCGATGCAACTGCTCAATATGATCTAATTACGGGCAAACGTATTTTATTAGATAAGACTTTGCGTGGCGCAGTGGATGCTCTTGCCCAGTCGTTGGCTACAATTCAACCTTTGTTTTTTGGACGTGCTCAAAGGGTGAGAAGGTTAGCCAACGGATTGGCAGAAGAAATAAAACTTAATGATTCTTGGCGCGTTGGCGTTGCAGCAGTCTTTTCTCAATTAGCTTATCTCTCAATTCCTCAGCACCTAAGTGAGTCAGTATATCATCGTAAAGATTTGAACCCTGAAACTAAGGCGATCATCCGAGACCTCCCAGAAGAAACCTTGAAAAGTGTTGCCCTTATTCCAGGACTCGAAGATGTCAGAGAAATTCTTCAACGAACCGACATTCAGCCCAAGTTTGAGCTGGATGATGGTTCGGGAATTCGAACTGCAGCATCGATACTTCGAGTCGCCTTAGATTATGATTATTATCAGGAACTTGGTCATGAAGACCCCCTCATTGTAAAAACATTTCAATCCAGGCAAGACACATATGATCAAAATATAGTCGCAGCTTTGGCAGCCTTCTTAAATACCGACGCGAGTAGTTATAGATTAGAAGAGGTTGAGACGCGTAATCTTGTTGAGGGAATGAGATTAAAAGAAGATTTACTTCTCGAAGAATCGATGCTTATCGCTTCTTCTGGAGCAGATATTGATCGAGCGTTGTTAAAAATTATTAAAAACTATAGTTCCTGTTATTCTAACTTTCCTTTTCCCCAAAAAATTCAGGTTTTGATTCCTGTTGCTTAATTGAATTAACCGTAATCGAATGAACTGTCGTTCATGAAGGTTAGATCTTATATAGGCTTGCTTTCCGCAGGTAGCCTCGGAGGTGCGTTGATTGTTGGTATTGTCGGTTGGTTGATATTATCTGGCATTAATCAATCCAATAGAGAACTAGAACAGGAAAGCCGAAACTCAGGAGATTCATCCAGCGAATATTTGGATGCTCATGCCTTTCTATCCGCAACTCGGGGATGCTTTGAAGCCTTTGAAATTTATCCGCAAAATTTCACCGGGATTTTTGGGGTGGTTCGCGACCGGATTGTTCTGGCGAAAGAGGGGCTGAATTTATTGTCGACAAAATATTCTGCTGGTTATTCTGAGAAAAACATTGGAGTTTTAGCTGTTGGAATTAGGGAGTTGGAAGATGCCGTTTCTTTGATGGAGAAAGCAGTTAAAGCGGATGCAAGAACAAGAGAGGCTTTAATCCAGAGTGCGGGAAAAAATTATCAAGATGCTCGGGAAACTCTTTCCCAAAACCTAAACACATTGGAGTCTGGGGCAGAGCAGCGGATGTTCAAATCAAAGCAATCGATGGAGCAAAGACTTTTGGCCTTACGCGATGAAGAGTCTGCTAATATATTAATGTTCTTTTTTGTTAGTGGACTGTATCTGATATTGGTGGGTTCATTAGCCATGGTTACTTATAAGAGTTTCGCTAGCCCCATCCGAAAGCTTGAGGCAGCAGCAAAAAGTTCAGTTGATCATAATAAACCTTTCAATTTAAGGGAGTCTGGACCTTACGAGATTCGCTCGGTTACCAAGCGACTTCGAGGATTGATTGGAGGATTGGAAACAAGAGTGAAGAAAAGAACTGCAGCTTTGCTAAAGAGCAACAACCAGTTAAAGCAAGAGATGCAACAGCGAATTGAACTGGAAACTCAATTGGTCCATGCCCAAAAAATGGAAGCCGTTGGTCAATTAGCTTCAGGCATAGCACATGAAATAAATTCGCCTTCGCAGTTTGCTAATGACAATGTACTTTTTTTAAAAGATGCCATCGATGGCTTTATTAAAAACTTAAACCAATCTCCAGATGCACCGGATGATGGAGAAATGGAGTTTTTCAAAGAAAATGCACCTGAAGCTGTAGAGCAGGCTGCGGAAGGCATCTCACGGATCACCACGATCGTGAAGTCGATGAAAAACTTTGCATATCGAGATGCGGAATCGGCTAAAAGAAATAATGATTTGAACCAGGCGATTCGGTCAACCGTCGTGGTAGCGACGAACGAATGGAAATATCATGCAGAATTAGATCTACGTCTCCAGGAAGACTTACCTATGGTGCCATGTAATATTGGAGAAATTAATCAGGTTGTTTTAAATCTTATCGTCAATGGAGCCCATGCGATTCGAGACCGTTTAAGCGAAGGGCAAAAGGGAAACTTAGTTGTGACCACCCAACATTATCCGGATGCACAGTGTGTAGTTATTGCGATTGCAGATAATGGGGGCGGTATCCCTCCCAAGGTACAGGAACGAATTTTTGAACCATTTTTTACAACAAAAGAAGTAGGCGTTGGAACTGGGCAGGGCTTGGCTATTGCCCACAATGTAATTGTAAAATCACATGAGGGACAAATTTGGTTTGATAGCAAAGAGGGTGTGGGTACTACTTTTTATATCAAACTGCCCATGACTCAGTCTAGAATGGAGTAATGAATAATCGCTTTACTGCACTTGCTCTCAGGGCAAGGCGAATCTTTTCGTTCTCCTTTATTTTTTTAGCGGGATGTGAAGATACTATTAATACTCGAGAAAATAACATCCAAGACGGTGTCAGGTTCTTTGAAATGGGTGAGATTAGAAAAGAAGTGTTACCCGCAATAATTAAATTGGCCAAAGAAGAGGGCTTGATAAGGATTGAAGCTGGAGAATTTCTTATGGGCAGTCCATTGGAAGAAGTGGGGCGAAAACCAGATGAATTAAGAAATCGAGTAAAGTTCTCTCAACCATTTTGGATAAAGAAATTTGAAGTCACTCAACAAGACTGGAATAAATATGTCGGAGATAACCAATTAAAGGGCGATCCAGTTTTTAATTTGAGTAGTAAAATACTTAATGAAATTTGTTCTTCTTCAGGTTATGCGGACGGCAATTTTTCTATTATTGGTTTTCAGGGTGAAACCGGGAAAGAAATCTTTTTGGAAGAAGCAATTCTTTCGCAAGGTTCGTGGAAAACTGCAAAAAGCCCCAGGAATTATCAAGTGAGCCATCAACAATTTAATGATTTAACCGCTCTTCTTGATTTCTTGAACTCTAAAAATATTCAACAAATTGATCGGATGGAAAAATTTCATCCGGTTTCCCGCGTCTCTTATTCCCAAGTGGTTGCTTATTGTTGGGAAAAAACTCAAAGGGCTCGACTAAATGGTTCTCTTCCAAATCCTCTTGTTTTTCGTTTACCGACCGAGGCGGAGTGGGAGTATGCGTGCCGGGCTGGAACAACTGGTTTTTGTGGCATTGGCGAAGAAGACTTTTTGTCAGGAGAAAACGCCAATATTGATGGCTCGATAAGAGGTTACATAATAGACCAACGCCCCAGGTCTGAATTTAGCGATGGTGGAATATTTACCCCCATTTTTCGTAAGGGGTATGTACCTATTCGCCCATTTCGTCCAATTTATCCTTCAAATGCCTGGGGCTTGAACGACATGCATGGAAATGTTTTAGAATGGTGCTATGATTTCTATGGACCTTATCCAGATGACAACCTGACAAGGATTGATCCAATTGGACCCATACGGGGTAGCTATCGTATTGCAAGAGGAGGTAGTTTTGTCCGTACCGCACATGATAGTAGGTCTGCAGCAAGGTTTAGTTATGAGGCTTCCTACCGAGGTTCGGAGATCGGCTTCAGGTATGTCTTGGGTTTACCCCTGAGGTGACCTTGTTAAGGCAACTCCTTAATCCACTTGTTTAATACAGTTAGCACTACGGGTGTAGGAAGAGCATAGCTAGTAACACGGTCAATTCTTGCTATATTAATGCCTACACAGTAACCGTTTAGATCAAAGATTCCTCCACCCATCATTTCTTTAAATAAGGGTTGGTCGTGCTGAAGAATCATGGGGAAATTGTCTTTTCTTTTAGATACTGGGCCACTCATCAAAAGGTTGCGGTTAAACATATCAAAAGCGACCTCGCGGTGTCCCAGTGTTATTCTTAATAGGCTTTCTTTTTTTCTTCTTTGAATGGAAAGTGTGAGTAGATCTCCGGGGTCTTTTTTCTTAACAATTTCATTAATTTGCTCGGTTGTTCGGACAGTTCTTCCATCCACTCGTATTATACGATCCATCACTTTTAAACCACCTCGGTCTCCGGCTGCATGAGGCAGCACTTCTAAAACCTCAATACCCTTGGTAGATGAATTACTTTCTTCCAAAATTACACCCATTACACCTCCTTCACGACCGATGGAGCGTGATTTGGCAGAAATTACCCCGAAGGTTAGTCCGGAAAGGTCTTTATTTCCCGAAATCGCCCAATTTCCAATCTTAGTTCTGTTCAAATCATTATGCCATTCTGCAAATGGCCAAAGTTTTGATGAATCTGTAATCTGCCAGAGAGCAAGGTCGGTCTTCTCATCTCTCTTGCGTATGCGAATAGGTAAATACTTTCCTGAATATGACTGGGCATATCTCGCACCCATACTTGAACTTGCCTTGGAAAGTAAATAGCCTTTCGCATTAACCATTATTCCGTGGGAAATAAGTTTGTCATTTCGATAAAGGCCCCAAAGCAAGTCCAAAACCTCGGCCTTTTTCGCCCCAATCGCTTCATTCATCAGAGATCCATTTATGCGATGTGAGGTGTCGAGGACATCAAAATCAGGGGATGATGCGAGCAGCCCTTTAAAACTTAAAAAAACCACAAAAAATGACCATTTGAGATAGTTCATTCTTTTGCGGGTCTTTCTCCTAGAGTAAGGCGAACAGAAATTTCTTTACCCTTGTGAAGGTAATCAAGAATTACCATTGATCCAGGAGGTTGTGTTGAGATGAGAATGGTTAATTTTTCCCGAGTGTCCAAGGGTGTATCATTAAGCCTTAGCAAATAATCCCCCGGTCTTATTCCGGAACTTTCCGCGGGAGTCCCTGGAATTAATTCCAAAACCTCTAATCCCTTGCTAGCTTCTTCGCATGAAACACCGAGGAATCCTCCTCCTTGTAAGGATCCATAAGTGAGGATATCTTCTTCCAAGAAATAGTTCCAATTGGAAAGAAACGATTCAATGGGAGTGTGAAAATTTTCATCAGAATTTTGAGAAATTCTACTATGAATACCAATTACTTCACCAGATAAAGAAAAGAGAGGGCCTCCGGAGTCTCCACCAAGAAGTCGACAATCTGTTTGAATCGTTTCATCTTTCTTATGTATGAGTCGTCCGAGACGAAGGACCATGCCCCGTTCATCATCAAACCCACTCGGGTGTCCCAAGGCAAAACACCAATCTCCTACCACAGATTTATTGGCAAGAGCCATGGGTGCGTGTGGCCAGGGACCACCCTCTATAATCTTCAACATCCCGGCATCTGATAATTCAGAACCTCCGAGGCTAATCGCTTTCACCTTATTTCCATCAGGAAAAACGACGGTCATTTCTCTGCCACGCTCTTCGATCACATGGGCTGCAGTGAGAATTAATCCTTCAGGAGAAACAATTACTCCACTACCTGCTCCCTCGATAGCTTCAACAGAAACAACAGTTTCCCTAACTTTGGATAATTGTTCATTAAGCTGCTTCTGAATACCAAGTAGATCATTAACAGAATGAGGGATAAGTTTATTCCAAGGTTCGGTATTTGAAACATCAATTCCCCAAAGCTTGTTTAGAGCTAAAGCAGCCAAGATAAAAAGGAGGTACCAGTGATTAGCTGTACTCCATTGGGCTTTATTCGCTTTATTCAACAAAACCTAAAAATTTTTGGGCTGTTTTTAAGAGAGGTGACTCTTTTCTAAGATAAGGAGAAAAATTAGAAATCATCTTTTTGTCCTCGGATTTATAAACAGAGTAATACAAACCTGCCCAAGCTGAATGCGGATTTGTACCTCGCATATAATAGACTAGGTCAGGGAGATAATCTTTGTTATTAGCTTTCGAAAGAATGTGCATGCTTGTATCCATGCTTTCTTTCTTATGAAAAGATACTTCTACCTGTACCCCTTCGTATGTTTCAAAATTTTCGATAGCAGAATTCAATAAATCTTGAGCTCCTGTGATTGCATAGATTTTCAATTGGGGTGAATGTATCCAATGGTCTGCGCTTATTCCGGTCCACCCTTCAAGAGCAAATTCAACTTGCCCTTTGGTCGGAGCATTCAAAAATCGTAGAAGAGAAAGGGTAGCGGCATTTTCTTTTACTGGTTCCGGAGTCCAACTGATAAGTGGCTGAGGTAAGTTTTTAGTTTTATTTGCGACTGGTTGGGGGGCAGAAAAATAGGCAACAGATCCACGATTTTGCCAATTATTTTGACTAAATAAAAGATTTATTTTTTCCGATTTTAAACAAAGAGCAAGATTCCAAGGAGCTGCTTTCTTTTGAAGGCCTTTAGATAAGTGGTCTATGATTTCACTATGACTCCAATAAGTCGCTTGAACAATGCAGGCACCTTCCTTTTGGTATGCCTGACGAATCTTTTCGAAGGGCTCTTTACACTTTTCCCAGACGAGTACCCGAATGACTGGGAGGTCAGGCGATTTGGCCATCTTTTCCCAAACAGCAAGCATGCATACAAGTACAAATATAGACAGGAGGGAAAGTGTGATCCCTGTATATTTGGGCGGTCGAAAAAATGGGGTGTTTTTTTCAAAGTCAAATCCTTGATGCCTCATATTCTAATTAATAAGCACGAGGGCTTGAGGGACAAAGAAAATCAAGTCCTTTGTGGGAAAAATTTTCGTAAAACTTTGCCCATTGCCCGGTGGTGAAGAATATGGCTAGCTTTGGAAAGTTGTATCCACTTCCTTTTGCGAAAGGATGCTTCAGGCCAATTTTCAAAAACTTTGCTCACGGCCATGGGATATAAATAGATACAGGTAAGCCCAACCAAACAGGGAATGGGCTTGGGAGCCAAAACGCCTTCAATCCCCGCCTCTTCATAAGCCTCTAGTTGAGCAGTGCGGGCTGGTCCTATGCGCTTCATTAAATTTCCTTTAGGCAGACTCCAATTTTTTCTTTTGGTTGAAATCACAAGCACTTCAATCTTTCCAGAAGAATTCGTTCGGTAAGGAATGACTCCCCACTTTGAATTGGATTTTACTTTTTTAAAACCTTCCACATTTCCACCCTTGTAACTTTTGATATCGCACTTGGTAACTTTGTAAATAATGAATCGATAAAACCTTCAGTGCTCAGCCCATCCCGCTTGCTCAGGTAAATACTTTGGGGTATTAAGGAATTTCTACTGCATGCAATTTCTTTCTGTTGAAAACCTTCATTTGTCTTTTCGTTCGCCGAACGGAAAGAGTCAGCCTGTTGTTCGAGTGCCAACATTTTCTATGGAACATAATCAACAGCTCGCTATCAAAGGACCTAGCGGTAGCGGAAAGACGACTTTTTTACATATTCTTGCTGGAGTATTAACCCCGGATTCGGGACAGGTTCGGATCGATGGCCAATTTTTGGGTGCGATGAATGAATCAGATCGTGACCAATTGAGATCGGGAATGATCGGATATATCTTTCAATCTTTTAATTTGTTGAACGGTTTTAGCTGTATCGAAAACCTACTCTTGGCGATGAGCCTACATGGGTCCTCCAACTTAGACCGGGCTCGTTCCTTGCTCGATAAAGTAGGGTTGATTGACCGTGAGGATCACCTTCCTGGTCAACTCTCAATTGGTCAGCAACAACGCGTGGCTATTGCCCGTGCTTTGATTAATCGTCCAAAATTGGTTCTAGCCGATGAACCAACAGGGAATTTAGATCCCACCAATACAGATCGTTCGCTTGAGCTACTACGATCGCTTTGCAAGGAGTGGGGGAGTGCACTCATTTTAGTCAGCCATGACCCACGAGTAATCGGGAAGTTCGAACATCAAGTTGATTGGGAAGAACTGAATCAAATAAATGGGTCCGAAGAGGTGGAGGTTGGAAAACAGTAAAGGAAATATGGCTGCGATATCTGTATCTTTAAGACTTGCAAGACGTGCACTCAGGCAGAACCTGCTTTCTACTTTAGTGGCAGTATTTACCGTATCTTTGTCCGGAGGATTATTTTTGGGAGCCTGGAAAACCAAACAATCAGTCAAGCTTGCCTTTGCCCATTCTGCGGGTGGCTTTGACGCCGTTTTAGGAGCGCGAGGTTCACAACTTCAACTCGTGCTTAATGCCTTGTTCCATTTGGAAAATTCTCCAGGAAATTTGGATTGGGAACAGTATGAAACGATTCGTTCACATCCTGGAGTTTCAGAGGCTTATCCATTTGCCTTGGGAGATAATTACCTCGGGTACCGATTAGTTGGGAGCATTCCGGAATTATTTCTTAATCATCAGTGGAAGTCCGGGGAAAATTATCAGGTACGATCACCGGGGAGAATCTTTTCGGATTCAGCTAAGGAGGCCTTGGTGGGAGCCGAAGTGGCCAGAGAACTTGGCTTGCAATTGGGTGATCGTTTCCACCCTTACCATGGATTGGAATATAACCCAGACCGCAAACATAACGATATTTACCTAGTGGTGGGAATTTTGGAGCCCACAGGCACTCCTACTGATCAAGTAATATGGATACCTCTTAGAGGTGTACAAACAATGGAAGGACACGATCCTGAGGAGGCAAACTCCATAAGTGGTGTATTGTTAAACTTGAAAGGTTCATCAGGACTGGCCTTGGATGTAAAATATAACAAGCAGGGCGATCGGGCTACTCTCGCATGGCCAGTACCTGCAATTTTATCGTCTTTCTTTAACCGCTTTGCTTGGCTGGAGCGATCGGTTGCTGCTCTTGCACTTTTAATGGCTTTGGTGGGTGGCTTGATTATTTTAGCAACCCTGCGTTCAACCATGCATGAGAGAAGGCGCGAATTTGCGGTTCTTCGCTGTATGGGTGCAAGCCGAGCGGTGGTAACTGGATCCATTCTTTGCCAATCTATTTTGCTATCCGCATTCGGAGCATTGGGATCATGGATTATTTATATTCTCCTGTCTTTGGCTGTATCATCTCTAATTCATTTACAAATTGGTGTGGGCATGAACCTTCCCATTTTAGATGGCATGGCTTTACTTACAGGAGGAGGAATTCTTATGCTTGGTCTTGTAAGTGCTTGGTTTCCTGCCCGAAAACTTTATCGTTCGAGCTTGCAAGAATCTTTAAATCCTCACGGATAGTGGGTAAGTCAGACAATGAGTAACACAGAAAAACTAGCGATGGTATCTTTGGGTCTAAAGGGAATCCTGTTGGTTTTTACCTGTTGGTCTGTCGGATGTGCACCAGAGTCAGAGGATTCAGTAAATCAATTTGAATTCACTGAAGTGGGCGAGCCTTTGATCGGAGATCCGATAGGAGATTCAGTTTCTAATCTTCAAGAGGATATACTCCAGGAATTCAAGGTACAGGAAGAGGATGCTAACGTGACTACTGATTTAAATCAGACGGGTGAAGTACTGGAGGGCAGAATTGTTTTGGGTCAAACCTTATTGTCTTCAGAGGACAATCAATCCTTGCCGGTCATTAATAATCTTCCACCCCATGATAGCTCCAGTGGATACGAGGCACTAAAGTATGCCGTACTGACCACTTTCCCTTATGAAATTCAATGGGAGTTAGATGGGTTGGATTATGACTTCTCTTCTTATTCGGCTCGCGTACCCAAGGAAGTGCGTAGTCTTTCCGGAACGCAGGTTGCCATCGAGGGATTTATGGTCCCGACCGTGGTGGATGAAGATAATTTAGTGAAGGAGTTTTTATTAATGCCTGATCAGTTAAGCTGTTGTTTTGGCCAGGCTCCAGAAGCAAATGGATGGGTGGTTGCACGATCCGAGAGTGGAGTCGAAGTAACCATGGACCGAGTTATACGGATTTTGGGAAGGCTGACAGTGGAAGAAAGATGGGATGAAGAATTCTTTGTTGGTCTCTACCATCTACAGTGCGAAGAGTTGATCGGATCTGATCCTTAATCCACTCAACTTGTGAGTGGACGAATGGAAAGATAGATTACTTTTCGTCTGATTTACTTTTTTCTGCCTTAGGTCTACCAACTGTTACTTTTACCATATGGTCAGGATCGCTGACCGATCCATTGTCCCGACTTGAACCCATTTTAATTTTGTCTACAAATTCCATACCCTCAACCACTTGGCCCCAGACAGTGTACTGGCGGTCAAGGAAGGAAGAAGGTTCGAAGCAGATAAAAAATTGGCTATTAGCACTATCGGGGCTGGCTGACCGAGCCATGGAACAAGTTCCACGCTCATGTTTCTTGTCATTGAATTCAGCCTTTATGTCTGGAAAGTCAGAACCACCGGTTCCAACTCTACCTTCACTGAAATCTTTGACATTTCCAAATTCAACATCACCGGTTTGGGCCATGAAACCATCGATGACTCGATGAAAGGCTACACCGTCGTACTTTCCGGCTTTGGCAAGCTTCTCGATACGTTCGACATGCTTGGGTGCGACATCTGGGAAAGTTTCGATGACGACTGGACCGTCTTTCAATTCGATGACGATGACATTTTCGGATGATGATGAGGAAGGTTTGGCTGCTGACACGACAAAAGGAAGCAAGAGCGCAAAACAGGCGAGGTACTTCATAATAATTGGTTATAATTTAGGTTAAAGATAATCTACCCTTGCCGATGACTAAAGCAAAGGTCGAGTCCAAAGAGCCATTATAGCACTAAATTCTAAAGAAGAATGTTTTCTTAAAAGAGTTTTAAAAGAGTTGGGTAAGGGGTTGTCCTTTGTCAACTAGAGTGAATGGTCTGCGGGAGGGAGAGAAAACGATTTCGTCCAATGGCAGGCCAAGAGCATAGGCAATAGTGGCGTTAAAATCAGGGATTTGGGTAATCCCATCAACCACTTCGCGCCCCTCTTCGTCTGTCGCGCCCCAGATTTGTCCACCCCGAACCCCACCTCCGGCAAGCATGCAAGAAAATGCTTTGGGGTAATGGTCTCTTCCCTCATTTAAATTGTAATCTGGAGTGCGACCAAATTCCGTGGCCAAAACCACCAAGGTTTCTTCGAGCATCCCACGTTTATGTAGATCGTCCAATAAAGCGGATAATGCTTGGTCGAGAATATCGCACCTCTCATATACACGCTCGTAATTATTGTTATGAGTATCCCATCCGCCAAGCTGTACCTCTACAAACCGAACCTGTTTTTCAACTAGCCTTCTTGCCAGTAGTACACCTTGGCCAAACTTATCCCTTCCATAGGCATCGCGTACTCCTTGTGTCTCTTGGCTTAAATCAAATGCGTCCAAGTCTTTGCTTCGCATCAAGCGGACGGCATCTTCGTAAATGTCGGCATAGGAGCGTACCTTTGCGAGGTTATATTTTTGAACAAAAGCTTGGTCCAAATTTTTGGATAAATTTAAGTTCCTGTTGAAAGTATCTTCGTCAAATCCTTTGTGTTCACAATTGGCCAGTCCTTTTCCGGGGGCTCCAACTTTTAGGGGCTGGTGCTGGGTAGATAGAAAACCGGATAATGGATGTTGGTTGCCAGTGCCTACAACCACTGCACCGGGTAGAGTAGGATTAAACCGACCGTCTAAACGAGTCAGCCAGGACCCCATGCTTGGGTGTACAATGGTCCCCCTTTTATCATAGCTTGTGTGCATGAAGTAATTTCCCTGTTCGTGAGCCCCTTTGGTTGAGGTTAAACCCCGGATAACCGCAATTTTGTCGGAGTGATTAGCGAGTAATGGAAGGGTCTCCGCTAGGGCAATACCATCGGTTTTTGTTTTTAGCTGTCCCATCGGTCCTTTAACCTCGCTTGTTTTAGGGTCGAAAGTATCGAGATGACTCATTCCTCCAGACATGTAGAGGTAGATCACATTTTTTGCTTTGGGGGCATAATTTACCGGACGGTTAAGTCCCAAGCCTGCTCCAGTAGCTGGAGAGTTGGTTACCCAGGGCAGTATGCTAACCCCAAGAAAGCTTTTGGCTGCATAACTCAAATATGCTCTACGGTTTAGTTCAGATTGAAAAAAGTTTTGGGTACTCATGGCGATTACTGGATGAAAGAAAATTCACGAGTGTTAAGCAATGCCCAAGCAAGATGACGCAGTTCATTATGCACTCGATTTTGGTAATGCTCCATTTGCTTTTTCGCTTTTTGGTTCATCTGAGCCTTCTGCTTTGGAGTATGCGAATCTTTGAAGGCTGGAGCAGTGGGTAAATCCGGAAAGGGCAGGCTATTCTCACAAAGTTCTATTTCCTTTTCTGTGGGAGATCTTTGGAGCATGGCCTCGTAAACGATCTTAATTTTTTGCTCCAGGCTTTCTTCTTTAATGACCGCTTTCGCAAGGGGAGAATGCTTATCAATTAATCTCCAGCGGAGGTTACCATTCATTAGGTTTAGTACTTGAGGAATCGATGCTTCTTTTCGGCTGTTATTGATTAAATCCCGGTCAGACTGGCCAAATTCTCTCAGAAAATGGTCAGCATTAGCAGGCGAATTTTGTTCAGACGCTCGGCGTAAATAAGTTGGAAATTTTCTTTCTTCCGCGGAGGGCTGGCGTTTTCTTTTCAGAGGGTAATTTTTGTACATGGAATAAACATTAAATTCACCTCCCATGATTTGGCTCGCGAGTGCAAAGCGCTGATTATCACGTAATTCGTTTTGGAGTCTTTTAAGTTTACCAAGTGATTCTCGATCATCCAACTCTACAGCCTTTTTCATCTGAGCATTGATGGCATTCATCTGTTCCTGAATTTCAACTATTTGTTTCCTTCCCTCCTTGATGACATCAAACAATTCTACTGATGACATTCCTTCCACTTTTAAACGGTACTTTTCGAGGTTTGTCTTTTTAGACTCGAGAAAATCAACCTCCTCCTCTTTTGGCTGACGGTGATCAATTTCCGGAACAACTAAAGTGAGCAAAGAATCCCATAACTGCTCAGCTGACATTCTTTGAAGAGTGGGAGCCTGAAAGTAGTATGGGGCTAGCGATTCCAATTCCTGGTCAAAGGCTTGGTTTTCAAAGATGCTCAGGTTGAGAAGAACACGTTGAAATTCTCTAAGGTCGTAATCCAAACGAACGAGCAACCCAGATAGATGGTCAAGGAGTTCTGGCATGGAGGCTTCGGTATCTTCTCTCCAATCATTCAGGGGCTCTACCAATCCCCGCCCAAATATCTTTTTCCAAATCCTATTTACAACAACTTTGGTAAAACGGGGATTGTTAGGAGAGGATATCCACTGGGCATATTGATTAACTAGATCGCTGGATCCGGATGAGTTAAAATCGTTACCATTTTCAAAAATTACTCCCGGTTGAATCACTTGATGCGGTTTTCCATCATCATACTTATAATCGTGAGGTAACTTTAATTTTCTATCTTTATGTTGTGCACCGAATTGAAGGGGCAGCAACATATCCTGAACAGCTTGTCGGAAGGCTCGTGCCTGTTTCTCGAGCTGATCCGGCTTGGAGGTCATGGGCATCATTTGCATGCCATTTCCGCGTTTCTTAAAGTCCTTTGCTAATTTCTTGATTCCATCAACTGTTTTCCCCTGCATACGGGTAACCATTCCATAGGTATGGGCAGCCATTTGATAGTATTCCATTTGCGTCCACTTATCAAAGGGGTGGTTGTGGCACTGGGCACATACTAGTTGGGTCCCCAGAAATAATTCCGCAGTATTAGACATATTTTCGAGGGGCATGCCATCGTCCCTTAGGTAATATCCCACCGCACCATTTTTCCAAGGATAGCCCTCCGAGGCGACTACTCGCCGTGCCATTTCATCATAGGGGACATTTTCCGAGACTTGGGTCTTTAACCAATCCACATAAAGATGGCCGGCACCTATCTGGTTTGCCTGGCCCATGATGTATGATTTTGCTCGGAGGTGATCGGCCCACCAATTAAACATTTGGCTCTGATATGCTTTAGATTCTAAAAGTTTATCGATCAATACCTGCTTTAACTCTGGTTGGTTAAAAGGGTTAATATCTTTGATTTCAGAGTAGCTTGGTATTCTTCCAGCAGTCGCCAGATAAACCCTTCGAACTAACAGACTATTGGAAAGTTTTCCTGGTGGCGTAATTCCCCTTTGCGCATGTTCATCTCTAAGAATTTTGTTTATTGCTGCGACCTCTTTGGCCAACTCGCCTCGTGAGAGTTGTAGGCTTTTTGCAGCGAGAAAGATGGGAAAGAAAAGTAACAAAAACTGAAGGATGATGAATAAGTGAATCATGGAGTTGATATTAGTTTAGGTTATCCCTAATTCTATCAATGTTAATTTGCACGGAGAAAGATGAAAAAAATGAAACTTTTTTAAGGAAGGCGAAGCTCATTTAACCGTTCCAAATTCTTTCAATCGCCCAATAAATTCCGAGGCCTGCAATAATTAATGACAAAGGAATAACAATTCCTTTACGGTAAGAGTCTTCATTTTTGAAACGATAAACTCCAATAAAAGAAAGGAGGATGACTGCGAGTTGACCACCTTCTACTCCTAAATTAAATCCAATCAAAGATAATATTAGTATAGAAGGATTGAGATTGAGATCGGAAAGAGCACCGGCAAACCCAAGTCCGTGAATGAGTCCGAAAACAAAGATAATGATGAGTCTGCGGGGGTGGTAGGTAGGAAAAAAAATATTTTCCAAAGCAACGAAAGCAATACTGGCCGCAATGATGGGCTCGACGATTGTGGACGGAACTGAAATCAATCCAAGGGTGGCTAACCCGAGTGTCAAGGTATGAGCCAGGGTGAAAATAGATATTTGGTAGATTAAAACCTTGAACTTTCTGGATAAGAGAAAGAGACCGAGAACAAAGAGAATATGGTCTAGCCCGAGAGGCAGAACATGTAAAAAGCCTTGCCTAAGAAAGGATGTAAAGGTGCTCCAAGTGTCTGCATCGACATAATCATTTTGTTCAAGGTTGGTTAATTTTGGAGGACCTGAAACATTCTTATCGGAAAAATGCTGCATGCTTTTCAGTTGGGGAAGGCGAAGTGCAAAGCTTTCCTCTCCAGGAAATAATACATTTACCCGGCGGTGAGGAACACCATTTAAACGGTTAGCAAAAATCAAGTCAAGGGGGGCAGATTCCTTTGCTTTAATTTGATAGGTTGAATTTGTTTTACGTGAAAGTTTTGCGGTTGCTTCCAATAAGATGATGGGTTCATCAGAAAACTCCACCATTCGCGGTTTAGAAAACCCATACTCAAATGCAGGAAGATTCCAAGGTTCCTCGTTTAAACGGATGAGCAAAGACTCTTCTACCAATTCTGTTGCCTGTTGGAGCAAATCATTCCGTTCAGAAATATTTAAGTCGTTGAGAATATCTGAAGTCAGGAAGGATTCAGCTTCCGGATTCTCAGCAAATCCTCTGGGATCGATTTCGATTAAGATCTTTGAAGTCCCATTTCCATCGAAGGATCCAAAAACGGGAAGATCCGGAATGGGGTGAGCAATACTCGGGAAGATGGGTCCAAAGGAAAAGAGAACAATTAGTACACTCAAGAAGGCTCGATTGTTAAATATCATAGGAAATAATTTATATTAGAAAAAGTATACTTCGTTCTTGTGTCTTTTGAAATAGTGGATTGGAAGTAGTTGTTAAACATTTTAATCCTAACCCCATAATATCATGAAAATCGTCGCACCTATCCTCGCTAGTTTCTTTTTTGCAGCTTCCGTATTTGCTGGTTGTCCTTCCAAGACAATTAAAGGCAAAGTGGTAAGCTTTGATGCTGACTCCAAGACCCTAACTGTTAAGCAGGGAAAGCGTGAAAAGCAGATTAAAGTGTCCAGTAAAACCGAGTTGGATGGATTTGAATGCCCAACTAAATTGGCCGCTGGCGACAAGATCGCTATTGATGGATGTAATTGCTCAAGCAAGAAGGCATCCAGGATCGCACTTGCCCAAAAGTAAGCTATTTTTATTTAACCAAAAGCCTCCGCTCAGCGGGGGCTTTTTTGTGCCTAGTTGGCTTACAAATCCCGCGAATCTTCTCGGATTTGCAGCCTATTATTCGTAAGAATCCCTCCGTTAGGACCGAGGAGGCAACAAGGCAAAAAGATAACAATTCCGGCCAGTGCCATAGATGCTGAGATTGGAAAGTTCATGTAATGAGCGAGATGTAAACCAGCGACGGAGTAAAAAATCGACAAAGGTAAGCAACAGATAAGAATGCTCGGTAAGCGATGAAAAAGGAAGGCCGAAGAAACGGGAGGTAATATCATCATGGCTAAAACCAAAATCACTCCAACGGATTCGAATGATGCAACCACAACCAAGGCTAATAAAAGCATTAATCCATATTGTATCCAAACTACGGGCATGCCTAAGGACCGAGCAAGACTGCAATCAAAGCTGGTTACTAATAGAAATCTATAAAAGACGATTACTGAAATCATTGTGGTTAGGCAGACCACTCCCATATTCCACAGAGCTTGATTCCCACTGGGTAATCCCCAAAGTTCTAGTTTAGGTGAGAGGGGAGTAAGCCCAATCTCTCCATAAAGAAAACAGGCGGGGTCTAAATGAGTAGCGCCAGCTTCAAGGCTGAGTAATACGATACCTAAGGCAAAAAAGGAAGTGAAAGTAAGTCCCATAGCTGCATCTTCCCGTAAAGGAGTTTTGGTTCGAAGCCATTCGATAGATGCACCACACCCTAATCCTGCTAGACAGGCACCGATCCAGACCGGTCCAATTGACAAACTGTCGGTAATTAAATAGGCGATGACGATACCAGGTAAAATCCCGTGACTTACCGCATCACCAAGGAGGGCCATTCGTCTGACTACTACAAAACAACCAACCAAGCCACAGCTCAGGCTGACCATCATGCCCATAAAAACAATTTGCAGATTCCAAATAACCTGCTCTTGGGTAGACCATGGATCAAGTAGTGCTTCAGCGAAATCAAGCATTATTTGTCTACAACTAGGGGAGGGGAAAGCCAACCACGGTCAATATCATCTTGGCTTGGGATTAGCTTTCCGTGGGGGTCACGCTGAGGATTATCTAAAATACGTTCAATTTGCCGAACGGTTTTTTCTCCTATGATATGTTCGATTTTTTCTGCATCGTCGTGAACATGGTCCGGTGCATAAGAGGCCTCTTTAGTCAGGTAGAGTTCCCAAAGGCGATGATTACGAATCATCCGGGTGGCAATTTCCCAACCGCTTGGGGTCAATGAAACCATGGTTTCTGAAGGCAGTTCACTTTTTTGTTCAGTGGGAGATTCTTGGCGGGTGGCGTAGCCTTGCCGAATTAAGGCTTCGATTTCCCGTTCGGTCTCTGCAGCACTTTTTCTTCGTCTTCGTGCTAGAGAAGTTTGAGAAAATGATTGTTTTGAAAAAGAACATTCCTCCAGTACCTGATAACATGCCTTAAGAGTGTTTTCGCAGCGAATACGTTGTCCTCTTTTTCTTGTTCGCAACCAAGATGGAAGAATACCGCGAGTGGGACTAAAGAAAAGAACTGTTAAAAAAAGAAGGGTGGAACATAAAACAATTACTGGGCCAGCTGGTAACCGTTCACCCATAAAAGAGAGAAAACAACCAGCTATTCCGCTAAAAGCTCCTATTATTCCTGAATAGACAAGAAGTCGGCTCATCTTGTAAGTCAGTAATCCAGCTGTCGCTGCAGGAATAATTAGAAGAGCAGAAACGAGAACTACCCCAATAACTTGAAGGGATGAAACAATGCAGAAAGCCAGGAGCAACCAAATGCAATATTGCAAAATATCAACAGGTAAGCCTACTGACCGAGCGAATGACGGATCAAAGCCAGAAAGGAGTAATTCTTTGTTTAATAAAACAAAACATACAATGATTAATGAAAGGCAGATGCATAATGGTAAAAGGTCTCCAGTAGACAGACCAACTAGGGAACCAAAGAGATAACTTTCCAGTCCAGACATTCCACCGTTTGGAGATTGTTGAAGATAGGTAATCAGGCAAATACCCAAGGCGTAAAAGCCAGACAATACAAGTCCCATGGCACTATCCTCCTTCATTTTTGTATGACGTTTAAGTAAAGCAATAATACTTACGCCAAGAAAGCCTGATAAGGTCGCTCCAAGCATCAATGCAGCTTCATTCTTAGACTGGCTGATCATAAAACCGACGGCAATTCCGGGGAGAACTGCGTGTGACAGAGTGTCCCCAAACATCGATAGCCTTCGGCTAACAACATAACCGCCCATAAGTCCACAGTTGATTCCAATGAGAATTGCACCCACCGCAATGATTTGAATGGAAGAATCTGTGAAAGTCCAAAAACGAATAGCTTGATTGACCCAATCCTGCTCGGTTGTTGATGAAATTTGGGCAGCTTTTAAAACACTTGCTTCCCTAGCCAGAACCAAAATAAGGAGCGTGTATTTAAGCTTTTTCCAAATTGGTAAATACATTTACAAACCTTCTGAAGGTGGCTGTTTCTCTTTCAATTTACGCCCCCCTATCTCCGACAACACGGTTAGTCTGCCACCATATGTTCTTTGCAAAAGGTCATGGGTGAAAACATCCTCAGTTTCTCCATAAGCAACAAGGCGCAAATTAAGAAGGGCCAGATGGTCAAAATAATCTTTGGCTGTTGATAAATCGTGGTGCACAACCATCAGGGTCTTCCCTTGGTTACGCAA
>JAQXCL010000058.1 GCA_029251885.1 Opitutales bacterium | reverse complement strand
TCGGGAGATTTTTGGATTGGGTTTGGGTTGATGCAGACGGCTGGGATCGCCTTTGCTTATGGGCAGGTAGCCTACCGGGACTGGAAACAAAAGAACCAAGAGGTGAATGATCGTACGGTTTTTGCCCTATTGGCAATGGGAGGAACTGTTTGTGCAGGACTGGCTTGTTTCATCTTTTCCGACTTGCATACCCTCTTCGTTCAGCCCGAACAATGGAAGGCCATCCTCTACCTTGGATTTGTGGCTTCAGGCATTGGGTTTTTCCTATGGAACAAAGGAGCGGCAAAGAGCAACCCCGGTACCTTGGCCGCATTCAACAATGCAGTGGTTCCCCTTGCGGTAATCTGTTCACTTTTTATTTTTGGAGAGACCAGTTCAATAGATACCGAAAACACCTTTCGATTGGCCATCGGATCAATCCTTACCGCATCAGCTGTCTATATTGGCCAAGGAAATAGAGCTTAAACCATAAGGTTTATGACATATAATTTGCGTATTTTATAAATATTCTCTAGTTTTTAGTATGTATTTACGAAACATAAGCATATCTTCTATATTAAACGAAAAAAGTTCCAGCGTTTACTATGTCGATGCATCTGCGACGGTGGCGGAAGCAGTTGGTCTGATGAACAGCGAAAAAATTGGCTCGGTTATGGTAATTAAAAACGGTCAGTATGTTGGCATTTTTACGGAGCGTGATGTGTTAAACCGTGTAATTTCTGCTAAGTTAAATCCGGAGAGAACCAGGGTTGAAAAAGTTATGACGAGTGACTTTATTTCGGTGCAGGAAAAAAGCACCCTTCGAGAAACCATGCAGATCATGACAAATAAGCGAGTCAGGCACTTACCAGTTTTTAAGGAAGAAAAATTAGTGGGCATGATTTCTATCGGAGATGTCACCCGGAAGCTTCTTGAAATCAATCAAAACGAAGCTGCAAGCTTGCGCCAATACCTCTTTACCGAATATTCAGGATAAAACCGGCTGTCCTTAACTGGTTTCTTTTCTTCAAATGCTCAGATGATAGGGATTCGCTCTCCACTTGAATTCTTGGGGAAATCAATTTGAGCTCGAATTGGAATGACAGAACTTACTTCGTTCCAAGAGTTCTCCGAAAATTCAAGCCCGACCATTCCACAGGTTGGAATATTATTGATGGGCAATCCCCATAGGTTTGTAACCAAGTTGGTCATTCCTGGGTTGTGACCGAAAAGGGCGACACTAGAAAATTCGTGGTGTAAACGGCGTATATAATTTTGTAAATCAGTCGCACTCGCATGGTAAAGGTTTGAATCGAACAAAATCCTCTCTATTGGCCAATCTATTGAGCGGGCAATAATTTCTGCGGTTGTTCGAGCTCGCAGGGCAGTGCTACTAATAAGAGTATCGAAGGATATATCGTAGTCGCTTATACGCTTACCCATATCGGGTGCATTACGAAGACCACGTGCGTTCAGCGGTCGGTCATGATCATCTACTTGTGGATCATCCCAACTGGACTTCGCATGCCGGATAAGGACGAGCGACTTCACTTGGGCAATCTATTAAATTAGTCTTCGTTGGAAATCTCCACCTTATCCCAAAAGGCGAGAAAAAATACAACTGCGATACCTCCGGCAAGCAAGGAAGGATAGATCCAAAAGTTTTCCCATTGAAGCATTGTTGCTGTAAGTAACCCAGCGTCTATGGCAGATGGCATTTCAACGGCAAACATTCTTCCCAGTTGTTCGCCAAAGCCTAATTGTTCTACTGTCCGGTTGGCAGCGATCGCCCCATTTAACTCTCCATATTTGGTAACCTCATTACCAAAACGTCCAAATGCAACCTGGTAACCAAAATACATCCCGATCCCTTGAGTAAAAAAGACCAATAGACTTTGTGCCTGTGTACGAATCCCAGCAGGGGCTATCTTATCGGTGTACATAAAACCGGTGACGAAAAAGAAATCATAACAAATACCATGCAAAGCAACCGATAATAAAAGCATCCATACCACTTGCTCCGATGCCCCGTAAGCAAAAAGTAAATACCGAGCAACCCAAGCAAGCATACCAATGAGAATCATGTTTTTTACACCTAATCGGCGGAAGAAAAAAGGAATGAGAAGCATGAAGAAAATTTCAGAAGTCTGGCCAATAGTCATGGTCGAAGCCGCTTCTTTAAAACCCGAATTGCTGAGGTAATTTGAGGTTAATCCGTAATAATAAGCCAGGGGTATGCAAATAAGACAGGAACAGGCGAGGAACACGGCAAAGGCTGGTCTCTTAAGGAGGGTAAAAGCATCGAGCATGAGCAAAGCCCGCAGGTTTACTGGCTCTCCCTTTGCAGGTGGTGGAGTGTTGGGCAAAGAAAAAGAAAACAAACCGAGCAGCAGAGATACAGCACCGGCAAGGTAAAAAATATCGAGCAAAGAGGACCATCCAAGAAAGCCCACAGTTAATCCAGCCGCGATCCATCCGATCGTTCCCCAGACTCGAACCTTAGGAAAAGTCAGGCGGTCAAGTTGAGCAAAAGCGATCGAATTCCCTAAGCCCAAGGTCGGCATGTAGCAAAGCATATTTCCAACCATCAACCAAATCATCAATGAAGAATCACCGTTTTGAGCGGCTATTGGAACGAGTAGAAGCAAAATTCCTCCCAAAACAAACAATACACCCATCACCACTTGCGAAGGGAAAAAACGGTCCGCAATTAGACCAAGAAATAATGGAGCAAAGATCGCACCCAATGGAGAACTTCCATAGGCCGCCCCAACCACATCGGCAGAAAACTCATTGGCCCCGAGGCACTGCCCAAGGGTAGCAAACCAAGCCCCCCAGGCAAAGAACTGTAAAAACATCATCAAAGAAATCTTAAATTGGGCATCAGGCTTCATAGGGGTTTATAATTGCTGTATAAAACAGTTCAATCGAGCCAATTCTTTAATTACATTTAAATTCTTTGAAACAATAAAATTTGAGCTATTCCATGCAATCCAAGTTGCCAAAAAGGCATTCGCTGTTTTATAGGAATGTCATGGCAAAAGTTACCTACATTATCGAACACGGAGAGGATATCGTTGAAGAAAACGGTATTGGCACAGTCATGGAAATTGCTCAGCAAAACCAAGTACCTGGAATTGAGGGTGCATGCGGTGGTTGTTGTTCCTGTGCCACCTGTCATGTACGAGTTCACCCCGATTGGATCGAAAAGACCGGCAGGGCAACCGAGTCCGAACAAGACCTTCTCGATCTCGAATCCAAAGCCTGCGACCGCAGCCGATTGTCCTGTCAGATCGAACT
>JAQXCL010000045.1 GCA_029251885.1 Opitutales bacterium | reverse complement strand
AAAAGTACAGACCGCAGAACATGGTCCTCATCCGGTATTGAACAGGTTGGTTCATCGGTCGATCTGGGCGGTGGTATGGAACGTGTTGTCTATCGCACAACGGCCGCCACTTCTGCTGGTACTACTCAGTTTATTAGAGTCAGGGTAAAAGCCAGGTAAAATTTAAAAAAATTCAAAATGAGCAACATTCCGGATGATCAATTAATTGAACCAAAAAAAGCCTCCCAAATACTGGGTTTTAAAACCAACCAGCAGGTGACCAAGTACATCAACGAAGGGATTCTTAAAACTTACGAAAAACAGGGAAGCAAGAGAAAATGGCTGGACATTGAAGAAGTATACAAACTGCCGAAACCTTTGCCAATACCTCCACCCGACCATTACTTCCAAACCCTTAAAGTAAATGAGCGTTGGAAGAAAAAGGAGTAACTCAGGCAAGTTCTCCGCAACCTCAGATTAATTTATCTTACGGGAAGAAACCTGGTTCGAATAATCTTATTTCGAACTTTGATCTATGCTCATAGGTTAAAAGACTTGGCAACATTTTGATAAAAGTGGAGTAGCTACAATAAAATAACCAAAGCAAAGATTTACTTCTTATTCGATTACTCTTTGCCAATATTCATGCATTCCGTAAGATTTTGGAATGACGGATATTACACTACCCATGATCCAACAAATTGCCTTGCAAGCTAGAGATGCTTCCCGGGCATTAAGTGCTGCAACTACCATTCAGAAAAATGATGCACTACAAGCAATTGCACGCGAACTGGAATCCAACCGAAAGACCCTTATCGAGGAGAATGAAAAAGATTTAAAGGCAGCCAAGGAAAATGGATTAACGGAAGCGATGGTTGACCGGTTGCGACTAAACCATGAACGGATTGATGGAATGGTTCAGGGATTGCGCCAGTTGATCAAATTGCCTGATCCTGTGGGCGGATTGATTGAGGAAAAAACACCTGCAAATGGATTGAATATCCGCAAGGTACGCACACCGATCGGAGTGATCGGAATCATTTATGAGTCGCGCCCAAATGTTACGATTGATTGTGCCGGACTATGTTTGAAGTCGGGAAATGCATCCATCCTCCGCGGAGGTAAGGAAGCACTGCACTCCAACCAGGCACTTGCCTCAATTATTAGCACAGCCTTGGCAGGAAGCGATCTACCAGAAAATGCGGTCCAGCTTATTCCCACGAGTGACCGGGCAGCCCTCAATCATTTACTCACCCTCGATGAATATGTGCACTGTATCATTCCGCGTGGGGGAGAAGGTTTGATCCGTTTTGTTGCTGAAAATAGCCGGATTCCGGTAATTAAACATTACAAAGGTGTATGTAACCTTTACCTCGATGAGGGCTGTGATCCTCAAATGGGACTGGATATTGCGGTGTCTGCAAAGTGTGGGAGACCGGGGGTTTGTAACGCCATAGAAAATTTAATTGTTCATGCATCCCAACTCGATTCCCTGCTTCCCAAAATCGGGCAGGAATTGCAGGAAAAAGGATGTGTTATTTTTGCAGACGAGCGAGCGTCCAAAGCCCTTGGAGATGTTCCAACTTCCCCGGCTAATGAACAGGAATATGCAGAGGAATTTCTCGATCTTCGACTCGCGATTAAAACGGTGGATCATCTCGACGAGGCAATTGAATTTACCAACCGCTATGGGAGTGGGCACAGTGAATCCATCCTCTCACCATCCGCAGAGCGGGCGGAGAAATTCCAGCGGGAAGTCGATGCCTCTTCTGTTTACTGGAATGCAAGCACCCGCTTTACCGATGGCTTTGAATTTGGACTGGGAGCAGAAATTGGCATATCGACGGATCGTTTGCACGCCCGCGGACCCATGGGTCTGGAAGAATTGTGCACCTATAAATATATGATCCAGGGAAATGGGCAGTGGAAATAGTGCCTATCGCCCCACCCACTTAAATCGGCCAAACATTTCAAGGTTATGAACGATCTATTAATCACTGGTGGCACCCTCGTAACAGACGGTAAACGGGAGGAGTCAGATTTGCTCGTACGGAATGGAAAAATCGAACGAATCAGTCCGTCCATATCCCCACCACCAAATGCCCAAATTATTGAGGCTGGCGGAAAATGGATTCTTCCGGGATTGATCGATGACCAGGTGCACTTCCGTGAACCTGGACTTACCCATAAGGCATCCATCAAGACCGAAGCCCGGGCTGCGGTTGCCGGTGGAGTAACCAGTTTTTTTGAGATGCCCAATGTTTCCCCACCCACCCTCGACATGCAAAGGTTGGAGGAAAAACGGGCAATCGCGCGACGGGACTCGGTGGCAAACTATGCCTTTTTTCTGGGAGCGAGTAATGAAAACCTGGACGCGGTAAAGTCGGCCGACCCCAGCCGTATTGCCGGGATCAAAGTATTTATGGGTTCATCCACCGGAAATATGCTGGTTGATGAGGAGGCCACTCTTGAGCAAATCTTTCGCCATGCCCCGGCTACCATAGCCACCCATTGCGAGGACACCCCAACCATTTTAGAAAACGAGGCTTTGGCACGGGAAAAATTTGGCGAAATCGTGCCATTTTCTGAACATCCAAACATCCGCTCGCGTGAAGCCTGCCTGCGCTCGTCCACCCTGGCTACGGAACTTGCCAAACGCGAAAATGCACGACTCCATGTTTTGCACATTTCAACCGAGGAAGAACTCGACCTTTTTACCCCTGGTGATGCCCGTATAACTGCAGAGGCATGTGTGCATCATTTATGGTTTGAAGAATCTGGATATGATAAACTTGGAGCCCTGATAAAATGCAACCCGTCAATCAAACGGGCAAGCGACCGATCGGCCGTGCGCCAAGCGGTGGCGGATGGAAGAATCTCGGTACTTGCGACCGATCACGCCCCACATACCTGGGAAGAGAAACAGGGAACTTATTTCAACGCGCCTTCTGGGCTACCCCTTGTTCAGCACACCCTTTTACTGATGTTGGAAATGGTAAATGAACAATGTTTTTCGCTGGAAACCTTAGTGGAGCGTGCCTGCCATGCTCCCGCCCGTATTTTTGATGTTTTAGAGCGCGGTCATTTACGCGAAGGCTACTGGGCGGATTTAGTCATTGTCGATCCTCTCAGTCAAACAGTGGTCGATGAGGGCGAATTGTTCAGCAAGTGTGGATGGTCTCCATTTGCAGGCGAGCGTTTTTCCCACCGGATCGAACATACGATCGTGTCAGGGCAAATTGCATACGAACAGGGAAGAGTAATTGAATCTTGCCGTGGAAAAGCGGTGAACTTCGCTTCGGTCAGGCGGTAAACAAGCAAGATACAATCAGGGGAGCCAGGGATACTTTTCGAAATCGGGCTTTCTTTTTTCCAAAAAGGCTTTCTTTCCTTCCGTACCTTCCTCGGACATATAGTAAAGCAAAGTAGCGTTACCAGCGAGTTCCTGTAAACCGGACTGGCCATCGCAATCGGCATTGAATGCAGACTTTAGGCAACGGATCGCAAGCGGGCTTTTTTCGAGAATTTCCCCGGCCCATTGCACACCCTCAGTTTCCAATTGATCGACTGGGACAACTTTATTGACCAGCCCCATATCGAGAGCTTCCTCGGCTCCATACTGTCTGCAAAGAAACCAAATTTCACGGGCCTTTTTCTGCCCGACGATCCGGGCAAGATAAGAAGATCCAAAACCCCCATCAAAACTGCCCACCTTCGGACCAGTCTGGCCAAATACCGCATTATCCGCAGCGATGGTAAGATCGCACACGACATGTAGAACATGCCCGCCTCCGATCGCATAACCGGCAACCAGAGCAATTACCACTTTGGGCATGGAACGGATAAGTTTTTGCAGGTCGAGAACATTGAGACGGGGAACGCCCTGATCGTCAACATAGCCGGCTTCTCCACGCACGCTTTGATCCCCGCCGGAACAGAATGCATATTTCCCATCGGTGTGTGGACCCGCGCCGGTGAGCAGAACTACTCCAATTTTTGGATCCTCCCTCGCATCGAGAAAGGCTTGGTACATTTCATTGACCGTTTTCGGACGAAAAGCGTTGCGCTTGTGCGGGCGATTAATGGTAACCCGTGCAATTCCACCTGCCTTATGATAAAAAATATCCTCGTATTCACCCACTGTTTCCCAATTCATGACTGCCCTTCCTCTTCTACCGAATCGGACGAAGTTGATGAATCCACAGGCTCAACCTTTCGGCCCTGGATGCCCCATTTCTCACGCAGGTAGAGACGTTCCTCTTTCCAATCGGCAAAAGGTTTGCCCCGCAAGGAAAGCAATTGATCGAGGTTTTGCTTATCGAACTGGCCGGAGCCGGTTTCGTTCATGGGTTCAGTCGGGTGATTTTCCATTGTTCGTCCGTTTGTTGATAAAGAAAGCGGTCGTGTAGACGGTTGGGCCCGCCCTGCCAAAACTCAAAGGATCGTGGGTGCAGGTAGTAGCCACCCCAGTGAGGTGGACAGGGGGGATTTTCCCCATATTTTTCCTGAGCTTGTAAAAAAGACTTCTCGAGGCTTTCGCGCGAATCCAGGGGCTGGCTTTGCTGGGATGCCCATGCCCCGATTCGGCTAAAATAAGGACGGGAAAGAAAATATTCCTCGGTCAGGGAGTCCTCCACCTTGGTGACTTCTCCAAGAATGGTTACCTGGCGTTGCATGGAAAACCAGGGAAAGTGCATACTAACATGAGGATTATCCGAAAGATGCCCGGCTTTTCGACTGTTATAATTTGAATAAAAAACAAACCTTCCACCCTCCAAGCCTTTAAGGAGTACGGCCCGGGAAGAAGGCCTACCCAATTTATCCACTGTGGCCAGGCTGCAAGCATTGGGATCGTATACACCAGACTCGATCGCATCCTGCATCCATTTTTGAAACTCGGTCACAGGATCATCAGACAATTGATCGCGACGGAGAGGTTCGCGGTCATAACTTTCTCTTAAATCCTGTAGGCTTTGATTAAAATCATTCATTGTAAGTCGTTTAATCTAGACAAAATGAGGCATTCG
This sequence comes from Opitutales bacterium, assembly GCA_029251885.1. Classification (GTDB taxonomy): domain Bacteria; phylum Verrucomicrobiota; class Verrucomicrobiia; order Opitutales; family Seribacteraceae; genus Chordibacter. Next base: position 21,010 of record JAQXCL010000045.1, on the reverse strand, counting down.
GCAAAACCCTTTATTCTAAATTTTTCATGTTTGCCTTGCTTACTTCCTCCCGACCGACAGCAGCAGCCAGACCGGGAGAACGGTCGCGCATTTTTTGGCGAATTTTCATATTCCAACGAATAAGACACCTGGCAATCCGCCCGCGCAGGGAACGGTGTATCCAATGCAGTTCATAGGCAGGTTCAGAGGAGGTGGCGTAGCGTTCCTTGTAGGCAAAGGGAGCGGGTAAAAAATCAAACACACGACCTTCTTCCCAGCAACATGCCATCGAGCGTTTCAGGAGTTGTTTACCTGGGGAATATTTTTTCCACTCCTCATCGTAGGCGAGGTGATGGAGGTATGAACGCCCGGGTGCGAGCAATTCCAACTGCCAGGCAATTGGCTGATCATCCACCCGCAACACAGAAAGCCTGGCCCTTGATAACTGGGCAAGTTCGGGAAGCAGTTCGAAAAAGAATCCACGCTTTCCACGAATGCTGTAAAGGCCGGCATTTTCCAAGGTCTTACTCGATGCAACTTCCACCAAGCAGGTCGTAGGCATGGCCAACCTTACTTCCTCAAGAGTGTGGCAAGTCTGCCAACTGATTTTCCCCTGCTCAGCAAGACTACGCTCGTCGTAACGAAAAGACTTGCGAGACTTTGGCCCCATTTTGTCCTCCCAGAATTCTTCAAAGCTTTGTCCTTTTACCTGTTCCACCAGACAGGACGAACGGGCACATCGAGTGATGGTCAAATGTTTTCTTTTTTCAACGGATTCCCTTAGGTAAGCATTCCAAAAAGTTTGCGGGATTTGAGGAAGCCAGACGAAGAGAAAGGAACTGATCAAGCCTTCAAGGGCATTAATCATAGGGCTGACAACATCTTGGGTACAGGTGGGAAAATGATAGTTTGCTTCGTCATAAATAAAGGGCCAAAGACCCTTTGAACCCAACAACCCCGGACGTTCCACAAAGGGCCAGTAACCAAGAAGTTTTCCCTGTTCTGAATAAGCGAGCAGAACAAGAGGAGCACGGCCCTGCTTTTGACGTTTCCACCACGAGCGCATCCATTCGGGTGAGAAGTAGGGATTTATCCAGTCTGCCCGATCTACCAAGGCATCATACTCCTCGGCGATTGAATCGATGACCATTGGATGGCGCGAAACTTCAATGCGTGGTGGACAAACAGTCACGGCACGAGCAGGAGAAAAAAATTAGGAGAGCCCGAAAAAGCGGGCAGAAAAAATTAGATAACGAGGTTGGAAAAATCCTCGTACTCGGCACGAAATCCACCATCCACTCCCCGACAAAGCACTGCTACTGCATCGTGAGAATGCAAAGATTCGAAGTGGGAACAAACAATACGAAAATCAGTAATGCGCGATTCCTCAATCAGTTGCTCGTAGAGCAGTCGGGCCGCATCCTCAACAAACTTAACCTTTGCCCCATTAAGCTCAGCAAAGGCCTGTTCGTCTTCCCGTTTAACCATTACCTGAGTTTCAGTACCCAAACCATTGATACACATATCGCGCAGTTCAAGTAGGGATAATTCCTGGTCCGGGCGGACTTCCACACTAACACGGGCAAGACTGCGTTGGGAATGTGGAATGGCCAGTAAGTTCCTTGCTTCCCGGGCATGCTCAGAAAGTTCGGAAGCACAGGGACAGGCGGATGAATAAATAAAATCAAAATTTATAATTTTACGCACGCGGTCCGAACGATCGATAATTCCCTCAAAACTACATTGGTAATATTGGTAACCCTCCAATCCACTCCGAAGGCTTTCCTGAATCATGGGGTAAGAAAAATCCACCTTTATCCTGGCCTCTTGAGAACCTAATAATTCTTTGTAGTGGCGGAGTATCTTATCAAGGGTTTCGGGAGAAAATACTTCCTTTTCGTATTCGTAAAAAATACGAATAATGCGGGACATATTGATCCCTTTTTTATCAGCATCCAAACTTACTGTACCAGTAACCCGGGATTCCAGGGTAAGATGTTCACCGTCCGGCCCTACGAATCGTAGTGGTAAGCGAAAACCTGATATGCCAACCTGAAGAATGGGAACATTAGCACCCTGCATTTCAGAACAGCCTGAGTTCTGTACATCTGGCAGGGATTTCCTGTACTCGGGAGTGATCTTAAAATTCGGATCGTACTCGCGTTTGAGTTTGATGGGTTGGTCGGATGCTGTGTCCATGTTCTAAATTTGACGGGTTTTAGAAAGGATGCAAATAGGTAGATTACTTTGCCTTACCTTGATTAGCCACGGCCTCCATCGCCTTGGCCACGGCCTCGGGATCTCCAAGGTATTGACGGTTGATCGGTTTAAGATCGGCATCCAGTTCGTAAACAAGTGGCATGCCAGTGGGTACATTCATTCCAATAATATCTTCCTCGGATACACCATCCAAATATTTGATAAGAGCACGCAGGGAATTTCCATGTGCAGCAATTAACACACTTTTCCCCTGTTTAATTTGCGGAGCAATCGTATCAGTCCACAAGGGAAGAAAACGGGCGACTGTATCTTTGAGGCATTCGGTGAGAGGAATATCTGCCTCGTCTAATCCAGCGTAACGCCGGTCTTTACCCGCGTAGCCTTCATCCTCTTTAGTCATGGGAGGTGGTGGAATGTCGTAACTACGCCTCCATACCAGTACCTGTTCGTCCCCGTGTTTCTCAGCGGTTTCTGCTTTATTTAATCCTTGTAAAGCTCCGTAGTGCCTTTCATTCAAACGCCATTCGCGATGAACAGGTATCCAGACCTGGTCCATTTCATTAAGAGAAAACCAAAGGGTACGAATCGCCCGTTTGAGCAGGGATGTGTAAGCAACATCGAACTGAAAACCTGCTTCCTTGAGCAGACGGCCGGACTCGCGAGCCTCGCCCTCCCCCTTTTCAGTGAGGTCAACATCGTGCCAACCGGTAAAACGGTTTTCTTGGTTCCACTGGCTTTCGCCGTGTCGGAGAAGTACTAATTTATGCATAGCTGTAATGGGAATAAAGTGGACGATTGTAGCTTAATACCTGCCCGGGGTCACGAATTTTCCACCGCTTTTGAATCTTGCATTTCTTGCGGGTAGGACTTGTGGAAAGGCGTGGGATGCGCTTGGATGAATTCCATGTTTGGTCGGATGCTCCTGCTTTTTATTTTTCTACCCATGGTGGAACTCTACCTATTAATTATGCTGGGTTCACGCATCGGGGCGATGCCCACCATCGGCTTGATCGTGCTAACTGGTATTATCGGAGCCTCTCTTGCCCGGCAGCAAGGATTATCCGTTCTCTCGAAAATTCAGCGGGAAATGAGTTCGGGTAAACCTCCTGCTCAGGAACTAATTGAAGGTGCCTTGATTGTCGTAGGGGGAATTGTCCTGCTAACCCCGGGTATTATTACTGATATTTTCGGATTTTCTTTGCTCATCCCACCCTTTCGCAAGGCCCTATGCCGGAAACTGACCAAATCCTTTTCCCAGAATATGGGCAAGGCAAGCGGATTTGCCCATTCCTCTAAAAGTACATCCTCTTTTCGTAAAGACTCGGATGATGTGATCGATGTCTAGCCCCACTACTTTTACATTCTTATTATTCTTTTGCCTACTTGGGTTCCTCGGGTGTGCCGGACCAGAAGAAGGTGTCTACACTGGAAAGATCGGTAAAAAGAAAGAGGTGACCATTCGGCTAAAGACCGACGGACTGGTTGAACTTGAAGGGTATTGGAAGCAACCACTCCAAGGCGGCCATGATCAGGGATCTCTAAGAGGCAAAGATATGGATGCTCTTGTTTTTGAAGGACCGGCAGGTAAGAAATTTAAGCTCCGATTTTTATACGAAAAAGATGAAGACAGTTTAATTATTCGGGCGATTCATTCTCGAACCTATGGACCAGGAGCGAGGTATATTCCCACCGAGGAGGATTCCGCCCTTAACCCTGCTCCCCGCCTTTCCCGTTTGAGCCCGGGAAAAAACTAGTCCTCATCCTGGGTTTCCTCGATCATACGTTCGAGGGCATCCCGAAATTCCGGCCCCATTCCTTCCCGCTTGGCAATCTCCAGGTAAAAAGGAATATAATCATTTTGTTTCAATGATTTAAGGGCAATATTATGGAACGGTTCATCCGCCGAAATAAAATAGGTCGCCTGACCAAAGGACAGAGTAATACCGGAATCGCTCCGAAAAACACCCAACCTTTCATGTCTATCCTTCATCTTTTATCGTTGGTATCGTGCGTGGATCCCATGAGCAAGCCCGGGATTGCTCAACAACAAAAATAAAGATACGCTTTTTACAGAATGATTTTCTTTCCTTATCGTGATGATAACCCAACCGGTTCCTTTCCCTTGGTTAATTGGTTGTTCATTCTTGCCAACATCTGGGTATTTTTTGCCTACCAACTCCCCCTGGGCCCGGCAGAACAGAAGTCCTACTTTGCAAACTTTGGATTCATACCAGCGGCTTTTTATGGACAATTTGCTCAGGACAACCTTGGAGCAGTTGCATGGGAGTGGGGATCGGTGGTCACATCGATGTTTAGTCATGGAGGATTCCTCCATCTCTTTGGAAATATGCTTTTTCTATATCTGTACGGGGATAACCTGGAGGATGCCATGGGCAAGGTACGCTATTTTTTATTCTATTTACTGTGCGGTTTTTTTGCCGCCATCGCCCAGTCCCTAATCGATCCGACCTCGGAAATTCCCATGGTTGGGGCATCCGGTGCGATCTCCGGAGTAATCGCAGGCTATCTGCTACTTTACCCCCGAGCAAATATTCGTATCTTTTACTGGGTTTTTCTTTTTGTGGGAACACTCTATCTGCCCGCTTACCTCGTGCTCGGCCTGTGGGTATTTGAACAGGTAATTGCCCTACCCGAATCAATGAAACAGGCGGGAGGGGTTGCTATAGCTGCACACCTTGGCGGATTTGCCGCCGGTCTACTCTTCACTCCTTTTCTGCGTAAACCCGGAGTTCGCCTGTTTCAGGACGGACGAACGCGCTCTTTTACTCGCCAATCCCGGGGATTGCGGTAACTTTACCCGCTTTTAAACGAACAGATGGAAAAAGCATACCAACCAAAAGATGTGGAGGACCGCCTCTACGAAACCTGGGAACGAGAGGGGTCATTTCAGGGACGACCCGATGCGGATAAGCCCGCCTACTCCATAGTCATTCCCCCCCCCAATGTGACTGGTGTTCTCACCATGGGCCATGTGCTCAACAATACCATCCAGGATATTCTCGCCAGGCGGGCACGCCAGCGTGGTCATGCCACGCTTTGGTTACCAGGAACAGACCATGCTGGCATTGCCACCCAGACCAAGGTGGAACAACAACTTCGCAAGGAAGGTAAAAATAAACACGATTTGGGAAGAGAAGGATTTATCGAGCATGCCAAGAAGTGGCGCGATAAACACGGAGGAATTATCCTAAAACAATTGAGAAAGCTTGGATGTTCCTGTGACTGGGAACGTACCGTTCATACTCTCGACACCGATTATTCCGAGGCAGTACTCGAAGCCTTCGTGCGTTTGTTTAACAACGGATATGTTTATCGGGGCAAACGCATGGTCAACTGGTGCCCGGTTAGCCGGACCGCTCTGTCTGACGAAGAGGTAATCACGAAACCTCAGAATGGAAAACTTTTTAAAATTCGTTACGAACTGACGGATGCTCCGGGCGAATACCTCTATGTTTCCACAACCCGTCCGGAAACAATCATGGGCGATGTTGCCCTTGCCATCCATCCCGAGGACGAGCGTTGGCCAGAGCTTGAAGGTAGAAAAGTCCGCCGACCTCTACAACCTGCAGAAATTCCCATCATTGCGGATGCGGCAGTGGAAAAAGACTTTGGTACAGGCATGCTCAAGATTACTCCTGCCCATGATCCTTTGGACTTCGAGATCGGACAGCGGCACAACCTGGAAATTATTGACGTCCTAAATGAGGATGGATCCCTCAACGATTTGGCAGGGCCCGAATTTTCCGGAATGGATCGTTTTGAGGCCCGCAAAGCTACTGTGGAAAAACTACGGGAGCAGGGAGATCTGGCCGACGAAGAAGACCACGCCAATAATGTCGGGTTTTCAGAACGGGCGGATGTACCAGTTGAACCTCGTCTTTCCGAGCAATGGTTCCTGCGCTATCCACGCGTGGAAGAAGCCAAGCGGGCGGTGGCTGAAGGATTTATTCGCTATTTCCCGGAACGCTGGAAGAAAACCTATCTCCACTGGTTGGAAAATATTCAGGATTGGTGTATCAGCCGACAACTATGGTGGGGACACCGTATCCCGGTTTGGTACCGTAAGGGAGCTCCCCGAAACGATCCAAAAAATTGGCATATCTCTGTGAAAGGGCCGGAAGATCCGGAAAACTGGGAACAGGATGAGGATGTGCTCGATACCTGGGCATCTTCATGGCTCTGGCCGATTGCCACTATGGGATGGCCGGATAAATCGGCAATGAAGGAAAAGGGGCTTGATTATTTTTACCCCACATCCGCCCTGGTGACCGGTCCGGACATCATCTTTTTCTGGGTCGCCCGTATGATCATGGCAGGCTTGGAATTCAAGGGGGATCCGGTTGATCCCAAGGTTACTCTATCTGACGAGGAAATCCGTAAGCGTATACCTTTTAAGGATGTTTACTTCACCGGAATTATTCGTGATGAAAAGGGGCGTAAAATGTCCAAATCTTTGGGGAATTCCCCCGACCCGCTCGATCTCATTGAAAAGTATGGTGCAGATGGTTTGCGATATGGAATAATGAGCATAGCCCCCAAGGGTCAGGATATCCGCTTTTCAGAGGAACGAATTGAGCAGGGAAGGAATTTTTGTAATAAATTATGGAATCTTTCGCGCTTTCGTCAAATGGCGGATGAGGAAACTCGCGAGTCCACCCTGGAAGAGATTATCAACCGGATTGATCCAGCCCAACTCAACCAGGACGATCATGCAATCTTGCTCCGTCTCGTACAAACCCTTGATGAAGTGGAACGACTCTACGAGGAGTACGAATTTAATTCTGTCCTTCAATCGATCTATCGTTTTTTCTGGAACGACCTGTGCGACTGGTATGTCGAAAACTCGAAGGCTCGTATGAAAGGCGGGGAAGATAAAAACACCTGCCTTGCGATTCAGGATCTATGCCTTAGACAAGTTTTACTTCTGCTACACCCTGCGACTCCTTTTATTACCGAAGAACTGTGGAAAGGACTTGGGTTTTCCGGTGGGCAGTCCATCCAGTGGATCAATCCGGGAACGGGTCAGGAGTTAAATCAATCTTTTGAACAAGCGGGCGTCCGGCCAGATGCTTCCGCCCTTGAGGAAATGCTCGCTATTCGCGAGCTCGTCACTTCCATGCGTGCCCTCAAAGCGGACCGCAACTTGGCAAGTAACAATAAAGTCGAATTCTTCTACCTTGCAGATGATGAAAATTCCACGGTGTTGGAAAAACATATTTCCTCCCTTCTCAGTTCAGTAGGATCGGCCGCACTCAAACGGGTAAAGGAAGCACCCGTGGGCATGCCAACTTTGGTCACCTCATTTGGATCGGTTTATATGGATCTGGCCAGCGGGATTGATCCTGTGGTCGAGCGGGCAAGACTGACCAAGGAAATGGAAGGTTTGGACAAAATTATATCTTCGATCGAAAACAAGTTAAACAATGCCGCCTTTACCGATAAGGCACCAACCCAGGTGGTCGAAGGGGCTCGGAAACAATTGGCAGATAACCAGAAAAAACGTCAGGAAACTTCCGAAGCTTTAACTGCTCTCGCCGGGTAGCCAAGACCAAACGATTACCCCCGACGGACCGGACCTTCAAAGCGTCTGCGCTGCCTCATAGGAAGCTCGGGAAGTTGTGGGAGTTCCTCCGCCTGCGAATGGGAACTTCCCAGTTTTCGTGCCTTAGTTTGCAACTCCGTCCAGCGGGGAATACCAAGGTCAGGCCCATGAGCAATCAAATCGAGCAGACATTTCCACTCAATAACCAGGCGCTCCACATCCCCCGCACCCAAGTCCTCCGCCTCTCCCTCCTTTAAGGCAGTAAGAAGAGAACGTTCCCGGATAAAATCGACTGCCCCTTCCCCAAATTCGATCGGTAAGCCAGCCCGTAAATACCCCGGGCAGTCACGAAAACCATAGGCCTGTCGGCAGAGAGCAGATAGACGGGACTCCGTATTGGCCCAGGAACGAAAACGATGCCCAGCCCGAAGGTTTGCCAGGTCATGAATCAGTTCATCAATATCATAGGTTGGATCTTCCAAGGCCACCGCCACTGCCAAGCCCTCACCCCTTGAAAACTGGCTAAAAATAAGGCCGCGGTCGGTAGGCCGGGCATGCTCATCGATTAAGCCCAAAACATACCATGCCTCAACCGGACTGGCCTGAGCTAAATCATCTCCATGCACCGAACTTTTCTCCACGAAAGGAGAATCAAATGATCGGGAAACGCGGCGTAATTGAGGATTGAGAAGTAAACGACCCCGTGAATCCTTCCAAGCCAGAGCCTGTGCATTTTCATAGCTTAGACGGGCACTAAGAACTTTTCCTCGATCCACAAACTCGACCAGTTCACCACCCTGAGAAAGGGATGAGAAAAAGGGACGTAATTGATCCTCCAAGCCAAGACGCTTCCAGGTCTTCCGCGCATATTTCCGTTTACCCTTTGGTCGTTCCTGAGCCACTGCCAGTCGTAAAACCTTACGAAATGATTTAATCAGGGTGACCCGTTCCCCCATTGATTCATCGAGGTAAACAGCCACCGGAATTTCTTTTCCATAAGTCGGAGATTTCTTGGTTCCAAAACGACAGGGATTTCCCGTCGGTATTTTGTTCAAAGTATCGGGCAGAGTAAGGGCAGCTATCCACTTCTCACCTTTTCTTACGAGAGCCCGGCCGAGTAATGCCCGCGACTGGCCTCCCCTTCTTTCCCAGAGGCCAGCGCTGTTAAGCATCTCGATCACCTCATCCCTGGGAGAATCCGTAGCTTGTTTAGCGCCTTCCTTCGCTTGTGCTAAGGAACTCAAGTTGCCAAGGGATTCGCGAAATCCCAGCCTAAGTTCTTCATCTGAAAACAGTCGGTCTGCAAGCTGGCGGGCGGCATCCACATGGTTTTCTCCCCTTTGCAGAGCATCATCCATGACCTTGAGTAAGGATGGCCAGTCGAGGGTGGAGGATCGTTGGAGGCGCAAAGGCCGGGCATCGGAAATTCGGGTTTGGCGAGAAGCAACCACCACATATCCGCGGGTATCCTTACCCCGTCTGCCCGCCCGGCCAAACATTTGTAAAAGTTCATCTTGGCGGACCTGGTGTAATTGCTCATCTATTCGATATTCCCTATCTGTGACCAATACGGAACGGGTGGAAAAATTAATCCCCGCACCCAAGCCAGTGGTCGCCACCACCACCTGTAACTGTCCGGCCTTAGCCAGGGGTTCGACAAGCCCTGCCCGCTTAAGATAATCAAGGCCGCTATGATGATAGGCTACCCGACGGCGCAACAGCGAAGAAAGTTCCTTACCGGCCAAACGGCGCTGCTCGGTGGTAAGTTCGAGCATTTCGGGCTCGGGTAATTCATGGGCAAGTTGACGGGCAAGTTCTTCTGCGGCTTTGCGCCGGGGGGCAAAAATCAATAATGGACCAAGCCCGGCACGTAGGGCACCATCGACCAACCTCGGCCAATGGCCGTGCAATTTCCCACCCGAAGCAGAGCGTTTGAGAAGGACCTCACCCATAACTTCCTCAAGAGGAACCGGACGTCTGGCTTCCTCGATAACCGCGACCCGACGTCCATGACCAACCAACCACTCGGCAACGACATGTGGATTGGCTACGCTGCCACTCATTAGAAGCAGAGCGGTTTGAGGTCGAGCCATAGCTAGGGTGACCTCATAGCCCGGACCACGCTGAGAATCTCCGAGTAATTGATACTCATCGACCACAAAAAGATCAGGCGGATGGATACCTGCCATCGATCCGCGCTGCGTTTCCAAGGTGGCCACCACCACGGAGGCTTCCGGAAGGTGGCGTACATCCCCAGTGACCAGTCCGACCTCCCATCCACGCTCTTTCCATTCACGAAACTTATCGTTGGCCAATGCCCGGGTAGGCACAGTGTAGACCGCCCGCCCCTTAAACCCTGCCTCGATCCACTGCTCGAAGACAAAAGTCTTGCCCGCACCAGTGGGCGCATGAAGCACCACATCCTTGCCTCCCCGAAGCTCGTTTAACGCCTGGCGCTGCCAGGAATCGGGAAGAAAGATACGCCCGCCAAATTCGTCGCTATTCGTTTGCATTGTTTCCACTGAACGTTTGCATATTTGCAAGTACCTTACCCAATCTCAACCATGCAATCGAATATGAACATATTCTCAAAAAACCTAATTCCTGTCTGATGATCCGAATGATTGCAGCTTGTGGCCGCAAACGGGTAATGGGCTCGAGTGGTACCCTACCCTGGAAAATCCAGAAAGACTGGGAATATTTCTTAGATACCACACGGGATGGAGCTTTAATCATGGGACGAAAATGCTACGAAGACTTTGTGGAGCATGCCGAAGAACGCAAAGTGGTCGTCCTTACCCGTAACCCGAACCTGAGCTTTACTCATGCTCAACGAGCGGGGAGTTTGACAGAAGGTATACGGCAGGCATCGGCTATGTCCAGTAATGTGTGGATATGCGGGGGAGAACAAATTTATGCCGAAGCCATGCCCCTGTGCGAAGAATTACACCTCACTCAAATCGATGCGGATTTTGTGGGGGATACCCACTTTCCCGATTGGCGGGACCATTTCCCTAATGAACAAAGCAGGCGGGAAACAACTGGCAATGGATACCCATTGACTTTTTTAATTTTGCAAAAATAGGCAGATAATTCCTGTTTCTATCGCCCGAAGGCTTGCTTCTGTTCCCAAGAACCACTATTTCCTAAGATTTAATGAGCGATACTATGCGATTTTTAAGCTACGAGGATTTAGAAGAGATCCAAATGGAATTTGGTACTCCCAGCTTTGTATACGATGAGGCTATATTGCGGGCAAATGCCCGGGCGGTCATGAATTTCCCCCATGCCTATGGTCTCTTTGCACGCTATGCAATGAAAGCTGCACCCACTGCTGCTATTCTGCGAATTTTCAACGAAGAGGGACTCGGTATCGATGCGAGTTCGGTGTACGAAGTAGAACGGGCAGTACGGGCGGGGTTTGGTACGGAGTCGATATCCCTGAGCACTCAGGAATTGGCCGATGATTTTACCTACTGGGCCCAGGATGGAATCAAGATAAACCTTTGTTCACTCCATCAAATTCACAAGTTTGGAAAGTGGGGAAAAACCAAACGGGTAGGTCTACGCTTTAATCCGGGCAAAGGCTCGGGCGGTAACAACCGTACAAATGTTGGCGGTCCGGCAAGTAGCTTTGGGATATGGAAGGACGATTTAAATGAAGCCCTTTCCCTCTGCCAGGAATACAACCTCACGGTCGAACGTATTCATACCCATATTGGGTCAGGTTCCGACCCAGATGTTTGGAAAACGGTGGCCTCCATGACTTTGGATTTGGCCCGTTCCTTTCCCTCCGTCGAAACAATCAATTTGGGTGGTGGATACAAGGTGGCACGTATGCCTGATGAAAAACCAACTGATTTACAGGAAGTTGGATCTCCAGTATGTGAATTATTTAAAAATTTCGCCGCGGAAACAGGACGGAAATTAAAGCTGGAAATTGAGCCGGGCACTTTTCTTCTCGCCCATGCCTGCAGCTTGGTTACACGAGTACAAGATGTCACTTCCACCGGACCAGATGGATACCGTTTTCTCAAGCTCGATTCCGGAATGACGGAAATTTTGCGTCCCAGCCTTTATGGTGCCCAGCACCCCATTCATTTGCTTTGCGAACCGGGACAGGAAAAATTTCGAGAATCTATCGACCAAGTGGTGGTTGGACATTGTTGTGAATCTGGAGATCTTCTGACCCCAGCTCCGGGGGATCCAGAAGCCTTATTCCCCAGAAATCTTCCCCGTGGAGAGATTGGTGATTTTTGCGTAATCGAAGGGGTGGGTGCATACTGTTCATCGATGTCGGCAAAAAATTATAATTCATTTCCCGAAGCCGCGGAGGTTCTGCGTAAGGAAGATGGTCGACTCGGCCAGATTCGAAAGCGGCAAACCTTTGAACAAATCATTGAAAACGAAGTAGTCCCGTGAAGACTTCCGGCCTCGGTCGTTTTACTCTTGGTCAACCTCTACCCGCCCAACCTCATGCGGTTTGTGTAAGCCTGCCAAAAGTTGCTGACTTGATTGGTTACGAGGAGAAAGACCCACAAACCCTCGCTGCCTTACCCACAGGATATCCGCGCTTTGTCAGGCATCAAATGATCAGTCAAATGCTTGCAGATATCTGTAATGATCAGGCAAATATGAGCTGTGGATATTTATTTGCCCGCGAACAGGATTGCGAGGAAGTCATTAAACGCTATTCCCCAAAAAATCCACGCGTTCAGCAGGGAAATGGATGGACTCTGCTACAAGTCCCTACCGCATCTCCCACAAATGCACAGATATCCTCCTTCTTTCAACACACTGGTTGTGGAATATCCTCCCGTCTGGCCGAAGATTACCTTTGGGAACGGGGATTACTGGAAAGGCGGGAAACCTTGGCGGAAGTTGCAGATGCTCAGTCCATAGTCAAGGAAACGATCTCCCGTGCCCACGGGCCGGATGTCGGGCCCGAGGATCTTCTTCTCGCCTCCTCGGGTGCCAATGCTTTTCATGCCCTTTTCAAATCGGCAGTCGATCATGCACAGGCCCGGGGAAAAACAGTTTGGATACGTTGGGGATGGTTGTACCTAGATACCATAGAAGCGATGAACTTATATGCTTCAACTAAGGGTCAGGTGATCGAGGTTCATCAAATTGGTAACCTCGACCTGCTCAGCTCCCTGTTTGAAAAGTATGGGGACTCTATTGCTGGGGTTATTACCGAGTTTCCAACCAATCCCCTACTTCAGGCTGGAGACCTTGAAAAAGCAAGGGGTCTCTGCGATCAGGCAGATGCACTGCTTGTGGTCGATCCGACCATGGTTTCTCCCAAAAATGCTGGGATTACGGGGATGGCGGATGTTGTGGTTAACAGTTTGACCAAGTATGCGGGTTGGGAAGGCGATGTGATGATGGGCAGCCTGGCTTTCCCCCGGTCTTCCAAGTTGGGAAGAGAACTTTTTGAAGTTACGCAGAGTATAATCTGTCCGCCCTACTCCAGGGACCTCACCCGTATGGCCGAGCAGATTCCTTATTACGACAATTTTATTGATCGCGTAAATGCCCAAACCCTAAAAGTCGCCGAGTTTTTACAAAACCATCCGAAGGTCAAAAATCTGCACTGGGCATACCAGAATAAATACGCAAAAAACTTCGAAAAATTTGCTGGCCCCAACCGGCCTGGCTGCAACCTAAGTTTTGAGGTTTCGGGAAACTTTGAGGAATTTTACGACCGTTTACAAATGCTTAAAAGCCCGAGTTTTGGAACGGAGTTTTCCAATTGTTGTCCCTATGTCTACCTTGCTCATTATCCGCTGACCAAAACTCATAAAGGCAGGGAACTACTTGACCAGGCAGGGTTATCACCTCATTTACTCCGCCTATCTGTGGGCTTGGAACCGGTGGAAGAGATCGTGCAGTGTATCGATCGTGCCCTCCAATAAAAAAGCTCCCCGCCTGACGACGGGGAGCTCCAAGATTTTTAAAGGTTTGTTGAAACCGTTATAAGGTTATGCTTGTTCAAAGGTAAAAGAGTCCAATACCTTACGCACCCGTCTCTTCGACAAACGAACATAAGCAGGAACTCCATTCTCATGAGGGACTTCGACTTCACCCACAATTAAAGGCTGGGCATATTTGATAAACTTGGCTGTCATGCTGACCCCGTCCTCAGAAATCCAATCGGAAGGAATTTCTTTTACCCCATTGGCAATCTCCGCCAAAGGAGCAAGTCCAGTTTCACAGGTATAAGCCTCTTCTTCTCCACGAACCAAGATGACCATTTTGTCGGTCTCTCCATCCATCGCAGCTTTAACAGCTGCCTGACCGGCCATGAATGATTCGTCGTTATCAGTCTGGGAAGAGCAATGAGCGGCAGCCCGTTGTCCAATGCCCAGTTTTGATGAGCGTGCTTTGACAGCAAGGTTTTGCTCGACCAGATTGGCTAGAAAATCTCCAACTCCCCCAAGTTGCTGGTGTCCAAAGGCGTCCTGTCCAGTTGCCGAGTTGGCAACATAATTTCCATCCTTATCAACAAGTCCTTCGCCTACAATCACCATGCAATATTTATTCTTTTTGAGCACGGATTGTACATCATCGATAAAATTTTCCTTGGAAAAAGGTAATTCGGGAAGGTAGATGAGGTGAGGTGCATCGTTGGGATTTTCCTTGCTTTTGGCAAGGGTAGCTCCGGCAGCAATCCAACCGGCATTTCGGCCCATCACTTCAATGATCGAAACAAGATCGTGTTGCCCCATGGCTTCGTGATCGAGGGCGGATTCCTTAACCACGGTGCACAAGTATTTTACCACACTTCCATAACCGGGGCAGTGGTCAGTAGTTACGAGGTCGTTATCAATGGTCTTAGGCACACCAATGACGCGCAGTGCATATCCCTTGCTCTGAGCAAGCTTTGAAATCTTATCCGCGGTATCCTGGGAGTCATTTCCTCCGCAATAAAAGAAGTAGCGAATATTATGAGCCTCGAACACTTCAAGAATACGTTCGTATTCCTGATCTCGTTTGAGCTTGAATCGGCAAGTTCCCAATGCGGATGCAGGGGTGTAGCGCAATCCACGGATATTCTGTTGGGATTCCTCAGCAAGATCAATCAAGTCTTCCTTAAGAATGCCCAATACTCCATTCATTCCACCGTAAATTTCTTCGATGCATTCTTGGTTAAGCGCTTCCGAGATTACCCCGGCTACACTGGCGTTAATGACGGCAGTAGGCCCGCCCGATTGAGCGACCAAGCAATTTCCAATTAGTTCTTCAGCCATGAGTTATATTTTATGAAAGTTAGCTAAAAGGAATGCACCTTGCACCCCCCTGTTGGCAATCGCAAAATCCAAGAAAAGGGATGCTCCCCTCATCCCATAGCACTAACTAGAGAATGGATTGAGGAGAATACTGCTTGGCCTCGGGATATTTATCTCCCCACTTTTGGGCCCGCTTTACAAACTGATCGACCTGTTCCCCCGCCGCTCCGATACGCCCTTCACCTTCAGACAGGATTTTTTCAAGCTCCTGCTTTTTCATCCCAACCCGTGAATCTTTGGCTAGTCGATCAATTAAATCATTACGGCTGATTTTTCCCTCACGCAAATCGCGAACCGTGGAAACAGCATGTTCTTTGATGGCCGCATGGGCGTCTTCGCGACCGGCACCGCCCTTAACGGACTCCATCATTATGGTGGTGGTAAGAAGGAAGGGCAAGTATCTGTCCTTTTCCGCCTCTATGACCGCAGGAAACACTTCCATCTGATCAAGCACAGTCAAAAAGGTGTCAAACAATCCATCGAGGGCAAAAAAGGCATCCGGCAAGGCAACCCGGCGAACAACTGAGCAGGAAACATCCCCCTCATTCCATTGATCCCCCGATAAATTGGCGACCATGTTTAGGTATCCATTTAGCAGAGAATGAAAACCATTAATACGCTCGCAACTCCTGCTGTTCATTTTATGTGGCATTGCCGAGGAACCAGTTTGCCCCTTGGCAAACCCTTCGCCAAGCAATTCGTGCCCCGCCATAATTCGTAAAGTTGTGGCAAAATTTGCCGGTGCGGCAGCCAGGCGTACAAGCAGGGATACCACTTCAAAATCAAGGCTTCTTGGATAAACCTGTCCCACATTTTCCCAATTGGCAGTGGCTGCGAGATGCTCCATGAGGCTGCGATCCAACTCAGCTGCCTTATCCTCACTTCCAAGTAAGGTAATCTGGTCGAGGCGGGTACCCACTGCCCCTTTTAACCCTCGGTATGGATAAGTGGCACAAAGACGGGAAAGATCCTCCACAGAGCGGGAAAGTTCTTCCCCCCAATTGGCAAGGCGCTTACCGAGGGTGGTCAATTGAGCAGGTACGTTGTGGGAACGGGCTGTCAGGCAGACATCTCGATGTTCCTGAGCACGTTTGGAGAGAGCAAGCAGCGAGGCAATCGCTTTCTCGAGCAGGATACTCAGGCTGCGATGAATCTGTAATTGCTCGACATTTTCGGTAAGATCCCGACTGGTCATACCCTTGTGTGCATGTTGGTGACCAGAAAGTTCCGCAAATTCCTCCAACCTTGCCTTTACATCGTGCTTGGTTACTTCTTCACGCTTGCGAATCGATTCCAAATCCACTTGGCGTTTTACTTTTTCTGAAGCTTCTATCGCATCGTCCCCGATTTCCACACCGAGATCCTGCTGAGCCCGCATAACTGCGATCCAGAATTCGCGCTCCAGTACAACCTTTCCGGATGCGGACCATAGTTGAGTCATTGCGGGGCAAGCGTAGCGCTCCGCCAATACATTGGGGACAAATTCCTTCATATTAATATAGGGTAATGATCAAATGGCTTCCAATCGTTCGCAGACTGAACGAATGATAAATTCAGGAGTTGATGCACCGGCAGTCACTCCAACAGTGGTAAATTTGCTTAATTCGGTAGAAATGATGTCTTCTGCAGTTTCCACATGAAAGGTTGGTCGATTGTGGGAGGATGCAAGCTTGGCAAGCTTGAGGGTATTTGCGGAGTGTTTCCCCCCGATCACCACAATAGCCTCTGCACCTTCCTTAAATAAAGAAACCAGGTCAGACTGCCTTTCCTTAGTCGCCCCGCAAATGGTATCAAAGACCACGAGTTTAGGATAACTTTCGGCAAGCTTGCTGGTGAGTTTTTTAAATTCGTGAGTAAACATGGTAGATTGTGAAACCATGGCCACCTCGCCCTGAAAACTTGGTAATTCTTCAAGATCATCCAGGGTATTTACCACATGTCCACGCCCCTTGGAGTAGCCTAACAAACCAATCACTTCTGGATGCTTCGGATCTCCAAATATGACCACATCAAAACCCCGCTCTGCATGGCTCTTTACTTTACCTGCGATGATTCCAACGTCCGGACAGGTACCATCGCGAAAGGGCAAGCCCAATCCTTTAAGATATTCCCGGCGTTGGGGAGAAATCCCATGAGCCCGAACCACAACGACAGATTCCTTGTCCGCAGATTGTTCGAGGTCGAGAGCCTGGCTACTTTGATAGTCACCCACTTCCTGGACATCCTCTTTGCCCAGAGCTTCCATCATCTGTTTGTTATGAATCAAAGGACCATCTGTGTAGACACGACGCGCTCCCCCTTGAGCTTCCTCACGAGCGATTTGAATCGCTCGCTCAACTCCCCAACAAAAACCGGCGCTCTTGGCTCGAATGACTTTCATAAATATTCTTCCTATCCTATCCAACTCCACGGACTGGTTCAATATTGATTTGCATTTCAGCCATGCACCTTCAATAAATTTTGTATGAACCTAAGATCCTTGCCCCCTCTTGTCTGTTTTTTAGCCCTACTCATTTCTAATTTTCTTTCTATGCTCAGGGCAGAAGAGATTAGTAAAGATAAGAATGGCCCTTATGTGATCGGGCAAGCAACCCGTGATGGAATTGGTAAATTTTACATGGGAAGGGAAATTTCAAAAGTGATGGGACATTTGGGTGCGGGCTGGTTGGAAAGACCGGAACGAGAGCAACAGGAACGCACCGATTTATTGGTCAAAAACCTTTCTCTTAGCCCAACTGACAAGGTGGTTGATTTAGGTGCGGGTTCCGGGTACTTCAGTTTCCGCATCGCTCCCCTTGTTCCACAGGGAAAGGTATACGCGGTGGATATCTCCCCGCAAATGATCGGGATCATTCGTTCGAAAATGAAGAAAAACAAGGCGAATAATGTCGAACCTATTAAAAGTACAATCACCGATATAAAACTGGAAGAAAACTCCGCAGACTGTGTTTTGATCGTAGATGCTTACCACGAATTTTCTCACCCTATGGAAATGGGTAATTCAATTTTTAAAATCCTTAAACCTGGAGGGAAACTTGTCTTAATCGAGTACCGGTTGGAGGACCCTGGTATTCCGATTAAAAAACTCCACAAAATGTCCCAGAAACAGGCGATTAAAGAAATCTCGTCACTCGGACTGAAGTGGGAAAAAACATCAGAGGATTTACCTCAGCAACACTTCATGGTTTTTCGCAAGCCCTAGTCAACTTCAGCTAAAAAAACCTGATCCCTTGATGACAA
Organism: Opitutales bacterium; assembly: GCA_029251885.1. GTDB lineage: Bacteria > Verrucomicrobiota > Verrucomicrobiia > Opitutales > Seribacteraceae > Chordibacter. The sequence continues at coordinate 2,716 of JAQXCL010000045.1, read as the reverse complement.
ATTAACCCAAGTATCAATAATGAAACGATTACAATCCCTTCTTTTTATCTTTTGTCTCACCCCATTTTTCATTTGGGCAAATGTCGTTGAAATCGCTGGGTATCAGTTTGTGGCTCCGGATGACTGGAAGCAAAGCGAACCAACCTCACCAATGCGCAAAGCACAATTCGATCTGACCAGTGAGGATGGAAAGACCGCCCAACTCGTCTTCTTTTACTTTGGTCCGAGTGGCGGAGGCGGAGTGCGGGCAAATATTGACCGTTGGATGAAACAATTTAAAGACATGCAGGACCAGGAGATAAAAGAAGAAATCGTTAACGAAGTGAAGGTAACCTATGCCCGGGCTACCGGAACTTTTCTCAGCGGTTCTCCATTTGGTCCTAAGACGCCCAAACCGGGCCACTCTTTACTTGGATCTATTGTAGAGGGAAGGCAGGGATCGATTTTTCTAAAACTTGTCGGGCCCACCAAGACAGTGCAGGCTTATGATCAATCGGTCATAGAAATGATCAAACAAACATTGAGAAAATAATCTCCTTATCCGTTTATTCAGCCGACCAATTTTGTAAACCCAACAGAACCGCCTCGGTATACTCCGAGACCAAATCAAAAGTATTACCCTCCCCTTCCTTTATCCATTTTTGAACCCGTGGATAAACGGACAAGGAATTGGCAATGTAAGGTTCGAGAAATACGACCGGGCAACGATATATTCGGTTAGCCAATAGGTTACGGGCCCACACCCCGGGAACTTCTCCAATTTTCAGAGCATTGGGTCCCTTGTAAGAAAAGGTCGGCATGCCGGTGACTTGAGAAAAGGAATGAGAAAGTGATTCCGCCAAGCCCTGTTCCATAACAGACCATCGATTGACCAAGCGCCAGATAAGTTCAAACCTCTGATCATCATAGGCTAGTTCGCCACCCATGTAACATCCATTGACCAGAATATGGTGGTCATTCCGACCGACCAATTCCCTTTTTTCCGCATCCGGCCAGGCGGCGGCATTAAAATGAATGGAGATAACCAAATCCGGTTTGATCGAATGATTAATTAAATCTGCCCGAGCACGAATTTCATCTACCCGGTAAAAGAGCAATTCCTGGCGTTCCCGTATGAGAATATTTTTTTTCTCCGTATTGTTGTAGTCCTCGCCCAGGACTGTTTGTGCCCACTCCACTGCAACTTCGCGAAAATGCTGCGGTCGGTTCTGGGTAACAGGTTCGGCTTTTTTACGGACGAGCACGGGGATGGCTCCCAAATCCTTGAGGGCAGGAACTAAATTTTTGGCCACTGCCAGGGCAAGGTCGCCTTCTTTCACCGGTTGGTCATCATTCAGTGAAAAATGCCTTTTTTCCATCGCCGACCAGGCTCCACCAATATGACCGGGGTCTAGGGCGATAGTCAAGCCACGCAGATTTGTGGAAACCGATTTTGCCTTGGTGAAAGAACTGGGTGTTTTTTCATCTTTCTTAAAATACAAATCGTACCAATCGTCATCTTGTGGGAATTTTCGTATACTTGCTTTATCCTCTTTAATACTAATCCAAGCAGACCACCACTCTGGTCGCGGACAATAAACGGTGTCTAAAGAATGAATAAATTCACTACGGGTTATGGACTCCTGAAAAATATCGAGGTCTGACCATTGCGGGACTTCACCCAAAGAAGTTGTTTTGGCTTTCAAGCCAAACGAGAAAGAAAAACATAGTAAAAGATAGATTAAATTCCTGTCCACACCGACTAGCATGAATCGGGTTAAACCATAGGAAAAGAAAATTCTCAGGTTCATAGAAACCCGCATTTACCAGAAATGTATAAACAACAGTACCGCCGTCCGGTTACCTTGAACTCGCAAAGATTATTTGAAAGTCCGGTTAAAAAAATAACCCGACCAGTGCCTTCATGGAGAAATATTACCCCGCAGAAAATAATTAATGCGTAAATATTTCCCAATTAAATCCAAAGCCATGGGCACTAAAACTTCAGTAATTACCGATAAACACATACCAAACAAGTACTTAAGTAAAACAATAGATCTGGCATGAATAATGAAAAAAGACCGCAATTATTCATTATTAACCAATTAAAACTATGAAAAAAACAACACTCACAATAATTCTCACCAGTATATTAGCGTTTAGCGTTAGTTTTGGGCAACAACGTCCCAAACTAGCCAAGATTATCGTTGCTAAAGCCATAAAACAAAAAGTTAGTTCAGGAGATATCGTAAGACTGGATAGACCTGAACTTTCCGATGAAGCTAAAGATCAGGTAAGTGAGATAAAAGCAAAGATGGAAGCCCTTCATGCCGAACTCAAAGAAAATATTTCAAAACTTGGAGAAGGTGCGACCAAAAAAGAAATCAAAGAAGCTACTCAAGCCTTCAAGCAAGCAAACCAAGACCGTTTTGACGAAATCAAGCAATCTAAAGATACAATTCGTGAAGAGATAAAAGAAGCACGCCCACATCGTCAGGAGCGCCCACAAATTAATATGTCTGATGAACTGAAAGCTAAAGTAGAAAATATTAAAGCCAAGCGCGATGAATTGCAGGAAGCAAAAAAGGTCCTCCAGTCGAAGCTCAAGGACTCAACTGCGGAAGAGAGAGAAGTTTTGATTGCGGAGTTCAAGGAAACCAACAAAGCCAAGCATCAGGAAATTAAAGAGAATACAAAAGCGGTTAAAGAAGAGATTCGGGAGAATGTGGAAACTGGC
>JAQXCL010000129.1 GCA_029251885.1 Opitutales bacterium | reverse complement strand
CGATCCTGTTTCAATTAAAGAGAAATCACTTTTGGAGTGGATTATTTTTAGCAAGAAATACGATTAATGAAAAGTTTGATGAAAAAATATCCAGTGCAGTTGATTATGACTGGTATTTTAATCTATTTTTCAATCACAAAAATATTAACTTTATCCGCGAATCATTTCTCGATTATAAAATTCATGAAAATAATACATCAAGAAATCTTTCTAATTCACTCCTTAATGTTCGGAAAATATTAACAAAGTACAGCTTTGATATACTAAAAAATCAATTACTTAATAAATTTGACCATAATGATGTTAATTTAGCTTTTGCTTGGATTGAAATAACTTTAGGCAAATATAAGAAAGCCATTGATTTACTAAATACCATAAAGTTAGAATCAAAATTTTTAGAAACTTCATTCCTACTTGGATCCTGCTACGCTCAGTTAAATGATTACGATCATGCTCTCAATTATTTTGCCGAACTTGTTCTCAAATTTCCTAATTCTGCCGATTGTCTCAACAACCTTGCGGTCTCGAAGTGCTTTCATGCAAATTTTAACAAACAAGAGTGCATGTCATTATTTAAAAAAGCATTGGAGATAAACCCTCGTTACACAGACGCACGCCTAAACTTATTAAGTTTCCAAAAGGAAGATTATCAATCGCTGAAGATTACAACCAAACCCTTGAGGGAGACGCTCATTCACTCCTGATCTTACTCCATTAAGATATTGTGGACAAATTTTCATTATCAACATAAATAAAATAAATGCATTCGAATAAGGTAAATTCTTTAAACTGGGCGATTGATGAATTGTCTAAGCAAAAAGAAGACTTTGATGCTAAGCTAAAGGTTGCGAAGAAGCGGGATGAGACAAATTCGCTAATTGAAGAGGTAATGGCTCAAAGAAAAGCTTTAGAGCAAAGAATTTCTGCTCTTGAGGACGGCCTTCGTGTATCATCAGATTTGGTTGACACCCCTTGCACTGATTTAGAATTAGAGATAGGTAAAATCGACGAGAAACTGGAAATCGCACAGGAAAGACTTCAATCTCTTGAACAGGAAGAATACTTAGAAGAATTGGGCAAAAAGTTGAACCGCTCGCATTCTCCCGAATCTGAAGAAGTTTCCGACTTTTCTAATATTGAAAGTCGAGCACAAATAGACTCATTCATCGAAGACCTTGATGTTTCGGACCAAACTTCAAAACCTCAATTCTCTCCCTCTCTTCAGCAAAATTCTCCTTTTACTGAGGAGATATCCCAAAATCCTCCCTCTTCCGAGTCTTCCACTCCTACACTAATGAAAGCCACATCCAACCGAATCCAAGTCTCAGAAGTAGATACAGCTCTCCAAGCAAAATCAGTTGAAGAAACGGCTAAACCTTTGCCGATGCCCAAGTTATCTACTGTTTCTCTCGAGGAGACGGCTAAACACCTTGGTATTGAGCCTGATTTTTTGGCTGAAAAGGCGTTACAGGCAGTTCTTAGGATGATTGCGCGAAAAGGTGGGCAACTAAGCTTTCCACTTGAAGTCAAACAACTAGATTAAATTTTTCAAAATTTCGTATCAAAACCCGCTTGTGCGGGTTTTTTTTTGCTTAGTATTGAATGCTAAATTCAGAAAAATGAGCATCCCCCGCCCTCTCATCTATTTTGATCTCATGCCAATAATCCTGCATTCGATCGTTTACTTTTTCTACCATGCCTCTCACTTCTTTAGTAGCGCCTTCGACCACGAGTTCAACTGTCCCATCTGACAAGTTTTTAACAAAACCAGAACAAGGGAAAAACTTAGCAATTTGATTAACCTGCCACCTAAAACCAACCCCTTGAACTCGGCCCGTATAGTTAACGGTTGCCCTAATCGAGCCTAGTTGACTTTTCTGTATGCTGCTGTTTTCCAAAAATCCGTTTGACCAATTGTCATAATACGGTGAGTTTAATTGTATATTGCATGCCCGCAAACCAAATTGATGAGCCAATACGACTTTGACAGCAACCAAGAAGGTGATTGGGAAGAGCCAGAAAATACGGCTTGGAATGAAGCAGACTGGCAATCCTACATTCGAAAGTCAGACCGCGAGATTTCCTCATTCATTACCGCTTATAACAGGAGTCGAAACGAACCTGATCGATTAGACGCGACCTCAAAAATAATGGGATGGGCAAAAGAGGATTGGACCTGCCTGGAAGATATTGAACTAGACGAGGAACAACTCAAGGAGATCCGTCCGGTTCCACTAGATGAACTCCATAAAATTGAACCTTACACCGTCCACAAACATCCTGTCTACATTTCCACCAGTGCCCTATTTTCTTTTCTCCGTTCATCATGGGAACATCTAATGATGCACAACCGTGAACAACCAGCCCCGAATTTGGCATGGAGTTATTGCGCAAGCTTGGCAGACTCTGAGAGAAATTGTGTTTTAGCAGCCAGCTCCCTTGATCTAGGGGATTATTTACTTGGGCTGTGTCATCTTAAACGTGCACATGCTGCATTGAATGAATCGATGCGCTTGAACCGCTTATTTACCCATCACAGTAAAAAAATCTTCCAGGAATACTTGGAAGAATCGGACTTAAGAATGCACGACCTACGAGAAATTTGCTTACGGGTTATGAGTGATTGTAGAAGATAATCGTCAAAAGCCCTCCTCTAAATCTTAATTCTTCTTAATTTCTATCAGGTTGCTCGAATACGCATCACCAAGGTTTAATTCTTTAGCGAAACGAAACAATGGGTATTTCCCACCAAAACGGTTCAATAGCCCTCGATGCTTTCTTCTTTGCTCAATGAATTTAAGGGCATAATAATCTAGGTAAAGAGGATTCTGTCCGATAATTATGGATTCATCGCTCTCTAAAAATTCAGCATCAAAATCGGGACCACCAGCAATTTGAACCGAAGTTAAATCGATTACGGAAAAGAGTTTTTTCTCCCAAATTTCAGGGATTGCCAAAATTTCGGCTGACATCGCCGGTCCCAAGGTAGAATCTTTTTTAAATCTTTGTGTATTTCCGGATGCCCCAAGGGTAAGATTCGAAACAGCTCCATCAATTCCTAGGAATGGATCATCTTTGGCCGTGGATAAGTTGATCCAATAACAAGTATCTAAAAACAAACAGGCAGGTAAAAGACTTTTTCTCTCATTTAATTTTCTAGTCACTGAGTCCCGTGGATATTGAAGAAAAAAACGAGCTCGATCCCCCATCGCTGGGGGCATTGGACTATCCTGAAACCAATCCGCATGGAAATAGGATGGATATTGCGAGGTAATTAATTCATACCCCTTGTACCGCTCGTTCCACTCAACTTTTTGAAGCTCCTCTAAATAAAAAGTCACTAGGTGGACCTCTTTTTTAGTAAAACCGCGCAATTCCAAGAATTTGAGGGTCGCAGTGATTAATTCAGGTCGAACTGCAAGACCAGGGGCTCGACTGGAATCAAAATTTAAGGCTATCTTAGGAAAGTTATACGGGCGTAATTCCAGACCCATGTCGTTCTCTATTCGAAGAATCGTTTTCGTAAGCGCCTGAAAATAAGACTGCAAGTCCCTATTTTTAAGGTCTATTGAATATACGGAATTACTTTGGAACTCACTTTTTTCATGCGTATCTACTGCTTCGCGTTGGCTTTCTGCACAAAGAAATAGATTCACGGAATGCAAGATTATGCAGACCATGGCTTGACGTTTCCAATTCCTATGAAAAAAACGAAGCATGTTCATTTATCGAATATGGTTATCAATAGCGCTCCTTGGGTCAATTTCGTTTGGCATATGGGGGTGCTCTTCAGGAGATGAACAATCGGAAGAAACCAGCCCAAGTACCAAAGCTCTTCAAATAGCGGTTCCGCCAGTTGACCTTAGTCCTGTCTTTAGTATGAGAATTGAAGGTCGAACCGAAGAAGCCATTGATCATCTTCGGATCCTCATTGATAAACATCCATCCTCCGTCGAAGTTATGATCCAATTGGCACGTTGCTTAATGGATACTCAACAATTTTCTCTAGCTGCCTTTCGTTTCGAACAAGCCATTTCCTTAAATCCAGATAATTTGTTGGCAAAAGAAGTTGCGGAAGCCCATTACCTGGCTCGAGATTTTGATTCTGCGATTGAACGCTATGTTCAATACCTCTCCACACAACCTGATGACCCTCCCATTCAGCTTCGCTATGCACGAATGCTTGCCGATCAAGGTAGAGCGACTGAGGCATTGAATGCATTTGCCAAAGCAAGTGCAAACGCCAGTGCGGACGATTGCTTGATTATGGGTAATTTATTTCTGCAAAAAAACCTTCTATCTCAAGCCAAACACTGGTATGGCGAATCTTCCCGTCGAACCGAATCCTCGCCCACGAAACCATTACTGGGTTTACTAAGGGTGGCCAAAGCTGAAAATAATGAAGGGGATGCCGAAACTATTATTCTAGCATTGGAGAAATCGGCCTCTGGGGTATTGGAGAGTACAAACCTATCAAACTTCTCGGCCAATCTTTTAAGGAAAAGAAGACTTGCGGATTTTATCGCCCGGGGAATGGATGCGCGGGGAAAATCTGTTACCGAACTTGCCTCCTCTTTGCTGGCAGGAACCACACCTTTATTTCGTAAGGAATCAATCGTGACCAGTCAGTCGAAACTGCCCCCACCCCGCAATCCTGATACTTCCACCTCCACTTTCCACACGATATCCAATGACGAACCAATCCAACCAACCCCTGTCGAAGAGACGATTGATACACCAAAGAAACAAGCTATGAGCTTAGCTGATGCATTTGCTGCGCCTGTCGGTCAAACCGGCGATGCTTCGGGTGCCATAGACTCTTCCCTAAATAAAGGACAAAACGCATACCTTGAAGGTGGTTTCACAGGAGCCCTTCTCCATGCCCGTGATGCCCTTAAGAAAAACCCTGAAGATGCAGAAGCTTGGCGCCTATGTTCCCAAGCACACTTTCAATTGGGAGAAACCAACGAAGCAGAAATGACAATTCTTGAAGCCATTCGTCACCAACCGTTCGACTTGGATATGCGTATGGACTATTTACGAATCGCACGTGAAACGCTGCCCAGCCAAAGATACCTTCAAGAGCTTGAAAAGGTACGGGATTTATTTCCTGAATCCACAGAGGTTCTTTGGGAACTTGCTCGCCGTTATCAAATGGTTGAGAATATGCCTGTAACCGCAGCTATTCTTTATCGGAAAATTATCCAAATTGCCCCGACCAGCAGTGCGATTGCCGACCAAGCCGAAATCGAGCTCATCAAGCTCAAGAACCTCTAAACCTAAAGATGATTGGCTGTCCTCACCCAACCCAGTAATTCTTAATGCCCCGACTTGCCGATGGTTTCGTAAATGAACTTAAGGGACGGATCGATCTCTACGATGTAATCAGTCCCTATGTTCAACTTAAAAAAAGTGGTGCAAGCTGGGTTGGGCTTAGCCCGTTCAGCCAAGAAAAGTCACCATCCTTTTATGTTCACCCGGATAAAGGTTTTTTTAAATGTTTTAGTTCTGGAGAAGGAGGTGATGCGATTTCCTTTGTTCAAAAAATTGAAAACCTTGAATTTCCAGAGGCATTAGAATTACTCGCTCAACGCTTCCAAATCCCACTGCGTTATGCAGAAGATTCCGGAGGTTCAGGTAAACCCTCTGTTTCCCGATCTTTGCGTGCGGATTTATACGAGTTGCACAAATATAGCACCGATTGGTTCCATCAAAGATTATTGGACGAAAATGAGGACGCTGCCAGTGTTAGAAAATATTGGATTGAAGAAAGAGGCTTTTCCATGGAAACAGCCAATGAGTTTGGTATTGGTTATGCTCCAACTGACCCCTATGCCCTTGGTAAATTTTTGTCTGCTAAAAAATTCTCCACTTCCACGCTGTTAAAATCTGGCTTATTTCGAGATGGGAAGGGAAAAGGCATTGGCCCCGGAGTTTTTTGTGGAAGATTAATGATCCCAATCAGCGATAAAATTGGGCGTATTTGTGCTTTTACTGCTCGTAAACTTTCACAAACACCTGAATGGGGAGATCGTAAATCCCCCAAATATGTAAATTCTCCTGAAACCCCTATTTTTGAAAAAGGTAATCTTTTATTCAATCTCCACTTAGCCAACAAAGAAATATCTGAAGACAAAGAATTTATCATGGTTGAGGGGCAATTGGATGCCATTCGATGTTGGACTATGGGCTTTCGTACCGTAGTTGCACCACAAGGAACAGCCTTCAAAGATAGTCAGGCGTTACTTCTCTCCCGTTCGGGTCCCAAAGGTGTAGTTTGTCTATTAGATGGTGATACAGCCGGGCAGAAAGCCGCACTCTCCTATGTACCAATTTTCCTCAAAGCCGGTTTGGAAGCCCGCTTTGCTGAACTACCTGAGGGAAGCGATCCGGATCAAATTTTGATCAAAGGAGGTACGGAAGCGATGCAACAGGTGATAGATGGTGCCCGCTCTATGGTTGAGCATGTGGTTCGACAAAAAATACCTGACTTAAAAACCGCCACTCCAAAGCAGAAAGAATCCGTCTGTCAATGGATGTTCGGCTCCCTCATTGAAGTTGATTCAAGAGTTGCTCTTGAAGGATACCTCGAACAGCTTGCCAGATTGCTTGCAGTGGCAATGGACGCATTAAAGAGTGATTTTGTAAAATTCCGCAAAAACCGGACTCCTGCATACCGTCAATCCACAAAAGACAAAGAACTTCCTTCAAATACACCTGATCGTTTGACAATTGTCGAAGAAGATCTATTGTTTGTCCTTTTGCATGACGACCGCCTCGCTAGTCCTCTTGCCCACACGCTTGACATGTCGTGGGTTGACCTGCGTCCAATTTCCGGCCGAATTCTCGCTAAAATCCTCTCCGAAACCCTTGCTGAAGGCAGTTGTCCTACCCGTGCTCAAATCGAAGAGTTGTTGGAAGAAGATGAGGAACGCGACCTATTCTATCGTTTGGTCATTCAAGAGATCGACCAATCCGAACCGGGCTTATTGTTGCGCTTGGCTCGGCAGTGCGTTTCTGTTTTATTTATCCGACACCTTAAACTTCAAGAAGATAATATCTTCACCCAGTTAAAGAAAGCTGAAGACAACCCACAAAAACTTAAGCAACTAAGCCAAGAACTACGAGCCATTCGTCAAAAGAAAACCAATCCCCCACCTTTAGAATTTTATAACTAGTAAGCAATACACCTCGATAATGCCAACTCCCAAATCAGCAAAGAAGCCATCTGTTAAAGCGAAGTCCAAGACTTCTCCAACCAAGAGTAAACCAGCCAAAAAGTCTCCTCAGAAAGCTAAGGCAGCGACTTCCAAGAAAGTGGTAAATACTCCCGCTAAAACTACTAAGAGTAAAGCCACAGTTAAAAAACAAGCCCCTAAGGCCAAAGTTCCCGCTAAAAAAGCTTCAACCAAAGCAGCTGGGAAAAAAGTGGTAGCTTCCAGTTCCGTTAAACCAAAACCAGTTGCAACAAAATCTACCGCAACATCAAAACCTTTAGTTAAGGACATCACTGGCAGTTCCAAAAAGAAAGTTTCTGCCAAAGAGGCAGCCAAGGCCGTTAGCAAAACAGCTGAACCCCATGCACTAAAGAATGAAATTACTGATAAAGTTCGGACCCTCATTCATTTATCCAGAGAACAGGGCTTTCTTACTTTTAAGGACATCGATAAATCGCTCCCAGAAATTGCGACCGACCCCGAAGAGTTACAAAATGTTATTTCCATTTTTAATAACCTCGAAATTAAGCTTTTAGACTCAGCTGAGGTTGAAAAGTTTAAGAAAAACGAAGAAGAAAAAGAGGATGAAAAAGCCCGATCGAATACAAGCGACATGCTTGACGATCCCGTCCGCATGTACCTTAAGCAAATGGGACAAGTTCCTTTGCTCTCTCGTGAAGAGGAGGTCGAAATTTCCAAACGTATTGAAGTGGCAGAGATCGCTGCCCTCAAACGTATTTACTCCGTTTCTTTAACCGCCTCCTTTCATCTAGAACTCTGTCAAAAACTGATCGATCGGGAAGAACGTTTTGACCGAGTTGTTCTCGATAAAAAAATCGACAGTCGTGAGGCTTATTTCAAACTTTTGGCCAAGCAGGTAGACGCCTTGCATAACTTGACTAAAAAGTTGGAAAATGCATGGAGCAGTTTTATTAGCGGTCCCAATCCCACTCAAAAGAAAAGAGCCTTAGGTCGGTTTAAAAAGTATGAGGCCGAACTTGAGCCTATCTTTAAAAAATGCTGTCTTAAACTAAAGGTTTTCGAAGATTATTTGCAGGAAATTGGTCCCGAACTCAAAGCAATCACCCGCAATGTCCACAATGTGGAACTTGGCAAGAAAGACCCGGTTAAATTGAAACGCAAGGGCATTAAGATGGACCGGATCAAAAAAGAAGTTTCCGAAGCCCGCGAAAGGTTTCACATGGAACCGGATGAACTTATCCAATTGGTCAAAGATATCCGCTTTTCCATGCGTGAGGCTCACAAGGCCAAGACCGAAATGGTTGAAGCGAACCTTCGCTTAGTCATTTCAATTGCTAAAAAGTATACCAATCGTGGATTGTCCTTTCTCGATTTAATTCAGGAAGGAAATATGGGATTAATGAAAGCGGTTGAAAAATTTGAGTACCGTAGGGGTTACAAGTTTTCTACCTATGCTACCTGGTGGATTCGACAAGCAATCACCCGCTCAATTGCAGATCAAGCCCGGACCATTCGTATACCTGTACACATGATTGAAACCTTAAACAAGGTTATGCAGGTACAAAAACAATTGCTCCAAGAACTCGGACACGAACCAACCCCAGAAGAAGTAGCCAACGAAATGGGCCTAGCCCTCGACAAGGTTCAAGGAATCATGAAGATGGCTCAGCAACCCATCTCGCTTCAAAGTCCCGTGGGAGATGGTGATGATACCAGTTTTGGAGATTTCATCGAAGACAAAGGTGCGGAAAACCCCTACGACATGACTGCCTATTCCCTGCTTCGGGAAAAGATTATTGATGTGCTTGATTCATTAACTGAACGGGAACGTAATGTGCTCTCTCTACGTTTTGGATTGAAGGATGGGTACAGCCGGACACTTGAGGAAGTGGGGCGCCAATTCAAGGTTACCAGGGAACGAATTCGTCAGATCGAGGCAAAGGCTTTGCGAAAGATGCGTCACCCTACCCGTATTCGTCAATTACACGGCTTTTTCGAAGCCGATCAAAGTTCTGTCAACAAACCTAAGCCTGAAGCTCTTCGCCAGTTAGGCCTCTAATTTGTAACTCCGTAGATCTAATACAAAAAAGTTGCTCTGCCCAACTCTCCAAACTACCTTATATCCATGACAACATCATTCACACCCGCCCTCGCTTTTATTGGAAACTTTGGCGGAGGAGAAATTATTTTGATCTTTTTGATCGTGCTTTTACTCTTTGGAGCAAAGAAAGTTCCCGAACTCTTTCGTTCCTTGGGTAAAGGAGTCAATGAGTTCCGCAAAGCAAAGAACGATTGGGAACAAGACATCCAAGATGTAATGAGTCAGGAACCATTGGAAGATCATGACTTTAAGGAAAAAACTAAGCAAACCAGCGAAAGCGTGCCTACCGAAGAAGAAAAACAATCGGCTAGCTGATTATTGAGAAGAATAGATCCGACAAATACGAATCTTTCAAAACTTTAAAAGCCAAGGTGTAAATACCTTGGCTTTTTTTATGGCTAGAAAAAATTATCCGCCTGCAAGTACTGGTCGAAACCCCATCGCACGCATCCATTCCATAATTTCTACACGCCTGTCTCCCTGAAGTTCCATATCCTGACCAGACCAAGTTCCTCCAGTACCTAAACTATTTTTTAAACGTTTGAGCAAACGATCCCGCTTGTTCTTGCCCAACCCAGGAGGTAT
>JAQXCL010000036.1 GCA_029251885.1 Opitutales bacterium | reverse complement strand
GAGGGCCGACTTGGTGAGATTCCCGGGATTGGCAAAGCACTTACCGAAAAAGTTGAGACTTTGTACACGACAGGGGAACTTGAGTTTTATGATAAACTGGTTGCTTCGGTTCCTTCCGGTTTAATGGATTTATTGGAAGTTCCTGGTTTGGGTGGGAAAAAGATCAAGTCATTGCACGAGCAACTGGGTGTCGATTCAATCGACTCGTTGACTGATGCATGCAGGGAGGGAAAGGTCGCTGAACTTAAGGGGTTTGGTGCCAAGACTCAGGAAAAGATATTGTCGGGTATAAAGAACAGGGAGGCTTATGCCGCTCGTCATTTGTGGTGGGATGCTCGGGCGGTGGTCGAACGTATTCTGCCTGATTTGCAAGCTCTCCCTGATGTGGAGCGTGCAGAAGCCGCTGGGAGTTTTCGCAGAGGAATGGAAACAGTGGGAGATTTGGACTTTATTGTGGCTTCTTCCAACCCTGCACCGATCATGGAATGGTTTGTTGGGATGGAGGGAATTACAGAGGTTACAGCTCATGGAGAGACCAAATCGAGTATTCGTATGGAGGGGGGCATGCAGGCAGATTTGCGAGTGGTGCCAGCCGAACAGTTTTATTTCGCCCTGCACCACTTTACCGGTTCTAAGGATCATAATGTGAGGATGCGACAAAAGGCTCTTTCCATAGGTCTTAGCCTAAGTGAATGGGGCTTGCGTCCGGAAGAGGAAAAGAATGCCACCCGCAAGAAAGGTCCGGTTAGTGCAAGCTCTGAGGAGGATGTCTTTAAGGCATTGGGCCTTTCCTATGTTCCTCCAGCCCTACGTGAAGGGATGGGCGAGGTAGAGGCGGCAGAAAACGACGCGCTTCCAAAACTTCTTAATTTCGAAGACTTGCAGGGCTGTTTTCATAATCATACCACTGCATCGGATGGAAGGAATTCGTTAAAGGAAATGGCGAAAGAGGCTGATAAAAGAGGTTGTAAGTATTTGGGGATTGCCGATCATTCAAAATCAAGCTTTCAAGCGAATGGACTGGATGAAGAAAGACTCCTCAAGCAGGTGCATGCGATCCAAACCATTAATGATAGTGGAGAATTTAGAGTACGTTTATTTTCCGGTTCCGAAGTCGATATCTTGTCAGAAGGCCGTCTCGACTTTGAAGACTCTGTTCTCGAATCTCTCGATTATGTGGTAGCTTCGGTGCACAATGGATTGACCCAGGACGAAGATACGATGACCACTCGTTTGATTCGGGCGATTGAGCATCCACAAGTTACTATGCTTGGTCACTTGAGCGGTCGTCTGTTGCTTCGCAGGGAGGCGAGCAGGATGAATGTTCAAAAGATTATCGATGCTGCCTTGGCCAACGGAAAAATACTTGAGCTAAATGCTAACCCCATGCGCCTGGATATGGATTGGCGGCATTGGCGAAAAGCAGCTGATCGGGGTTTGCTTTGTTGTATCAATCCCGATGCTCATGCACTCCATCACTTTGATTTTCAATATGCCGGTGTACTTGCGGCCCGTAAGGGTTGGCTCCAACGGGAACAGGTTTTCAATACAAGGACTCTGCCCGAAGTGCTTACATATTTGGGCCTGAATTAAGCCTTTATTTTCTTATGGCACTTTTAAGTTACAGAAATTTAACCGTATCTTTTGGCGGTCCCTATTTACTCAACGATGTGGGTCTTACCATAGATAAAAAGGAACGGATCTGTCTGCTCGGTAGAAACGGGGAAGGGAAGTCCACCCTTTTGCGCATTCTTGCCGGTCAGGTGTCACCAGATAAGGGGGAGTTTGAAAAATTGCCTGATCTTCGTGTCGCTAAACTGGATCAGGAAATCCCTCAGGGTGTTGAGGGTACTGTGTTTGATGTGGTGGCCAAGGGATTGGGCAAAAAGGGGGACTTGCTCAGGGCTTACAATGAGGGAACTCGTGAACTTGCTGAAGACCCGGATAACGAAGAAAAGATTAAATTGGTGGATCGATTACAGGATGAAATTGATCAGTCGGATGGATGGAGTCTGGACCATCGTGTGGCTTCAGTGATTGATCGTGTAGGGTTGCAACCAGATGAACTTTTTGAGGTTCAATCCGGCGGAAATAAGAGCAGGGTTATGCTTGCCCAAGCTCTTGTCGGGGAACCCCATTTACTCATTCTTGACGAACCAACTAATCATTTGGACTTTGCGGGGATTCGTTGGTTAGAAGAATTTTTATCCAAGGCCGAATTAGCGGTCGTGTTTGTTTCGCATGATCGAGCATTTTTACGTTTCGTTGCCACTCGTATAGTCGAGCTTGACCGAGGAAGGCTGACCTCCTGGACATGTGGGTATGAAAAGTTTTTAGAGCGCAAGGCTGAGGTTCTTGCCGCAGAAGAGAAAAATAATGCGGTGTTCGATAAGAAACTAGCGGAAGAAGAGGTGTGGATACGTAAGGGCATTCAGGCGAGAAGAACCAGGAATGAGGGGAGGGTGCGGGCTTTGTTCAAACTTCGTACAGAAAGGTCAGAGCGTAGGGAATTGCAAGGTAAGGCAAACCTTGGGGCCAATAGTGCACAAGCTTCCGGTCGCAAAGTAATTTCGGTTAAGAATCTTTGCTATGCCTGGGGGGAGAAATCAATTGTTTCGAATTTTTCCACCACTATTTGGAGAGGAGATAAGATTGGAGTGGTCGGTCTTAACGGTTCGGGTAAATCGACCTTCCTTCAGTTGTTGCTCCAAAAACTTACTCCAATGACCGGCGAGGTGAATCATGGAACCAAATTAGAAATTGCTTATTTCGATCAATTGAAAGCACAGGTAAGGGAGGACTGGTCAGTGGCTGAGAATGTAGCACCTAACGGAGATTTTGTGATTTTTAATGGAGAGAGAAAACATATTCTTTCCTATCTCCGGGACTTTCTTTTTTTACCGGAAACCGCACGGGCTCCCGCCAAGATGCTGTCGGGAGGAGAGCGGGCCCGCCTCCTGCTTGCCAAATTATTTTTGCAACCGGCCAACCTTTTGGTGATGGACGAGCCAACCAATGATTTGGATGTCGAAACGATCGAACTGCTTGAGGAAAGGCTGCTTGAATTCGAAGGTACCTTGCTTTTAGTAAGCCACGACCGCGATTTTCTTGATCATGTGGTAACTGCAACCCTTGCCCTCGATGGAAAGGGAGAAGTTGCCGAATTTACCGGCGGATGTTCCGACTGGATGAACCAAATGCTGACGGGCAATTCGACCAAAGGAAGCCTGGTAAAATCAAATAATCAAAACTCTGAGAAGCCCTCTGCCAAGGTGCGTAAACTTTTGAATAAGGAACGGGAAGCCCTTAAAAACTTGCCCGGAGAGATTGAACGGATGGAGGCTAAGCGGAACCAAATTACCTCAGCTATGCAGGAGCCTAGTTATTATAGGGATCCAACCAATGATCCTCAAAAAGACCAAGGTGAGTTAGAGAAGTTGGAGAAGGGCATTGCCTCTGCCTACCAACAGTGGGAAACATTGGAAGCTCTAAGCTGACTAAAGGAATATCCCTTGAATGATTGATTTATGAGTCTCCTAAAACCCTTGATTGATGCCGCCTTATCATTATCCGCTGAAGTCAAGGCTCTCCAGTTTGCCGAACCCACTGCATATATTTACAACCCATTGGAGTATGCCTGGGAGATTCATAAGCATTATTTAGAGCTTGCTGGGCAGAGCCAAAAGAAGGTGGTTTTTCTGGGTATGAATCCCGGACCTTTTGGGATGGCCCAGACTGGAGTTCCTTTTGGAGAAATTCCGTCAGTAAAGGATTGGATGGGTTTGCGGGGTGAAGTTTCCAGACCTGAACCCGAACATCCTAAACGCCCTGTGGATGGATTTTCTTGTATTAAAAGCGAAGTCAGTGGTCGTAGGTTATGGGGTTTATTTGCCCAACGCTATCCAATGGCAAAGGACTTTTTTAAGGATCATTTTGTGGCTAATTATTGTCCGCTTGTTTTTATGGAAGCAGGAGGACGCAATCGAACGCCTGACAAATTACCCGCCAATGAACGGGCAAGACTGGAAGCGATCTGCGACCGTCATCTTCAAAAAGTGGTGCAAATTCTAAAGCCCAAATGGCTTGTGGGGGTGGGTGGTTTTGCCCGCAAACGGGCAGAAGTAGCGTTGGATGGAATGGATGTTACTATGGGAACGATACTCCATCCCAGTCCTGCAAGTCCGGCAGCTAACCGCGGGTGGGCTGAAGCTGCAACCAAACAATTATTGGAGCAAAAGATTTGGGCATAGCTCGTGCGATTCAGCAGGTTCCCAAATCTTTTTAAGAATTGGCAAGTTCGTCTTCGTTCTTCTGGGATTGGGCAGCATCTGAACTGGTAAATAAACCGAGGAAGCGTTGGTTATGTGACATCAATACCAAGGAGCCCAGGGGGGCTTCTTCAAGTAATGGTTCGATGTCTTGCATAGTTTGATTCGGGTAAACAAAAATAGGGTTTTGGAGAAGGGGAGTTTTTCCGGTTTCTAAAAAGCTTTCGAGTTGAGTGCGTTCAACTGTACCGGTTGGGTGATCTTCTTTATTTAAAACAGTGAAGATGGTGCCTGGAGATTTTTGCAGGATGTTTTCCACTTCTGCTTTTTCCCAACTTCGTAGGCAGGGTGCTTCAAAGTTAGCAAAGGAAGAAACCGGGCGATTGCGCCAACTTGCCTGAGCCCGTAAACTGCGATTCGTTTCCAATCGAATACCGGAGTCCTTGAGGAATTGGTTGTAAAAATTATCCGGACAAAGTGATCGACTAATTGCCTGGCTGACGAGTGCACCGAGCATCAAGGGAGGAACGAG
>JAQXCL010000022.1 GCA_029251885.1 Opitutales bacterium | reverse complement strand
AACTCATGTTCCGAATCGTCGGTAACCCGGGCAAGGCCCATAACTCCAAAAACAGCAAAGGAAGCAAGCATGTAAGTAAATAGGTAGAAAAACAATATCCATACCGCACGATCACTCTCTCCAGGTAGTAACATGGAGGCCATAACGGCTACCAAAAGATATCCGGCGTGAGCCACTCCAGATAATCCGAGCATTCTTTTTAAATTTCTTTGAGAGCAAGCAGCTAAATTCCCAAAAAATATAGTAAAAGTGGCCACAAAGCCTAATAATGGTAGTAGAAACTCACTCATTCCGGCAAAGGGACCATTAACAAGATTAATCAAAACAAAAAAACCTGCCGACTTTGAGGAAACGGCTAGGAATGCAGTGATTGGCAAGGGAGCACCGTGATAAACATCAGGAACCCAAATTTGGAAAGGAGCTGCTCCAACTTTAAACGCAATTCCGGAAATAATCAGGACGACACCAGCCCGCAAAAGCAGATGGTTAGGATTTTCGGAAAGCAATTGATAAAGGAACCCAAAAGAAAAGGCATCTGAACTGGGTACCACAGATAAAGTTGCACCCCAAGCTTCTGGATTGGAACCAACCCCGTATAGTAATACAATTCCAAAGAGCAGAAGGGCAGAGCTTAGGGCACCAAAGATTAAATATTTAATACCCGCCTCCAGGCTTTTTGAAGACTCTCTGTCAAAAGCAACCAAAGGATAGAAGCACAATGCAACCGTTTCTAAAGCCACAAAAAAGACTAGAAAATGCTGAGTTTGACACAGCAGCATTAAACCAGCTGTGGCAATCATCGTTAAGTGATGAAACTCTCCTACACGTAATTTACGGGTTTCTAAGTATCGATGGGCAAGAAGGGAAACAAGCAAAGACGATAGCAAAAAGAAACTGCGCATGACATCCTGATGAATTCCATGTTTAAGCATCCCAGAGAAGCTTTCCCGGTCAAAAGTATGCCGTAAAAGCAAATAGTCAAAAAGGTGGGCAGCTAAAAGAATAAATTGAAAGAATATTGCCAGTGAGCCTGCCCGTTTTTTGGCATTGGCAGATTTAGAAAATAAATCGAATCCAAGAACAAGCAAAGCACCCATGCAAAGAGAAAGTTCTGGCCAAAGCTCACCCCATAAATTGTCTTGGGAGAAATTGAGGTAGGTTTCCATACTCATTTAATCTGAAGTAGAAGACGAGAGTTCGGTAGGTTTAACATCTTCATCAACAGGACAGCATGATGGCTTGGATAAAGTATTTTTCGATTGCAGATGGGAATAGCGGTTACTGATCTCATTGTTTATTCGATCCGATATAGAAGCAGGCCACAATCCAATGAATAATAAGGACGCTAAAATTAGGGAAGCAGGAATAATTTCTGCCCGAGACAAATCGGCAATTGGAGATTCTTTAGCTTGCTTTCTAAGCTCTTCACTTTCTTGACCAAAGAATATCTTGGCAATTGCACGAAGACCAAAAACCGCAGATAGAATAATCCCAAGTGCGGCCAACACCAAAAAGATTTGATGCTCATGGGACTCCCCGAGGGAAAGGAAAATTCCAAATTCCCCCCAAAAATTACCAAACCCTGGAAGGCCAATTGTGGCCAAGGTTGCTGCAATGCAAAAACAGGCAAGCAAAGGAGTCTTTTCCCCCAAACCCCCAATTTCATCCATTTCCAAAGTATTGGAACGCTTTCTCACGAAATTTGCTAAAAGAAACATCAAGGAAACTGAAAGACCGTGAGCGCACATTAACATAACAGTGGAACCAACTCCCAAAACACTGCAAACACCAATACCCAAGAAACAATAACCCATGTGCATAACTGAGCCATATGATATCATGGATTTGAAATTTGTTTGGGCGACTGCAACCATTCCAACCAGCAAAACATTACCCAAAGCAAGCCACATTAGCCATGGGCTCCAGGCTAGTGCGGCGTCAGGTAATAAGGGAGATGCAATTTGAATGATGCCATATAGACCGAACTTTTTTAAGACCCCAGCATGAAGCATCGATACCGAAGTAGGAGCTGAATCATATCCACGGGCAGCCCAGGTATGAAATGGAAAAAGCGCGACTAATATACCAAAACCTAAGAGTAAAAGCCCGTAGATCTTAAAAGCTGCAGAATCTGTAAGACTGGATTGATCAAGGGCTGAAGATATGCTCGGGAAATCGAACTTCGGAGCATCTACCAAAATATTTAAGGCGACCAAACCGCCAAGAGAAATTAATGCTCCAAGAGTTAAATAGATGGTGATCTCCAAGGCAATGCTTCGGCGATCTCTCCCGCCCCAAAGACCGATCATGATGAAAGTTGGAATCAGAGCGAACTCATGAAAAAGGTAATAAAAGAAAATATCAACACTTGCAAAAAGCCCCATTAATCCAGATTGCATGAGAGCCAACAAAGCAAGATATAGATGCATTCGCTCAGCCCCAGAATGCAGGGCAGCCAGACCAGCTCCAAGACCAACTATCCCAGCCATGGCAAAAAGCGGACTGGATACTCCATTCAATCCTAGATGAAAGGTAATACCAAGCTCCTGCAGTCCCATACGATCGTAAAGAACTTCAAAATTATAACCAGCCGAACCATCGAAGCGTAAAAAGAGTATGACTGACGCCAGACATGGAAAGCCAAACACCAGATAACCAAGTTTTTTTAGACTTCCCTCGTCTTTGGCGAAACCGCCAAAGAAAAGAACCGATCCGATGGCCGGAATAAGAATGGAACCGAGTAAAAGCAAAGCGTCTGTAGTCATGAACAATTAATTACCGACCAAACCGGCAGCATAAAACAGAAAGCCAAGAGTTCCTAGGATGAACCAAAAGGCGTAAGCGTGAATTTTCCCCACATAACATAGTTTGGCGAGCATCGAGAACAAGGCCGCTACACCTGCTGCACCTCGCACCATCAAACCAGAAATAAATAACAATTCCATCACTTCGATAAACCGGGCAAGTGGGTCCTGTATTTTGGATAAATAAATCTGATAAATTTCATCGAAGAAAAGTTTGCTTCGGCAAAGCTCATAAAACGCTGGAAATCGACGAGCCAACGGATCGTCCTGCAACACTTTTGAAAAGAGAGTCTTGGCAACCAATAGACCAATGATCCACGCTGAAGTTCCTAGCACAATCATCCACATATGATGCGGAAGAAGCGAAACTGCAGATAGGTCAGGTCCTAAATAGGCACCTAGCTGATCGGGATATAAGGATTGGTAACCACCAAAAACAGAAAATACGGCAAGTACAAGAAGTGGCCCAGTCATCAGAAATGAATTCTCCTTTGCATCCTCTGCGTACTTGGAACGTGCTTTACCCTCAAAGGTTATAAAGTATAAGCGGAACATGTAAATGGAAGTGAGAATTGCCCCAGCGTATAAAATCACAAAAATAGGCATATTGAAATTGTAAGCCCACAGCAGAATTGCATCTTTGCTAAAATAACCGGACAAGAAGTTAACCCCGGAAATGGCCAAAACCCCGATCAAAAAAGTTAGGGCTGTTATGGGCATGCGTTTGCGAAGCCCTCCATAATTAAAAATATCCTGTTCGTGGTGACATGCATGGATAACAGATCCTGACCCTAGAAACATTAAAGCTTTGAAAAAGGCATGTGTAGTCAAATGAAACAAGGCAACACCTGGGGCACCCAGACCAAACGCAGCAGCCATGTATCCAAGTTGCGAAAGAGTGGAGTAAGCCAGTATTTTTTTTACATCTCTTTGTACAAGAGCACAAAAACCAGCATACAAACCCATCGCTGCACCAAGGAAAGCAATTAATCCAAGAGCTTCCTCAGTAAAAAGAAAATCAATACGTAACAATAAATAAACTCCAGCAGCAACCATAGTGGCTGCATGTATCAAGGCAGAAACTGGCGTTGGCCCAGCCATGGCGTCAGGTAACCAGACATGCAAAGGAAATTGAGCAGATTTGCCAACAAACCCACAGGCCAAGGCCAAACAAAGCCCAGTGGTTGCAAGGTTTGGGGAAAAGTCTGCCAAATCTGCAAGCTCGCTCAAATTAACTGTACCATAGGTCCAATAAGTCAGGACTATACCGATAAGAAAACCAAAGTCCCCCACCCGATTGACAATGAATGCTTTACGAGATGCCTTAGCTGCTTCATCCGTCTTGAAATAATGGGCAATCAAAAGATAGGAACTAAATCCGACCAATTCCCAAAACACAAAGATCATCACCAAGTTGTCCGCAAGAGTAATCCCGAGCATGGAAAACATGAAAATAGAAAGGCCGCCAAAATACCTGGGGCGAGCAGGGTCATCCGCCATGTAGCCTAAACTAAAGATATGGATTAAAAAACCAACAAAGGCCACGATGAAGAGTAACAGCTTGGCAGGTGCATCAATTAAAAAACCAAAACGCAACTCCCATCCACCCATAGCAAACCAAGTTGTATCCCAAGCGAGGGGAACTGGGTTGTCTGAGAAAATTAGAACTAGAGCTAGTACCAATATGCCACCCGCAGTAGAAACCGAAAGCAAAGAGGCTAAATTACCATTTTTACGAAGAAAGAGAAGAGTTACCGCTGCGGAAAGCAACGGTAAAAAAAGCATACTTAGGGCAATACTTATCATCAGTTCACTAATTTTTTAACAAGCCCATATCATCGGAGAGCACACTATTACGCTTTTTGTAAAGAGCGACTAACAAAGCTAATCCAACTGCGACCTCAGCTGCAGCTACCGTCATTATAAAAAAAACAAAGATTCCACCGTCTAAATTACCGCCCACTCTAGAAAAAGTTAATAGGGCAACGTTTATTCCATTAAGCATTAACTCTAGAGACATCAACATCAGCAGAACATTCCGGCGGATTAATAAACCAAGAAACCCAATACCTACGAGTAGAAAGGAAAGAATAAGGAAATGCTGTGGGGTAACTGATAGCATCATAAAGACTACTTTACATCCTCTCTGGCCGGGGTTTTCTTACTTAAAATTATTACTCCGACCATGGCAGCCAACAGCATAAAACCCGAGACTTGAATAGGAAGCATGTACTTGGTCATTAACCCATATCCAAAACTAGAAACCTTAGTAGAAAAGGGCAGGCCTTGTGAAGCTCCACCATCCTTGGATTCGCTCAATTCGGGCCAGATCGATTGATCTAAAGCCAAAGAGTCATAAGAATTACCAAGGATGAGCAAAATACCTACGAGCAAAAAAGTAGCCAAAATACCAAAAATCCCCGTCTTGAAATGACTTAGTTTTCTTTTACCTGCCTCAGGACCAACATCAAGTAACATGATGATGAAAAGAAACAAAACCATGACCGCTCCTGCATAGACCAGAACCTGTAAAATGGCCAAGAAGAAGGACTCTAATAATACAAATAGGGCGGCCACTCCGACCAATGATACGATCATAAACATAGCCGCAGATACTGGGTGACGGGAAAAAACCATAAACAGACCTCCTCCCACAGAAAGGACAGCAAATAACCAAAATAACAAGTCAACCGCGTTCATAAAACTAGAAAATTTGTGCGTAGGGAAAAAGATTCATTTATAAAATTCAATGAGTATTCCCATCTGTTTCTGCCTCTTTCTTTTTATCCCATTTATAATGACGGTCAGGCAAGGTGCCACCCAACTCATAAAGTTTCTCTTTATTATTAATCATTTCTTCTCGGGTAAAACCGGATGAGGAATATTCGTCCTGCAGAAAAATGGCCTCTTCGGGACAAACTTCTTGGCAGTATCCACAATAAATACAGCGTAACATATTGATCTCGAATTCTTGGGGAGCTTTTTCCACATGTTCGCGATCATCTTGATCTTCGGGTACACTGCCTGGAGTTATGCGAATCGCCTTGGGTGGACACACAAACTCGCAAAGCTGACACGAAACGCACTTCTCCCGACCATTTGGATCTTTTACTAACGTAGGCACCCCACGATAGTTCTTTGGAATGACTGGCTTTTCTTCGGGATATTGTAAAGTTACCTTAGGCTTAAACATATTACTGAAGGTGGTCTTCAGTCCGGTAGCAATCTGAGGAAGGTAAGTTCTCTCGGAAAAAGAAAGGGGTTTGCGTTCCAATACTACTGTTTTGGCCATAATTGATTCAAAGGTTGGCGGCGGCATTTTGATCAATCACAGTGACGATCAATAAGTAAACGATCAGATTGACGAGTGCTAATGGCAACAACTTGCTCCACCCAAGATTCATGACTTGATCGTAGCGAAAACGGGGCAATGTCCAACGTACCCAAATGAAAAAGAAAATTAAAAAGATGGTCTTGGCTAAGAACCACCCCACCCCAAGCAATGAACCGATCCAGTTAGCAGGCCAAGGGTCTTCAATAAAGGGCAGAAAATGCCAACCTCCGAGAAATAGTACAGTAAAAATAGCCGAACCGATAACAATGTGAGCGTATTCCGCAACAAAGAAAATACCAAATTTAAAACTCCCGTACTCCGTATGAAACCCACCAACTAAATCTGTTTCTGATTCAGGCATATCAAAAGGCAAACGATTGGTCTCGGCAAAAAGAGCAATGAGGAAAATAAGTGCAGAAAGAGGTTGTACCAAGAATAACCATGCACCCCCAGATTGAGAATTTGCGATTGCAGATAAACTCAACCCAGACTCCGAAGAACCTGGTGCACAAACCCACAAAAAGACGGGAAGTAAGGAAAGTCCCATGGCGAGTTCATATGAAATCATCTGAGCAGAGGACCGGATACCGCCCAAGAATGAGTATTTACTATTGGAAGACCATCCCGCAAGAGCAATGCCGTAAACTCCAAGTGAAGACACTGCAAAAACGAAAAGAATACCAACCTCAAGGTCTGCCAAAGCCAGAGTGGATACGGTACCATCGTCCCAATACAATTGCCCGAAAGGAAGCACAGTCATTGTGGTCAGGGCAGGCACAAGAGCAATCAATGGAGCCAAATAATAATAAAACTTGTTAACATGGCCAGGCACGATTTCCTCCTTAAAGAGAAACTTTAGTCCGTCCGCTAGAGGTTGAAACATTCCAAGTTTTTGTAGAATTGGTCCCAAAATTGGAATATACTCGACGAAAGGAAGAACCGTTCGGTTTGGCCCCACCCTCCCCTGCATCCATGCACTAACCTTACGCTCGGCCAACACTGAATATCCAGCCATGGTCATAACGGCACCCACCATCATGAACGCGAAAAAAACCTTTAGGCACACCTCAAACCACAAACCTTGGGGCATCCACTCCATCATGATGTTATAACTCCGGTGGGCAGATAATGAAGGGCCTCTTTTTCAACGAAGGAAAGATGCTCCCACTTTGATCCATTCAGTTGAATAGCACCCTTTTTGATTTTCAAAAAAGTAATTCCTTTAAGCACAGAATTTTCGCAAGAGCTCAATGCTTCCCAAATTTCATCCAACTCAGAAGGTGCAATGGAATCCTCGGAAAACAAATTAATTAAGCGAGCAAGGATTTTAAAATCAGTCATCAAACCAGCAGGACATGGAATTGACTGCTCGAAAGATTGAAGAAAAAAGGAACGATTAATTAAACTGCCGGACTTTTCAAAAACGGTTAACCCAGGAAGCACTACTTCAGCACAATCACTTGTCGAGTTTTGATGTGTTCCCAAAAATACTAACGAAACTTTTTTCAGGTTATCCTCATTGACTCCAGACTCCTTCAAATCTTCTCCAATTACTAGTAGAGCTTCAATATGTCCGTCCGATATTGAATCGTTTAAATCGTTCAGATTATCGGAAGGATAATGACTGGTCAAACCTGCAACCAAGGCTCCTCGTAAGTTGGGGGTACGATCAGCTGAAAGTAAAATTCCATCGTCCTCTCCAAAGTGTCCGCGAATATACACCTTGGCTCCAGTCTCCTCAACTAATCGCTTGATAAGAAACTGTTCCTCCAGAGAAGAATGACAACTTGCAACCACCCCGATTTTTTTATTTTTCAAGGTTTGAAACGCTTGAGAAATCGCATCATCTAATGGAAGATCACTCCCTCGGAAAGAAGGCCGACGTATTCGGCTATCTGCTTTCACCAGTTTATAAAGTTCACGACCACTATCCGTCATCCAAGTATCATTCACTTGATCATTGCGACGAGGTGTGATGCGTTGAATCGCTCCTTCCCTACTCGATACTAGGGTATTACAACCAGCACTGCTCTCAGTACACACACTTTTAGATTCCTTTAGGAACCAAACACGCATTTTAAAGCGAAAATCGGTACTGGTTAAGGCACCAACCGGGCAAATATCGACAGTATTTAAAGAATAATTATTGGCCAACTCCTTACCAGGGAAGCAGGTTAAGGTTGAAAAACTACCCCGATCAACAAAGCCAAGTACATCGTCCTTAGCCACTTCTTGGGAGAATCGAATACAACGGGAACAAAGAATACACCTTTCATCATCCAATGTTACACGTGGACCAAGTCGAGTTCGCTTAGGCTTAACATTTTTTCGCTCAACATAACGACTGTAACCTCGTCCATAATCAGTGGCAAACTCCTGTAACCTGCACTCTCCTGCCTGATCGCAAATAGGACAGTCTAGTGGGTGATTAACGAGAAGAAACTCCATAATTCCCTCCCTACACTCGTTTACCAAATCAGATTCAGTTCTGAGGTGCATGCCAGGAGTTATATTTGTGGCACAACCAATAACAGGCTTAGGCACCCAACCGATTTTTTGGATCCCATCCTCGTCTAAGATTGGTTCTCCACTTGTACGGTCCCTCATCGGTGTACCCATCTCAACCAAACACATCCGACAATTCCCAGCTACACTAAGTTTGGGATGGTAACAATAATGAGGTACTTCTTTACCGTGCAAGGCTGCAGCCTCTACCGCATTGATTCCGTTAGGCACTTCAACCTCAATACCATTTAAGGTAATGTTAACCATCTCTTTATTATCAGGAGCAATCATCAGTTCTTTAAATAAGCTGAAGAGACTTTGGGTCTCGCTCCTTCGGGGAGTCTGTTGCCTTACGAATAAAATCGTCCTTAAATTTCGTGACGAAACTCTGAGTCGGCCATGCAGCAGCTTCCCCAAATGCACAAATGGTACGCCCCTCTATTTGTTTAGCCACTGAAAGAAGTAAATCAGCATCTTCTTCGCGAGCACCGCCAGAGCACATCCGTTGTGAAATTTTACGCATCCATAAAGAACCCTCGCGACATGGGGTGCACTGACCACAAGATTCGTGAGCATAAAAGGCATTAACATTGGCCATTGCTTCGACGATATCAACAGTGTCGTCCATTACAATAATCCCACCCGAACCTGACATGCTTCCTGCAGCCATAGGCCCATCAAAATCCAAAGGTATATCCTCCAATCCCCAATCAAATTCAGTCCCATCTTTGAGAGTACCGGAAAATCTTTCATCCGCTCGCAAAACCTTGGCTGATGAACCGCCTGGAATTACCGCCTTTAGTGAACGACCGGGACGCAACCCTCCACAAATATCAAAAATTAACTGCCCAAGAGTCAAGGAGCCGCACTCAAATTCATAGTATCCGGGCTTCATGACTTGGCCAGAAACACACCAGATTCGTGTACCCGTGTTATTAGGCTTTCCAATTTTAGAAAATTCTTCTCCACCCATTTCTATAATGTGTCGAACATTACAAAGGGTCTCTACATTATTTACAATGGTAGGACATTGATAAAGCCCAAGAACAGCAGGGAAATAAGGCGGTTTAATACGTGGATTTGGCCTTTTTCCTTCCAATGATTCGATCAATCCAGTTTCTTCTCCACAAATGTAAGCACCAGCTCCTCGATGAACCACAAGGTCGCAGGAATATTCGGAATCTAAAATTTTATTACCGCAAAAACCTGCCTTCTTTGCTTCCGAAATTGCCCGCTCAAGAATACGGGCACCCTCGTGAAATTCTGCCCTAATGTAAATAAATGCCTGCTTAGCTCCTATGGCAAAAGCGGTTATCATCATCCCTTCGATTAGCTGATGGGGATCTTTATACATGATCTGCCGATCCTTAAAGGTACCAGGCTCTGACTCATCCGCATTACATATCAGGTAAATTGGTTTGCCAGATTTTCGATCAAGGAATTTCCATTTCATACCTGCAGGAAAACCAGCACCTCCCCGACCACGTACTCCCGACTTGAGAACCTCTTCCCCGACTTCTTCAGGTTGCATCGAAAAGGCTTTTTTTAAATTCCCATAGCCTCCCTCACGAAGATAACAACCGATACGATTTGAATAATTAGGGTCATCCGCATGTTTGAGGATAATTCTTCTTTCTTTTGGGGTAGAGACGCTCACAAATTTAAATCGATTAGTTTTTTGTTCCTTGAGTCAAAGAATCCTCATAGCTGTTAAAATCATCTGACTCATCGAGCTTTCCATCGATGAGAAGATCAGCAAATTTTTCCGCAGTTTTCCCATCGATATTTTCATAAGTCTTTTCATCGACAATAACCACTGGTCCCTGCCCGCAATCTGCCAAGCATTCCATAAATTCAAGAGAATATTCTCCATCCTCACTCACATGCCCTTCTTTGACTCCCAATTTTTTCTCGAAAGTCTTACATGTTCCATAGGATCCGCGGAGTGCACATGGCAGCGTACGGCAAACTCTTACATGTTTGCGCCCCCAAGGCTTTTCCCTGAGCATGGGATAAAATGTAATAAGCTCCTTTATGTTAATTGGTTGAAGTTCGAGTCGCCGAGCAATCCACTCGCAGGAAGCATCATCGACCGCACCCAATTCGTCTTGGACCAGATGAATAACCATAAGGGCCGCACTTCTTTTTTCAGGATACTTAGGAACAACTTCGTCAATTTTAGATAAAGTGTCGTCAGAGAGATTTATTGAATTGTCCATCTTAACGATCGCACTCTCCCATAACAAAATCGAGGCTTCCAAGAATTACAGTTATGTCGCTAAGCATATGTCCAGGAACTAGTTTTTCGAGAATGCTGAGATTGCAAAAGCTGGGTGCCCTAATTTTAAGCCTGTACGGAACGCCCCCACCCCTGGAAACCAAATAAAACCCAAGGGCACCTTTAGGGTTTTCTGCCTCAAAATAGGTTTCCCCTGCGGGAACTTGTGGGCCCTCAGTGACAATCATAAAGTTTTGGATTAATTCCTCCATACTCGTCATCACTTTTTCCTTCGGCGGTGCAAAAATTTTCTTCGCATCATCAGCATACCATAACCCACCGGGCATGGATGCAATCACTTGCTTAACAATAAGTATACTTTGCCTGACCTCTTCAATACGAACAAGGTAACGATCATAACAATCCCCCTTAGTTCCAATAGGCACATCAAATTCGTATTTCTCATAACCGCTGTAAGGTTTGTCCTTACGCAAATCCAAATCCACTCCACTTGCACGAAGGTTAGGCCCCGTCAGTCCGTAAGCAATTGCATCTTCTTTCGAAATCGTTCCAATGCCTTCCGTACGATCCAAAAAAATACGATTTCTGGTAAGAAGTTTTTCGACCTCATCAATGGCCTTGGGAAGTTCATCAACAAACTTCTCGACCTTTGGCATCCATCCTTCTGGGAGGTCTCTAGCAACTCCACCGATACGGGTATAACTGGTGGTAAAACGAGCCCCGGTAAGTTCCTCAAACAAGGTGTACAGCTTTTCCCGTTCGGTAAAAGTATACATAAATGGCGTCCAAGCCCCGGCATCCATCCCAAAGACGCCCATACCTAAAAGGTGACTGGAAATCCTGGCCATTTCACAGACCAATACCCGAATAGCCTCACAGCGCTCAGGTAATTTTATACCAGCTAATTTTTCTACGGTGATTGCGTAGGCGACATTGTTCGCAAGAGGAGCCAAATAATCCAATCGATCCGTGTAAGGTACGAATTGGTTGTAGGTCATATTCTCTGCAATTTTTTCATCTCCACGATGTAAATAGCCAAGCACAGGTTCACAACGGGTAATAAAATCACCATCCAATTCCATCAACAACCGAAGCACGCCGTGGGTGGTGGGATGGGATGGACCTACATTGAGTGACATGCGCTCGCCATCTGCGTGAGCAGCAGCTTGGGCACCGACATCGCCAATTTGAACTTCTTTTACAGTTGTACTCACAATGGTTTCTCCGACTCCTCGGTCCAACTTTCATCCTTGGCTCTAGGTTCAGCTTCGCTCATACGACCGTTACCTGAAGCAACAAATGGACCACCCATCATAGGGGCAGGGTCCACATCTGCTCCAGTTACTTCTGCAACATCAGCTGCTGGCAAAGGTACTTCAATTCCAGCAAGAGGAAATTCTTTGCGAAGGGGAAAATACGGATAATCATCCCACATTAAAATTCGTTTGAGATTGGGATGATCTGAAAACTTGATACCAAACATGTCAAAGGTTTCCCTTTCGTGCCAATTAGCCGCAGGAAAAACAGAACTAATCGATGGAATGCAGGGAGATTGGTTATCTGGGCAAGCCACATGCAAACGAAGATAGGATTTGTGGATCAAAGAATAAAGATGGAGCACAACCTGAAAACGACTATCTGCTTCTTCACCATGATCAACAGCAGTTAAGTCTACAAGTAAATCAAAGGTCTGATCATCACGTAGGTGTTTACAAAAACCTATCAGCGAATCGGGCAAACAATCGAGGGTTAGGCAATCATCTCTATGCTTAACAGAAATAAAATCCCGCCCTTCAAGGAGGGCTTTGACGAAATCATCGTCAATCATTCGATCAAGAGACTCCGGTAGATTCGGGTTTTTTCGACAGATTCTTGACTGACGATTCATTCCCGATTTTTCCCTGCAACTTCATCATCGCGTCCAAAAGTGCTTCAGGGCGAGGAGGACATCCACTAACATAGACATCTACAGGTACGACGTTATCAACTCCTTGCATTACCGCGTAAGAACGGTACATACCCCCAGTCGAGGCACAAGCTCCCATGGCAACAACCCATTTGGGGTCACCCATTTGATCGTAAATCCGACGAACAACTTCAGCCATCTTGTAAGTGACAGTACCAGCTACGATCATACAGTCAGATTGGCGGGGAGAAAAGCGCATAACTTCCATCCCAAAACGAGAAATATCGTATCGGGAAGCAGCTGATGCCATTAGCTCAATGGCACAACAAGCAAGCCCCATAGGCATGGGCCAAACCGAGTGCTTCCTAATCCAATTAATCACTGAATCTGCACGGGTTACGATAACCTCGCCTTCTACTTTGCTGTTATAACCGACCTCGTTGGAAATCATTAAGCTTTTTCTAGATGATTTAGCGAAACAAGCAAACCTCAAAAATAATCCCCTTTAAAATCTACAAGTTTTCTAATCAATATGAGTAAGATAGGTTCTTTTGAACATTGACGGAGAGTTCATACTCCTTCATATCATTTTCTTCGTTTTGGTTACAAGGAGAGGTGACAGAGTGGCCGATCGTGCAGCATTGGAAATGCTGTGTACCGCAAGGTACCGCGGGTTCGAATCCCGCCCTCTCCGCCATACCTTAAATTAGATAACGAAAGAGTTTTTTAAGCATCCCGAACGAAAACCTTGGCACTGTTACCAAAAGTTGCCTCAGCTATATCTAAAGTAGCCGGTGCAACGATTGGATCAGTTGAAGATGGAGCGACTGCTTGGCCAGAAATTAAGACAGCAACCTTGCCGTACAAATTAGTTGA
>JAQXCL010000019.1 GCA_029251885.1 Opitutales bacterium | reverse complement strand
TACGAATATGCTGGCGATGTCTTTGATCGTTTTACCATGGAGGAAAGGATGACCGTTTGTAATATGTCCATTGAAGGAGGTGCTAGGGCAGGGTATGTAAATCCGGACGAAACTACTTTTGAATATATTAAGGGACGCCCTTATGCCCCCAAGGAAGATGAGTGGGGAAAAGCGGTTGAAAACTGGCGTTCTTTTGCATCGGATGAAGGATGTTATTACGACGATGTTATCAGCATCGATGCCAATGAAATCCCCCCAACAGTAACCTGGGGGATTAATCCCGGTCAAGCCATAGGAGTTGATGAGTCTATCCCATCTCCAGACAGGGTAGCAGAGGATGATAAAGCGGGAACTGTTGAAGCTCTAGAGTATATGAAACTTACTCCGGGCGCACCTCTCGAAGGTACACCCATTGATGTGGCTTTTGTCGGTTCCTGCACCAATGGCCGAATTTCAGATTTAGAAGAAGTCGCAAAGCACCTCAAGGGACACAGAGTAAAAGAAGGCGTTCACGCAATCGTGGTTCCAGGTTCGCAAATCGTCAGTCAAATGGCAGTTGAAAGAGGGTTAGATAAAACCTTTATCGATGCAGGTTTTGAATGGCGGGCAGCAGGTTGTTCCATGTGCCTGGCAATGAATCCTGATAAACTAATCGGTGATCAATTGTGCGCCAGTTCAAGCAACCGAAATTTTAAGGGCAGGCAGGGAAGCCCAACGGGAAGAACTATGTTAATGAGTCCGGTAATGGTTGCAGCTGCTGCCATCGCTGGCAAAGTGACCGATGCCCGAAAAATTTTCCAAAATTAACCAAGTATTACTCTTTCCTGATCATGCCTCTTGCAAAAATTAACCAAGTTAGCGGGTCCGCGGTCTATGTGCCAGGAGACGACATTGACACCGATCGCATCATTCCGGCACGCTTCATGAAGTGTATTACCTTTGATGGGCTAGGGAAGTACCTATTTCATGATGTCCGCTATGATGAACAAGGACAGAAAAAAAATCATTCCCTCAACGAAGATCGATTCGCCGGTTCTTCAATCATGCTTTCGGGAAAAAACTTTGGATGTGGCAGTTCTCGTGAACACGCCCCACAATCTCTCTATCGCGCAGGTTTCCGGGCAATCATTGCTGGGAATTTTGCAGAAATCTTCTTTGGTAATTCCATTAATCTTGGCATTCCATGCGTAGCCATGGATGCGGAAAACCGGGCATCCCTTGCCCAATCGATTGAGGCGAATGCGGCAACTCAAGTAACGGTAGATGTAGACTTGCTCGAAGTTCGTGCAGGCAACATCACATTTCCTTGCAAAATGCGTGCAGGAGCCAGAGATTCGCTACTAAACGGAGCCTGGGATCCATTAGATGAATTGCTTTCCGCAAGACCCGAAGTAGAAGAAGTCGCTAAGCAGCTTAATTATGTATAGAAATTTGGACTAGCATGATCTATCGCTTGTTCTTTGCTTCTATTAATTTTTTTTTACTCCTACTATTCACTGGTTGTTTGCCCGATCAACCAGACCGCATTGAGCCCGGTATTTTTTTTGACAACCTCGGCGAAGTAGGAGTATCCCCCAAGCCACTCATTCCAGAAAATTTCCCGGATATTGGAAATGCCGTAACCGACTTTACCCCTTTGGGCGTTTACGCTCATAAAAATGTGCAATGGGCATTGTTTGATCTACCCAGTAATTATTCAGTGAAGACAACGCTCCAGCATTCATCTAACTTAAACCTGCACATCTTTTCAAAAACAGAAGTTCCGGATGAATTAACAAACTCACTACAAAGTCTCTCCCCACAAATTGGTTATGAACAACTGGGGATTTTCGCCTATCCCCTGGGTATTTGCCTAATTCTTTCCGTATTTATAACCTTGGAACGAATATTTTCGCTTAGACGCGGGGTCACCTTTCCTCGCAAGGTTGAAAAAGCACTCTTACGCGACGAATTTCCTGATAAAAAATGGAAACGTGGATCTGCGGCCGAACGGATTGTACATGTAGCGGTCAAGGAGCAAGCTTCAGATGAGACA
>JAQXCL010000124.1 GCA_029251885.1 Opitutales bacterium | reverse complement strand
AACGAACCGGACAGGTGGTATCGGTATCAGCCATATCATGGCTCAACAGAATAGGATCCTGCAGGGAACGTTTAACTTTTACATAAACACTCCGACGGTTGGCCTGTTTAGGTGTGGACGTCCCCCAAGCTTTTTGTGGCTGGGACGCTGTTTGGAGAATAATTTTGGGGAGTGGTGGAGTAACACTAACCCCACCCATTTCCAGGTTTAAACTACCACGCACTGCAAGAATTGAGTCGCGGACTTCCTCTGCCTGTAGACGGCGCATATCAAAGCGCCAAAACAGATCATTGAGAGGATCTTTAAGTAAAGCACCGTCCTGAGGAATGGAAGAACGCTGATAAGCCTGAGAAGACATGATCAACCGGTGCATCGCTTTAATATCCCAACCAGATTCCACGAACTGATAAGCCAACCAGTTAAGCAGATCGGGATGGGTGGGATCATCTCCCTGGAGACCAAAATCATTGGAAGAACGAACAATCCCCCGGCCAAAATGATACTGCCAGATCCGGTTGACCATCACCCGTGCAGTCATGGGGTTGTCAGGGGAGGCAACCCACTCGGCGAGTGCACGGCGCCTGCCGCTTGAATTATCTGTTTTATAATTAGCTGGGATTACGAGCTTGGACTCACCAAAAATACTGGGAAATGCGGGAGAGACCAAGGGCCCGGGCAAAGCCGGATTCCCCCGGCGGAGAACATGGATGGGGTGATCGCCACTCTCCGCCACCGCCAGGACCGGATATTGAGAAGCCGATGGCACTGTTTTCAGATGCTTGGCGAGCGAACCTTTATCTTTCTTGTACAAATTGAAACGACCGGCAGACAGCACCTCTTTTCCATGCTTATTCATCAGATGATCAAGGTTAAAAGGTTTAGCAAACCCGCGCAGGGAAAGGTCAAAAAACTGCCCACCAATGGTTTGCTTCACATGGACAGCGAGTACATTCTGCCCGGTCTGCAGGGCTGGAATAGCAGACATTGTGACATCCTCGGTCTGGTAGTAGGTGGAATATCCCGTGCGATGCAAAATCTGCCGCCCATTCAGAAACACGGTGATGTTCTCGTCGTGATGAAAGGAGAGAAAAAGAGACTTGGGCAACTCCGCCAGCCCGAATTTGTGACGCAGCCAAATATCTTTGGTCTTCCATTCTGTATTGACGATCGAGCCGGGGGTGCCTCTCAAGCCAAAGCCTGATTTACCAACCTGCCACTGTGCATCACCAAATCCGTTGGTCTCCCAGGCATCGCCCGGATTGGTTAAGGAGTATTTCCAATCAAGCCCACCCGCACGGGCATCCGATAAATTTAGATTAGGCTTAGGAAGGTGCTTGGGGTCAAGTTTGGCAAAAAATTCACTTTTAAAAGACTGCACACTTTTTTGGATTTGGTTCCTGCGGTTTTCCCAATTCCTTCGGGTTTGCAGAGCTTGTGGGTCTGGAGTTTCCGAGGTTACCTGCACCATGTTGGACTGGGCCTGGCGGTGGGGAGTCACATTGGCAAAAAAGGAGAGCATGGAGTAATAATCCTTCGCCGAAATGGGATCGATTTTATGATCATGACAACGGGCACATCCGATGGTCATCCCGAGAAAAACCTCACCAGATGTACGCACAATATCATCGAGGTAATCGTAGCGCGCAAGTTTGCGGTCTGCCGGTTCATCATCCCAAACCCCCAAGCGCTGGTAACCAGTAGCGGTAATGGATGCCGCATCAGTATCTGGCAATTCATCTCCCGCAATATGTTCGAGAACCATCCGGTCATAGGGTTTATTTTGGTTAAAGGAATTAATCACATAGTCACGATAGCGCCATATCTGCGGTTTGTTTCCGTCCCGTTCATACCCATTTGTTTCCGCATAGCGCACAAGGTCCAACCAATGACGTCCCCACTTTTCTCCATAGTGGGGGGACTTGAGCAAGCGCTCGATCAGGTTTGTAAATTTCTCTGGCGATTGATCGGCCAAATACTCCTGAACTTCGGCTGGTCTTGGGGGCAATCCAATCAAATCATAATAGACCCGGCGTAAAAGCACTTGATCACCCGCCCTGCCGTTCGTGGAAACTTCCGCTGCTTTCAACCTTTTATTAATAAAGCGGTCAATGGGATGTGCTCCTAATTTCTCATTTGGGACAGCTACCTGGTCAGGCTTTCGAAAACCCCAGTGACTTTTGGCTTTTTCATAATCCGGCCCGTGGTGAACAATTTCACCCTCCGGTTCAACCTCATCTGCATTAGGAAAAGGCACTCCCATTTCGATCCACTTTGCGAGCACGGCAATATCTTCATCCGACATTTTGCCATCCGGTGGCATTTCGTGGTCTTTATCCTGATGAGAGGTCATTTTAAGAAGAAGGCTGGCCTCTGGGTTTTTTAAATCCACGGAAGGTCCAAACTCTCCTCCTTTGAGCACTCCCTCGAGGGTGGTGAGTATCAAACCGCCTCGGATTTTTTTACTGATCCCATGACACTTCCAACAATTTTCCTCCAAAACGGGAAAGGCTTCATCCTCCCAGAATGCAATTTGCTCATCAGTATAACTCCGAGGAGTTCCCGACAAACAAGACATTCCAACCAGCATAGGTAAGCAAAAACGGAAGAGAAAAGGCTTCATAAAACAAGCGTTAGGCGACACGTAATTGAGAATACCCAAATCCCATGGAGATGGAATCTGCATGGGCACGGACAACTTTCCCCAAAGCCGGTAAATCTTTGCGGGGAACACGATTAGTCGGTGCCACCATCCAGATCGCTCCAATGATACGCCCTGATCGATTGAACACTCCTGAAGCGATACAAACCTGCCCGATCATTTCCTCCTCCCGGTCGAAAGCATATCCATCCTCTAATGCGCCTCTTAATTCTTTGAGCAAAGCATCTCGGGTGGTAAGAGTGTGAGGAGTAAATTTTTCAAAGTTTAAAGAGGCTAAACATTTTTCTCTTTCAGGCTCTGCCATGTGGGCGAGAAACAACTTGCCGGGGGCTGCGGTGTGCAAAGGAAAACGCAGACCTGGTTTGATACGGAAGCTAAAACTGTGTATGCCCTCCACCTGTTCCAAGACCACTCCCTCATGTCCAATCAAAGTACCACAAAGTACGCTCTCCATTGTTTCGTCACGTAAAGCACGCATGTGAGGCAAAGATGATTCCACAAATGAAGGAGTGCTAGTCACCGGAGCGGACATGGTTAACAACTTAGAGGTAAGCTCATACAAGGAACCCTCGGTTTGTTTACGGACATATTTCCCACGCTCTAAGGTGGCTAATATACGATAGACACTGTTGGTAGGTATTCCAAGTTTGGCACTCAGCTCATTCATGCTCATACCCCCTGGTCTTTCATTGAGAATTTCAATTACACGAAGTCCACGCTCTAAGCCAGGCACATGGTATTTATCTACTATATTCACCTTCATTTGATATATAAACTTAATACCAAATATCAAACTGTCCATCTATTAGGACAAAGAAAATTATGGATAAGGCGATGACTCAGTATTTCTAATCCTAGAAACAACATAACTTAGAGTTGCAATTGTAATAAAACTTGAGTTTTACTCATGTAAAGCAAGTTTCCTTTAAATAAAATACATCTCGGATGAACCAACCAAAGAACATACAACAGAGCAGCTTTGCAGGAGTAAGAAATTTCTTTATCTGTATAGCCCTAAGTATCAGCCCTACCCTACTTCAGGCTGAAAATTATCAAGACACTGGATTCTTAACCTTCGAGCAGAAACCCATGGGCACCCTGGAGAAACCCTTAATACTACGCACTTTCTGTCCCGATCTCGAGCTCGACCCAAAACTTGTTCTGGGTAATCATTCAAAAGGAAACCCAGCCCCAAAGTACAGTCCCAGATCAGGAAAAGAAATAAGCGGCAAAGAGGTTAAGCCCATCGCGGGATTACCCGCAGCTATCGCCGTTAATCTGGGAAAAAAACTATCCTATGTCTGGGACACCACGGAATGCCGTTTGCTTTATGCCTGGACAGATGGTTTTTTGGACATGAAGAACTACTGGGGAGACAAAGAGGGTGGTCGACGGAAGGGTTTTAATTATGTACCCAGGTTATTTGGATTTGTCTTCTACAAGGCAGTTGGCGTCCATCCCCTGCAAGTAAACGGTAAATCAATCTCTTCCTTTGGTTCTCCGAAATACCTTGGCTACAAATTAGACCAATCACAACAACCCGTCTTTTCTTTTTCAACTGGAGACCACACTTTCGAAATCTCTCCTCGTATAGGACCAGGCAAGCAAACCCTTGAACTAACATACAGTTCAAAAAACAAAGAAGCCCTGTCTTTTGCCTCTCCCAAAACCCAGGTTCGTGTAAAAACGAACGCCCCTGGAAAACTGGTTGTGATTGTACGGCCTAATGAAGGAAAACGATATAAGACAGACCAAAAGGTGGTGGCCCTTACTAAGGCTACCATCGCAAAGGGAGAAGAACTATACCAAAGCATGGGTTGCATTGCCTGCCATTCTACAGACGGAGGATTAAACCACGGACCCACCTTCAAGGGACTCCACGGCAACCTGCGCGAATTCATTAGCGCCAAACCACAAAAAGCCGACTCCGACTATCTTTACGAATCGATCAAGAATCCCAGTGCCAAGACGGTCAAGGGATACCTCGCGGGGATGATGCCCCCCTACCAATTACAACCACTGGAGTACGAATCACTGGTTCTCTTCATCCAAAACCTTCCCTGAATAAATTATTATGAAAACCAACTGGCTTTTGGCTCTGCCTGCTCTTTTTTACTCGCTCATACTTTACGGTGAAAATTACCGTTTGGAAAACCTCCCTTTCCCCAATGATCTACCACCCGAGATTGGCGACCTCGCCTTTGATAAAGATGGTAACCTATACGCCTGCCTACGCCGGGGAGATGTTTTAGTTAGTAAACCTCAGGAAGATCTATCCAAATTAGAATGGAAAGTATTTGCCACCGGTTTACACAATGGAATGGGAATGGAAATTTTGGCCCCCGGAAAAATTGTTGTTAGCCAAATGGCCGAACTCACTATTATTGAAGATACTGATGGGAATGGAGTGGCTGATCTTTATCGGAATCTATGCTCGGACTTCGGTATCAGTGGAAATTACCATGAGACCAATGCGATCTGCCCGGATGGAGCAGGTGGTTTTTATATCGCTCTAGGCACGGCATCCCACAATGGGCCGACCTTTTATACTTCCCGGGGTGAGTACAGTAAGGATGGCAGAAGGGGCAGGAATTTTTCTGCAGTCCTATACAAGGGTTATGTTCTGCACTACCACAAGAACGGCACTATCACTCCCCATGCAAACGGTTTTCGCATGCACAATGGAATTGCCCGGGACGACTCTGGCAATCTCTGGTGCGGCGATAATCAGGGAGACTGGCGCGGAGGTTCCCCCATCTACTGCATCAAAAAAGGTGGGTTTTATGGGCACCCCTCAAGCCTGGTATGGGATGCTCGGTACCAGCCCTTTGGTATGCCCCTGTTTTATCCACGCAAATTATTGGACGAGCTATACGACAAGCCAGCCATGGAATTGCCCAGAAACATGATGCATTCTCCTGGGGAACCCATGATTAT
>JAQXCL010000150.1 GCA_029251885.1 Opitutales bacterium | reverse complement strand
ATTTTCTCAGACGACTTGTCTTATCGCGATTTGAGCAGCTACGGACAAGAGCAGTTCCGGACTCCCAATCTTGATAAGCTGGCAATGAACGGCATCCGATTCACTCAGGCGTATAGCGGTTCGCCGGAATGCGCCCCATCCCGCGGAAGCCTGATGACCGGAATGCACATGGGGCATTGTCGTATTCGAGCAAATAGTTCAGTACGGGGACAGGATCACCTTTTGAGTGAGGATGTGACCATGGCCGAGGTGGTGAAAAGGGCCGGGTACACCACAGGTTTTATTGGTAAGTGGGGCATTGGTTTGCCTGGCACTGAGGGAGCTCCTGACCAGCAGGGATTCGACTTCTCTTACGGA
This sequence comes from Opitutales bacterium, assembly GCA_029251885.1. Classification (GTDB taxonomy): domain Bacteria; phylum Verrucomicrobiota; class Verrucomicrobiia; order Opitutales; family Seribacteraceae; genus Chordibacter. Next base: position 2,017 of record JAQXCL010000150.1, on the reverse strand, counting down.
TACTACGATCAGGCCCGGGCTCATGGCTTCTTCCCCCACTACCTGATGAGAAACGGGAAGCCGGAGCCGATTCCTGAGAATTACGGATTCAACATGAAGCGTGTTAAAACCTACAATGGGCGGCCGCTAGACAGACTGGACGATGTGATGAACGTATATGACGAGAACGGGTGCCTCGTTCCTGACGGCATCCCGGATACTGACACGGCAAAATACTCCGAGAATCTCTTCCAGAAGGAGGCCCTTAGTTTCATATCGGAGCACAAAGACAAGCCTTTCTTCCTCTACTACGCAACCCAACTTCCCCACGGCCCGTGTATCACACCCGACCTTGAAGCCTACAAAGACAAACCTTGGGGCCTGAAACACAAGGAATGGGCAGCTATGCTCGGCCACCTGGACCGCGGCGTTGGAAGGATGGTTGACCTGATGGAGCAGCTTGAGATTCTGGATAATACCATAATCTTCTTTGCTGGTGACAATGGATACAGTCAGTGGGGGTACTTCGGTAGACCTCTACATGAGGATGATCCTCTGTTCAAAAACAAAGGTCCATGGCCAAAAGGGAAGTTCGCTTCAAGCCATGAAGGTGGTGTGCGAGTTCCCTTCTTCGTCTATTGGAAGGACAAGATTAAGGCAGGAGAAAATGACCATATCTGCACTCTGTATGATGTTTTGGCAACGGCGGCCGATCTTACCGGTGTCATTCCCCCGAAAACAGACGGCATCAGTTTTGCACCGACATTGCTCGCAAGGCCAAATGAGCAGCGGTCACACGAATACCTGTACTGGGAAAACGGAACGTTTTCGCAACACGCGCAAAGCGTACGCATGAACCAATGGTGGGCATACAGTGAGCATCCCTCTAAGCCGGTAATGTTGTATGACATTTCTCAGGATATAGACTGCCGAAATGATTTGGCAAGAGACCATCCGGACGTAATTGACAGAATCTCACAGATCTTTACCGAGGCCCACACGCCCAGCGAATGGTATGTGAACCCAGGTGAAAGCAAAACGCAAATCGCTGCGAAGCGGAAAAAAGCGGTCGCTTCAGGAGGCATGCAGAGGTCCACCAGTGCAAACACAACCTACAGAGGACGGACCGAATAATCTTCTGCAGGCGACGTTTAAAAGGCCGCGACTGAGGAGTGACGATCTTTAAAAGAACGAAAATCTCCCTAAGACTTTATTTAACTCAGGGACTCTGAGATAGCCAGACCGTAGAAATTAAAGATAATTTTATCGATTTGCTAAAACTGCCTAAATTTATTTTCTGAAAATGTATGATTACAGTTAATGATAACTTGCTAAGAAAGTTGGAAGAACACAGGGTTTTTGAATCTTTAAAAAACCTCCAAGACTTGAGAGTCTTTATGGAGCACCATGTTTTTGCCGTTTGGGATTTTATGTCTTTGCTGAAAGCACTTCAGGGAAAAATTGCTCCACATGGGTCCCCGTGGTTACCTAGTCCCAACCCACAAGTGGTTCGTTTAGTGAACGAGATTGTATTGGAAGAGGAATCGGATGTAGCGAGCCCTAAAAATTCTCATAATTTTGCAAGTCATTTCGAAATTTATTTAAAGTCTATGAAAGAAGTAGCAGCATCTAGTCGACAGATAGATGCTTTTTTGAATTTGGTCCGAGTAGATGGAATTACAACTGGCCTTGAATGTGATCAAATCCCTAAATCTATGAAAAAATTTATGGCGTCAACTTTTCGTGTCATTGAATTCGGGAAACCTCACGAAATCGCGGCATCTTTTGCTTACGGTCGGGAAAAATTGGTCCCCTTAATGTTCCTTAAAATATTGGAGAGTTGCCAGGTTAGCGCCACTCAAGCACCTCTGTTTCATTATTACCTGGAGAGACACGCCCACTTGGATGGAGAACAGCATGGGCCTATGGCCGAAAAATTGGTTGTGGCATTGACTGATGGAGACCCGAAAAAAGAAGAGGAGGCTCGTGAAGCAGCTGAAAGTAGTATTATATCAAGAATTCAAATGTGGGACGAAAT
>JAQXCL010000148.1 GCA_029251885.1 Opitutales bacterium | reverse complement strand
CTTTTCTGCAATAAAAGTATCAATCTCATTTCCGGGGTACGGATGTTTCGTGTTGGGAAGAGGAATGGATTGAGGCAAAGGCAGGAAGGACCAATGCTTTTCATATTTCCCACCTTCTTTAATCCACTGGTCCAACAAATCCTTTTCTTCATCTGATAAAGATATCTTGGACTCGGGGGTGGGCATCATATCGATCGGGTCATCACTCCGAATCCTCCAGTGTATTTCAGAGTCCTCCAGGTTCCCGGGTGTCAGTCCAATAAATCCGTCGTGTTCTTTGCTCGCCTCTTCAAATGAATCTAAGCGAAAATTGGATTTCTGATTTTTCGCATCGGGACCATGACATTTAAAACATTTGTCAGAAAGAATGGGGCGAATTTGTGTGTTAAAGTCTACCTTGGCATGAAGAACAAAAGCTCCAGTTGCTAGGATTAATTTTAAAGCAAGTAACAAAAGAAATGATTTCAAAATAGGGTGAGAGTCCCAAGGGTTGAGGGAATTTTTAATTTAAAATACGAATGCGAATATATAATAATTCCTATAAGCGAAGTCGTAGTTAGTAAAGCAAGGTATGCCAAAATAATTCATTTTAAGATTCGAAGCTTAACCTAAAATTTATAAATCTTTACTTTTGGACGTGACAATTCCTTTTTGAATTGGGAGAACAGAGCCTTGAGCAGTCCAAAAAAAATTGAAAATAAAATTCGTCTGGCTGGCTCTCTTTTTTCTGGAGGAGGATTGGGTGATGTGGGAATCGAGTGGGGAAGCAAAATCCCGGTAATTGCAGCTTGTGAATTGCTTCCTTCAAGAGCTTCTTTAATCCGTAAAAACTTTCCGGGCACGAAGGTGTTCGAAGGTGACATTTGGAAGGTTAAGGATTCATATGTTCAATATTTTCGTAAAGTGCTTAAAGGGCAGTCTCCTTGGTTGCTCACGCTCTCTCCTCCCTGTCAAGGTATGTCATCAAATGGGGCTGGGCGTATATCATCCGCCATCCGGACCGGAAATAGACCTTTGGAGGATGCACGTAATCGTTTGATTCTTCCTGGGATTGATGTTTTAGAAGCCCTCCAGCCTGAATGGTTCCTTTTGGAAAATGTCAGGAGAATGGAAAACACGGTGATTCGAAATGAACGGAATCAGCCAGAAAATATTCTTACATGCCTGGCAAGACGGATGCATCCGCTTGGTTACACCTTACGTTCGTGCATTCTTGATTTTAGAAATTACGGAGTGCCTCACCATCGTGAAAGATTGATCACTATTGGTTGTCGAATTCCTAAAGTCGTTGCTCATTTTCCCAAGGTTGCAGACGTGCTTTGTTCAGGTATCAGTCCCTTTCATCCTTTGCCTACTCATGGTGAAGGAACTAAGCAAGCGTGGTTAACCCTTCGTCGTGCGATCGGCAAACTTCCTTGCCTTGACTCGAAAACAAATTGGAAGGATCTGAATGACCCTTATCATTGTGTGCCCAAATGGAATGATAATCAGTACTTTTGGATGAAGAATACTCCAGAGGGACAGACTGCTTTTGATAATGCTTACTGTGTGGATTGTGGCACAATGAAAACCAACCAGGACGAAGTGATTTGCAGGGTCTGCAGGAAGCCATTACCGGTCCCACAAATGAAAAAATCTGGAAAAGTAAGACTGATAAAAGGCTTTCGCTCGTCTTACCGCAGAATGTGGTGGGATCGGCCAGGTGGTACATTGACGATGAATAGTGGGGTTATATCAAGTGACCTCAAGGGACACCCTGAGCAAAACCGGGTACTTTCCTTAAGAGAGATCTTGCGCCTATCCACTTTGGATCATGATCAATGGAAAAGGAACTATGAATTTACTGGAATCCCACTGGGTAAGTGGGATGATTCACAATCTTTTTCTACCAGGCTTGTCAGGGAGGTTATTGGTGAGTCGATTCCTCCCTTAGCAATGAAATGTATGGTAGATCATTTGCTCCAATTAGAAAAGAGTATCGAGTATAAAGCAAAAAAAACGGCCCGTCCTCGGTAACCGAGAACGGGCCTAAAGCCAAGAAAGCCTACCCCAAAACTTCCTTGGATAAGTCGATTTAGGTCGATGGGGACAACTTGGTCAACTGAGATTCATGATGCCCGGAGGCGCTAGGTGGAAGAGTTCTCCTAACCACTTGCCTATGAGTAAATAAGTTAAGATTAATTACCTTATAAAACTTATTCGCACCAAAGCTACACGAGTGTGAGCAAGCTAATACTGCCCCCTTCAGAATTATTGAAAAGGAAGAAGAATTAGTACTCTGTTTTGAGCATGCCGGGCTGGGGAATTGCGTAACTCCCGTCTGCATTAGCCAAAAGTGGAGAGGGTGAGTTATCACCGGAAATTTCATCGATCCCCGCACAGAAATCATGAGAGCAGTTAAGCATTTCATCATAGGTCACTTCGCGGCCCAAATGAGTAGCCATTCGACCCATTGAGGTTACGACACTAGCGGCTACACCTCTTTCAACTTCGTTATATGGTTTATCGTTTACGATAGCATCAAGTAAGTGATCCCATTCGTCCACATAGGCACTATTCTCACGGCGAGGACGACCACCATTCTCGGCACCAAACATCCAGGATAATTCACTTTTTGGACCTTGGCCTTTATGAATCCTGGCCTTCGAGGCATGACCACCGGGACCGGAAATTAATGCATATCCTTTGGTCCCGTGGGCATGACTGGCAAATTCTTGGTAGCACTTGTTCATACTGCGACCTTGGAAATAAAGTTTAGTATCGTCAGGGAAAGTATACTCCACCGAATAACTGTCTAAGTTCTGGTCGATCTCATCTCCACGATAATGACGTCCACCAAGTCCCATAGCCTTTACTGGCCACATTCCTTTCATCCAGCAACATTCATCGATATTGTGGATATTAAAGTCGCTGTAAACGCCACCACTCAACCAAAGAAAACCATGGAAATTTTTGATTTGGTACATCAAGTCGCTGATGTCCTTATCTTTAGTTTCCTCTTTTTTCTTATCCCACCCGATCAGGCGTCCTTGCATGCGAACTGCCTTAAGGGAAAGCAATTCGCCTAGTTCACCATTGTCGATGCGGTCTTTTAATTCGATTCGGGCTTCACTGTGCCGACACATTAATCCGACGCCAACTTTAAGATTAAGTTTTTTGGCCTCTTCGTTAACGCTTAAAATCTTTTTGGAGGATGGACCATCCGGAGTAACCGGTTTTTCCATGAATACATTGAGTTTTTTTTGAATTGCATATTCGTAGTGTGGGCGACGAAAAGCACAGGGAGAGGCAAAGATGGCAATATCTCCAGGATCCAAGCAATCCATGGCTTTTTTGAAGCCGTTAAAGCCAACGAATTGACGATCCTCAGGAACATCCAGGTTGTCTTTGTAGCGCTGCTCTAGTCCTTTGTAGCTATTCTTGACTCTCCATTCAAAAACATCTGCCATCGCATGAAGTTTTAATTGGCAGTATGGACCGGAGGCATTGATCGCATTGGCAACGGCACCGGTACCACGACCCCCACATCCGATAAGGGCAATTTTTTTAGTCGACCCACTTTGTCCGTAGACCGTGGGCAATATCATACCAGCAAGGGCACCACCAATGGCGGCTTTTCCGGAGGTGCCAAGAAAATGGCGGCGCGAAAGGGGGTTGGGGAGATCGGGCTGGGCTGGATTCATAACTCTTTCGTATGTTTCGTATTTGGTTTGCTAAGTTTCTAAAGGTAACAGGTGTAAACTATGGCTAAAGGTGCCTTGATTTGACAAGCCTAGATTCAATTTGGGATAGAAGAATAAACCTGAAGGCCATGTAAAAGTTACAGGGAAATCAGGGTAACTCCTTTAAGAAATTAAGAATGATCGAGTGAGCTCGTTCGACTTGATCAAGATCAACCCATTCACTTTCAGCGTGAGCCTGAGCTATATTCCCTGGGCCAAAAACGACTGATGGAGTGCCACCTGCTGAAAGGGGAGATGCATCTGTAAAATAGGGAACACCGCAGGCTTTTCTTCTCCCTGCTTTTTTTAAGAGCATTTGAACATAGGGCATGGATGAGTCGGTGTGAAGCGGTGGGCAAGGCACGCTTCGTGATACCTTAAATTTTGGAGCTCTATTGCCAAGTGGTCTAAATAAATCTTTGAGCTCTTTGATTACAGAATCAATACTTTCTCCCGGAATTGTTCTTCGGTCCAAATCAACTGTGCACCGATTGGGCACAATGTTCGGTTGGCTGCCTCCGAGAATTTTCCCGACGCTTAAGGTGGGTGAGCCCAGTAA
>JAQXCL010000141.1 GCA_029251885.1 Opitutales bacterium | reverse complement strand
CCTAAATTGGATATGCTGATTGATCTTGGCAATTTGCGAGAGTAGCTCAGCTGGATAGAGCATCGGTCTTCTAAACCGAGGGTCGTGGGTTCGAATCCCACCTCTTGCGCCACTTTCGTATTAAGTGGTTGGCCAGAATCGATAAGTGATTCCGGATGTTTAATGTTCCAAACTAGGTGAAGTTTTGTTTTGAATTCAAAGAAAAACAAATTTTAAGGAGTGAAAATTGTAATAAAAAGCAGGTCTTCTTGAAGAAGACTTACTTATGAAAGGCAAGAATATGGTTATTTTGAGGATGCTAATACTTCATCGAATGCATTTCTCATAATCCAAGCTTGAGAGGTCGAGCAATCAGTGGCAGTTGCTTGTTGCATGGCAGTTTTGATTTTGGACATCGATGATGAGCAGGCAGAGGAGGGGCATTGATCGAGAATCTCATCTCCTGCTTTCATGTAAAGAGCGGCGGTTGTAGAATGGTGGCCGGAATTAAACATTGGTACGCCTCTGTGTATCGCATTTACAATAATTTGATCCGTATTGTTTGGTTGATTTGAAGATGTCTGGATTACGACATTTGGAATCAATACCGAATCGATCGCGTGAATGATACCGTTGGAAGTTTTGATGTTCGCCTTAACGACTTTTGCGTAGTTGATAAACAAATCGTTGTTTATAACTGATAACTCGAACGAACCACCACTCAAGGGTTCTACAGTATCCAACTTTTTGGCTTTCTTGGCGTTCACATTACCGGGGATCACATGGTAGGTGAGAAGCATTTGTAGTTTGTCTTTATTTTTTGGTTTCAACAAATTTTTCAGTGTTTCTGGCCAAAATTTTTCGAAAGCTTTATCGGTTGGGGCAAAAACGGTGAATGGACCATCTCCTTTAAGAGTTTCTACAAGACCAGCAGCTTGAACTGCTGATACGAGCGTGTTGAAAGAACCTGCTTCTATGGCTGTATCAACTATGTCTTTTTTTGGTATACCATAGGTGGGAAGAAGAAGTACTGAAAAATATAGTATGAGAGATAGATGTTTCATGATGATTGTATTTATTTATAGAATATAACGCTCTGTTGAGTAATTTAGTTCAGAGTTTTTAATTGTTAATTTTTAGCCTGGTTGTGCGTCAGCACTTTAAATCACTGTAAAATTGCGTGCTTCTTATTTTTTATTTCCTGTCGTAAAATTTAAATTCAACCCCAGACCTTTCTGAGCAGAGCATTTAATTCCTAAATAAATAGTATGAAAAATAATTCTTCCGGACCCTATTTGTCCTTCTGATTTGATACAAATTACTTGTAAGCTTTTTCATTCTTCATTCTGTTCCAGTACAATCCACTATAAATTGTTAGCCCCCATACGATTTCATTCGATCTTCTCCTTACATTTGTTTTCAACTTTTATATTTTCACTTATTGAGCCAAGACGAGATAGATTTCAACACGGAGCAAACGAGTGCTCAGGAAACTGTTAAGAGTGATTCCGGGCATGGTATCCTTCTTTACGGTTCGAACGATCCGGAGATTCTTGTGGAACAATGTGCAGGAAATCTGCGTAACGGCTATGTCGACCCATTTCAATCCATCGAATTTCTTGTGCAAAGCCGCGGAATGGGTGCCTGGCTAAAACTGCAACTTGCCGATCGAATGAAAATATTTGGGCGTTCTCAGTTCCGATTCCCCGAGGAGACAATATGGATGATTCTTCGAGGCTTTCTTGGTGCCGTTCCCTCAAAAAACCCTTACACGAAAGAGGGAATGGCATGGAAAATATTTGGGCTTCTTCCGGGGTTGATCGAGTCCGAACCCGAAGCATTTTCTCCGCTCGTTAGTTACCTCGGTCAAGATCAAGGAAATGAAGATAGGCGGTTTCGTTTGTGTCGACAGGTATCAACACAGTTTGATTCATACCAAACCTACCGCCCGGAAATGATCATCCAATGGTTAAAAGGTAAACAAGTAGACGGGGAGCATGCTTGGCAATCTATACTCTGGAGAAAGTTGCGTGCAGCAATGGGAGAAAAATCTTTGCCTGAATTGGTTGTAGATATGCAAAGATTAAATGGTCCAAGATTTCTGCAATCACTTCCGCCCCGGTTGATTGTATTTGGGATTTCGACCTTACCTCCTGTGTTTTTAGACATTTTAAAATCTTACGGAGAAGTTCGCCTGCTTCAAATTTATGCTCTTCAACCTGCTCCGGTCATGTGGGGAGAGGTGCAATCGGAAAAGTGGAAGCAACGGGCAATAAATCGTGCGAACAGGGAGGATCAGAGTTCTTGGAAGGAAGAGGACTTAAATATTGAGAGTGGCAATCCTTTGATTGGATCGCTCGGCCGAACAGGTCGGGAATTTTTCAATCTTTTGGTCGATCGGGATGCACATGATATTCCGTTACATTTTCGAGAGCCGGAGGGTCATTCGATTCTCTCATCTTTACAAAGATGGACCTTCGAAGTTTTCACGGATCACCCCAAAGAACGCACGAAGTTTGATACATCCGATCTTTCTTTGCAGGTTATGAGTTGTCACAGCCCGATGCGGGAAACCGAGGTATTGAGAGATTACCTACTTCGTCGACTTGCCGATGATCCCTCAATCCTACCATCCGATATCTTGGTGATGATGCCCGATCCCGAGGCCTACGCTCCATACATACGAGCCACATTTGGCGGGATGGAGGATGGTATGCCTGGCAAGTTTCCTTTCTCGATTGTTGACCGGGAACCAAGGCATGAAAGTCAGTTGGTGGATTTCTTTTTTGATCTTTTGGAATTTTTTGATGGACGGGCGACAAATACCGAGATCTTAGATCTACTCGACTCACTGCCCATACGTACAAGGTTTGAATTAACGGACGACGATATCGATACTTACAGAAAGTGGATTCGAGATTGTCACTTTCACTGGGGTTTTGATGGCGAGCATAGAAAATCTATTGGTTCCACACTTACGGACGAACATAGTTGGAAACATGCATTCGATCGTTTGGCTTTGGGATATACGATGCGTTCTCATAATGAACGAACCTGGTCAGGAGTGCTTCCTTATGACGAAATCGAGGGGGAGAATACGAACCGTTTCGCCAAAATTTACCAAGTGACTGACCTTCTGAGTAGTTTTGAAAAATCTGCCCGGCGTTCTCAGGGACTGTCAGAATGGAAATCTTTTCTGGACTCTCTCTCTCGCTCTTTCTTTCCACAAAACAATGACACTTTGTTGGATCGCCGGAGGATCAACCAGGCAATTCATGACCTTGGAGAACAGTATGGTAAACTTGCACCTGATTCCGTGGTTCCCTTAAGGGTTATTCGATATCACCTCAATAATGTTGTGGAGTCGGGCACAACCAGTGGCCAGTTTCTTACCCGCGGGGTAACCTTTTGTGGATTACGCCCCATGCGCAGTATTAGTGCACGGATGATCTGCCTTATTGGTATGAATGAGGGGGCTTTTCCTCGGCAGACGCAGTCCGCTAGTTTTGATTTGTCTGGTGATCGTTGCCCGGGAGATCGATCTGCACGGGAGGATGATCGTTACTTGTTTCTTGAATCCCTTTGGTGTGCCCGCGACTTCCTCTATTTAAGTTACATTGGACAGTCCATTCGGCAGTCAGAACAGATTTCCCCCTCTGTGGTAATCGCCGAATTATTGGATGCATTAGACAAAGTGGTCGATTTTGGTGAGCGGAATAACCTCCCGGTTTTGGCCAAGGATATACTGGTACAATCCCAATCTCTGCATCCATTTGCAGTGGATAATTTTACTGGCGATCAATTGCCCCGTTCGTTTTCCAGTGATCATTGCTTGGCCGCCCGGGCGTTGGTGTTTCCGGATAAACAAATTCTTCCATTTGTGAACTCCTCAATTCCTTTATCGACAGATTCTTTAGAGGGCATTTCTTTGGTTGATTTAATTCGGTTTTTTGAGAGTCCGTCCAAGTATTTTTTAGTAAATTGTCTGGGTATGAGCTTGTGGGAGGATGATCCACCTCCTCAAGATCACGAGCCCATGTCCTTGGATAACCTTGAGAAATATGGGGTTAAAAATCGCTTGCTTGGTATGGCGTTGACTCATGAATCAAAGGTAAACTTTCATGCCCTCGAAAAAGCAAAGGGCAGTTTGCCTCCAGGTAGCTTGGGTGAAGTTTGGTTGAACGAGGTAGCCCTTGAGGTCGATCAATTTATGGAGCGATGGGGAGATGCCTTCGTTGGTAAATACGACCCGCCGGCTTTACTGGAAGGGACCATATCAGATCTTAAAATCTGTGGAGAGGTTGTGGCTGTTCTTAACGGTAAACAGGTATTGTATCGTTGTGGAGCTACTCGACCAAAGGATCGATTGTCTGCTTGGATAAAGCATCTGTTTGCCTGTGCTTTTTCAACTTATGGATCTTTGGAGACTCGCTTCTTTGCTATGGATAAGGCTAAGAAATATTTATCTTTTGACCCTATTCCTGTAGATCAATCCAAAGAACTTCTTTCCAAGTTGATCGAGGTTTTTCAAGAAGGCATGCTCCGGCCCATTCCTTTTTTTCCTGCTTCTTCCCATGCTTATGCTAAGGAATTATTAATTGGGGAGGGACCAGTGACCGATGAGTTAAAAGATGGGGCGATCAAGAGAGCTCGTCAGGAGTGGGAACCATCTAGTTTTTCCCGTGGCGGTCCTAAAGAGAAAGAGTATGCGGAAAACCTTACCTGTTTTCGGGATGATCCAATTGGACATCCGGTATTTGCCCGTCTTGCACATGAAGTTTTTGGACCTTTACTTGATCATCAACGAGAGGAGAAAGAGCTATGAAGCCGCTCTCCTTTGACTGTGCAAATGAGCCTTTAGATGAGGGCGTTTGTTTACTCGAGGCAAGTGCAGGAACGGGCAAGACCTTTGCCCTGGCTCGTATTTTTTTACGTCTAGTTGCGGAGCATGGGTTGGAAGTTTCTAAAATTCTTGTGGTTACATTCACCACCGCAGCTACCGAGGAATTACGCGGAAGGATTAGGGAACTCTTAGTCGAAGCATTGGAAGTGCTCCAGCAGGAGGAATGCGAAATTGAAGATGAAACTATTCGGCAACTTGCCAAGTCTGGAACCAATAAAGACAAATACATCCGTCGGATCCGATTAGCCATAACCTGTTTTGATGAAGCAGTCATTCATACTATTCATGGATTTTGTAACCGTGTGCTGGCAGAAAATTCATTGGAGACTCATGCACTTTTTGAAGCTGAGTTGGATCAGTCTGCAGATGATTTAATTACCGAAGCAATGCATGAATATTGGCGTTGTTCTATGGCTGATGCACATCCTGTGGTTTCTGCCTCGGCTTCTGTTTCGAGGTTGGGACCGGATGAACTGGTAAAGTTTTACAAGAGTTTGCCGGTTACCCGCTCTTTCCAAATGGGGTTTGGTCAGGGTGAAGACCCTGCCTTGTTCAGGGAACAATTAATTCTTGGCTTTGAACGGCTCAAAGATGCATGGATAATGGGGAGGGATGAATATTTTCAATTTATTGAAAAATGCGTGAATAAAAGAAATCGTGCTTACACCCAATCCCACCGCCATGCCCGTTTGCTTGATGATTTATTGGTTAAACAATCCATTTCCCCATCTGGGATTGAGGTTTTACGGGAAATTCGTTTTTCCAAACTCTCTGTCCGTAAAGAATTTATTAATGACCAAAAGCCCCGATTTTCTGAGCAGGCCGAAGAGTTTTGCTTAGCATTGGATCGATTCTTCACCATTGTTCGAATCGACGGAGCGAATTATTTGCGTAAACGTATAGAGGAATGGAAGAATGCCCGTGGTTTACTTTCTTTTGATGATCTTTTACGGCTCACTGCCGATGCAGTAACCCGAAAAACCGAGGCCGGAGAGTCTTTACGTCAATCCTTGCGGACGAGTTTTGAAGCTGCTCTAATCGATGAGTTCCAGGATACCGACCCTGTACAATTCAAAATCTTTCAGGAATTATTCGGGTCGAGTGAAAAGCACAGAATGTATCTGATTGGTGATCCCAAGCAGTCAATCTACCGGTTTCGAGGTGCTGATATTGAGGCCTATTTTGAATTTGCCCGTGCAACCGGAGCCAAGACTTATTCTTTGGATAAAAACTTTCGGACCACATCCTCCTTGGTCCGTGGGGTTAATCATTTTTTATCTGCCCCTGCGGAAAGTCCCTTTTTACATCCCCAACTTCCTTTCCACCCAGTCAATCCAAACCTTGGAGGATCAGCAGATCAGAACAAGTTGTTTCAATTTGGCGAAGATTCCACTCCCTCATTTGTGATTCGTGAATTACAAATCTCGGGAGATCGTCGGCCAAATAAGTCGATTACTCAGGGCGCCATCCGTATTGATATGGCCAATGAAATATTTGATCTTTTGAATGATGGAAGGGTAGGGGGAAAAGAGGTGAACCCGGGCGATATTGCCGTCCTTGTACGATCGAACTCCGAAGCCCGTGAGGTCTGGGAATATTTTTGTTCCCGCGGATTACCCGCCGTTGTTTTTAGTGATATGAGCTTGTTTGAGACTGAAGAGAGTCGTGAACTTTGTTGGGTCTTACAGGGACTAGCCGATGCACATGACCGCTCTATCAGACGGGCTCTTGCTACAGGCTTGCTGGGAATGTCGAGTTATGATTTTCAGGGTTGGAAGGATGATCCAGCTGAATGGGAAAGATGGGTCGGGCAGTTCCGTGGTATTCGACAGACTTGGCGAGAACAGGGGATCTATGTGGCTTTGCGAAAATTATTTCGAGAAACCGGAGCGATTGAACGGAATTTAAAACGCCCGGATGGTGAACGCCGGGTGACTAATTTTTTACATCTTTCCGAGGTTCTACACCAAGCAACCGCAAACAATCCGATGTCTCCATCCTCTCTTGTTGTATGGTTACGTGCAAAAATGGACCAAAAGAACCGCTCGAATGAGGAGTATCAATTACGCCTTGAATCCGAATCTGCGGCCATTCGTATTCTCACGGTTCACAAATCAAAGGGTTTGGAGTATCCAATTACTTTTCTTCCTTTTCTGGGTTTTTCCAACGAACCAAAAAAGGGAGCGTTCACTTATCACAATAAAGATGGGCAATTAACTGTGGGTATGCGGGAGTTAGCAAATGATGAAGATTTGAATCGTGGCTATTTGGCAGAATCCCGGGAAGATGCACGCGTTCTTTATGTTGGTCTTACCCGGGCTTCCTCACGTTGTTATCTTTATCATCTTCCTGAAGTTGGTGCTGAGCAAGTTCCCTCATCTGCACAGGGCCAGATTTTGCAGGAAATTACAAAATTATCCAGTACTGGAGCGATTACAGGCTGGATTGAACAATTTGGTTTGAATGAAGAAATTACCCACGATTATTTATCTCTTAACCCAACCGAGCGTGGTATACGGAATGGACAAACCGCAGTGCTTCGAATCGCCCCGGATTCTCTGCTTTCAGAAGTTTTTCCCCGCGGGCGGGCTTTACGCATAGGGAACCGTGTTGAGTCTTTTAGCAGTTTAACCAAGCAGATCGATTTTAATGGATTTGATCTGGATGGCGTGTCGGTCGAGGAGAGCGAAAAATTTGATGGTTCAATATCTGATGATCTAATCTTTAAATTCCCTGCAGGTGCAAATGCCGGGAATTTTATGCACGACTTGTTTGAACATTTGTCCTTTGACGATTCATCTGGTTGGGAGGAAATGGTTGGATCGAAATTGGAGGATCATCAGTTTGATTCTTTAATTTGGAAAGCACCCATTTTGAAAATGGTCAGCCATGTGATGACGGTCGACCTGTTTCCTGGTTTTTCACTCTCTTCTTTGTCTACTTCCGACCGGATGGAGGAGATGGAATTTCTCTTTCCTTCTACAAGCACGGAACTATCCAAACTCGGATCAATTCTTCCTGATGATTCGCAACTAAAAAAATATTTATCGAGGGTAGATGGATCGGAATGGGCGGAATTGGAAAAGGATGGGTATTTGACTGGGTTGGTCGATTTGGTCTTCCGTAGTAAAGGACGTTATTACATTCTCGATTGGAAATCCAACCTGCTTAATGGACGGGCGGATGGATTTGAGCAAGTTGCTGTTGAGCAAGAGATGCATGAACATCATTACATTTTACAATACCACCTCTATGTACTCGCGATCTATAAATTTTTGAAATCTCGCATTCCTGGATTTTCATATGAGCGGGATTTCGGAGGGGTTTACTATTTGTTCACTCGTGGTATTCGACCATCTTCCAATCGCGGTATCTTTTTTGATCTCCCCTCTCTTTCAGTTGTCAATGCCCTGGAAGATACCCTTTGCTCGCCGGTTCCCTCCAAATGAAAAAGGATCAGGGGAATAGTCCGCATCTAGTTGCCTTGGCCCGGGCGGTTGGGTCTTTTTTTGAATCCCGGGAACCTCCTGAGCATGCCAAAGCTCTGGGGGTTTTGTGCGAACGCCTAACCTTGCAAAACGAAAAAGGAACCACCCATCTTCTTGCTTCTGAGTATAAGGACCTTTGTTCGGATCCGAGTATTTTTTCTCCTGTCGGGCAGGCAGATGAAAACCTTCCCCTTGTACTAACCGCTTCTGGAAGTCTGTATTTTCGCCGATACTTCGAATATGAGATAGAAGTTGCTAAATCTTTGGCTGCTCGAGCATCCCTCGATCTCCGTTCTTTATCCTCCAGTAGTCTGCAATTTTTTGACCAAATAATTCGTCCTCACCTCGATGATTCCCAGTCCTTAGCAGTGGGAGTAGGAATGCAAACGAACTTACTTTTTCTCACTGGTGGTCCAGGAACAGGTAAGACCCGTACTCTTGCCCTTTTGCTTGCTTGTATGCTGAAGGAATCTCCAAGTCTTTCGATTGCTCTAGCCGCTCCAACCGGGAAGTCTGCTCATCGAATGCGCCAATCCATCACCCAAACAATGGAGGATGTGGACCTTCCTAGTGAAGTTGCGGAAAAGTTGCTACACAGTGCTCGGGCAAGTACCTTGCACCGATTACTCGGATCAGTTCATGGATCTGTCGACTTCAGGCGTAATGCTGGAAATCCTCTTTCTTGTGATGTCGTCGTGGTGGACGAGGTATCGATGGTTGATTTGCCCCTCATGGCGAAACTATGCTCGGCTTTGAGTCGGGATACGGTTCTGATTTTGGCTGGCGATGCGGATCAATTATCACCCGTGCAGGGCGGTGCAGTATTTAACTCATTGGTCCGCGAGCTTATTCCTAATACCTTTTCCACCCACCAAAAAACAAACCTGGCATCCTTTTCAAAATTGGGGAGATTTCAGGAAAGTCTTCAACCCTTGGCCGGTTGCCTTGTGAACTTATCCCAGTCACATCGTCGATCCCGACAAGAACCATCAAACGATGAACTCGGCAATCTTTGTGATGCAATTCGCGAGGGGAGGGGCGAGGATGCGTTGACAATGGTTCGCGCATCTGAAGATTCCCTTTGTTTGATCGAATCGCTGGACGATCCTGCGATACCACAATTGCTTAGAAAGGGCTTTGAATCCTTCAATCATTCAAACGATCCGCAGGAAGCAATCTCAGCCCTGGGTAAATTTCGCATTCTTTGTGCTCACAACCAGGGACGCTTTGGTGTGGATGGGTGGAACGAAAGAGTGCAAAAGATTTTTCCTTCGGCAGCCGATAATCCCCTGCCTGTAGTCGTTGGAGCGAATGACTATTCCATCGGATTGTTTAATGGAGACGATGGTGTAATCATGAATAATATCGCTTGTTTTCCCGACGACCAGAGACAAAAGGAAATTTCTTGTTCCCGGCTACCTGGTCATCAAATCGGATATTCTACTACGATACACCGTAGTCAGGGCTCAGAATTTGAACAGGTTTTGATTGTTTTACCCCCTGCAGATGCCCGACTGCTAAGTAGGGAGCTTTTGTATGTCGCTACCAGTCGGGCTAAGTCGAAAGTTATTTTAATTGGTGACCCTCAATCCTTGCTTGCTGCAGTTGAACGAAGAGAAGATTCCCGTTCTGGCGTACTCGAATTGGTAACGACAGTAAAATAAATCTTTTAACAGCACCCCGACTCCGGAGAGCAAGAGGGAGCGGATGATTCAACTAGATCAATCTTTGCAGGTTCGGCACCAGGAATACCACACTTATCCTTGGCCAGACAGTCGGTCTGCTTAGCGGTGAGCAAGAAGCGCCCATTGGAAAATTCCAGTCCATATCTACCAATGGTATCTGATTGGTACTCTACTTCGATGTCCAAGTTTTCTAAGGCTAACTTTTCCTGGGCTCGTTCCACAATTCCAGAAGCTTTGCAGGGTGCGAGTCGGTGATCATAATCATCGGCACTCCAAAGCTGGAAATTAATCAATTGTTCTTCGCGCTCCGTTCCTCCGCAGTCGACATATTTTTTGGTAACCAATCCGACTTCAGTTAGGTGAAAGTGAGGAGGCACATAGGAACCATTTGGAAGAACAAAGGTTAGATCATCTACTTCGTCTAGATGTTGTAAGAGAGATTGTAGGTTCATGCCTTGATGAACTATTAAGATTTCAGGCAGTTGGCAACTTGAAGCCTTTGTTTTAAAAAAAATTACAATTATCTTGAATGTATATCTTACCACATTCTATTGATGGGTTTATGAATAGAAGATCATTCCTTCAGTCATCCCTTGCTTTAAGCAGCTTTTCGTTGCTTGCACCTGACGGTATCGCGTTGGCTAAATCAAAAAGTAAAAATACTTGGCAGAACGGACGCAGTTTCTGGCCAATCTGCCTGGATACCGCAACCTTGGACAAAAAGCTTGGAATTGAAAAAAAAGTCGAACTTGCTGCGGAGGCAGGTTTTGACTGCATTGAACCTTGGGATCATGAACTTGCTGATTTTGAGAAAAAGGGAGGAAGCCTCTCAGAACTCGGCAAACATATTACCGATCTAGGACTTTATGTACCTAGCGTTATCGGGTTGTGGAACGCTTTGGATGTAAGCAAGGAGGCTTTTAATAAACGTATTGATGAGCATCGAAACCGTTTGCGCATGGTTACTGAAATTGGCAGCCAGAATGTACAGGTAATTCCAAACTTTAAGAAAAAGAAGTTGTTTGATTCAGAAGTTGCATCCTGGTGCTATGGTCAGGTTCTGGACATGGCTAATAATGATTATGGCATCGGGGCAGGCGTGGTCTTTCTTAATTTTTTTCCCGGACTTTCCACCATTGAAGAAGCCAAAAAGGTGGCACTTGGATCGAAACGAAAAAATGCACAGATAATCCCTGATATTTATCATATGTATTTGGGAGGGTCTAAAATCTCGGATTTTAAAAATATGGCGGGTGATTTTATAACGATTTTTCAATTCTCTGACTGTCCACTAGGTATCGAGCCTCACAATCGTATGGATGATGCAAAAAGAGTACTTCCGGGGGACGGTGTTTTACCCTTGGTGGATACCCTTAATAATTTAAGAGAGATTAACTACACAGGGCCAGTATCCTTGGAACTTTATAATCCGGAACTGCGTGCCCGGGAACCCCGTGGTTTTTTGGAGGAGGCTCTGGAGAAAACGGTTTCGGTTTGTGCCAAGGCAAGTTAGCTCTCTGTTTGTTTGGCAATGGACTGACCAGCCAAATATCCGGTCGTCCAGGCCGCCTGAAAGTTAAATCCGCCGGTTATCCCATCAAAGTCGAGGCACTCACCGGCAAAGTGCAGTCCGGGTGCTAGTTTGCTTTCCATCGTTCGGAAGTCCACTTGTTTTAGGGATACACCCCCACAGGTCACAAATTCTTCCTTATTGGTGGTTTTACCACTTACTTTACAGCGATATGATCCGAGAGCTTTAACCAGTTTTTGCTCCTCTTTTTTGGATAGGTGTGCCCAGGTTGTATCCTTTGAGATTTTGGCATGATCTACCAGATGAGCCCATAATCGTTTTGGCAGTTCTTTGCTTGGGTTTGTGCTTACTTTTGCAACCGCAAATTGTTTTCTGTATTGACTGACTACTTCTTTGATTTTTTCGAGCGAATGATCACCCAACCAATTGATCTCGATCTCGAACTTATATTTGCAAGCTGCCAGTTCCTGGGCGTCCCAGGCGGAGAGGCGTAAAATACAGGGGCCACTCAATCCCCGGTGAGTAATGAGGAGCGGGCCGTGTTGGGGCTTTCCGTTTGGTAAATTTTTAGCCTGAGCGTGGGGTACGGAAATTCCAGCTAATTCCACCATAGGGTGCTCGGGTAGGTTGAAGGCGAAGAGGGAAGGAATGAGGGGAGAAATTATATGCCCAAGAGCGGTAAGGGTTTTTTCCATGCCAGTTCCACGCAGGGAACCCAAAGCAAGGCATACTTGGTCCGCTATGATTTTTTCGCTCTGGTTAATTTCCAATTCCCATTGGTTGTTGGTTTGTTTCAGATCAGTAACCCGGGTTCGTAAATGTTCGCTCACGCCAAGATTTTTCGCTTCTTTCCGCAAGCAATCGATTACGCTTTGAGAATTATCGGTTATGGGAAAAACTCTTCCATCTGTTTCCACTTTTGTTTTTACTCCCCTGGTCTCAAACCATTCGATAGTATTCTTGGGTTGCCAGTGATGGAAGGCACCGCGTAACTCTTTTGATCCACGGGGGTAATGAGAACTCAATTCTTTTGGTTCATAACAATGGTGGGTGAGATTACATCTGCCACCTCCCGATATTTTGACCTTACGCAATACCCGGTCGCCCGCTTCAAACAATATAACCTGGGCATTGGGTTTTTGTTCAGCCGCGGTAATGGCTGCAAAATAACCGGCAGCCCCACCGCCAATAATAACCACCTTGTTGCACCCTTTATCCATAATACTTCTTTTAGCACCTTGGGCACTGTGCCTAAAGGTTTGAATTTAGGAAAAAGTGATTTCTTCGTTTGATCAATCCCTTGGGTTTTGAAAATATTTAAGTAAATGAGAGTTTCAGCCCTTTTCTTCACATCATTTCTAATCACCGTATGTTCTGTTCAGGCGGCCAAAGTCGAAGTTATCCAGCTGCCAAGTAGCAAGATGGATAAGGAAGTACCCGCCACCCTAATTTTACCCAACGCCTACAGTAAAAACGAAAAACAAAGGTTTCCCGTTTTGTATCTCCTTCATGGTGCAGGGGGGTATCATGCTTCATGGAACCAGTCGACTCAGTGTGCCCAACTGGCGGACCAATATGAATTCATCATTTTATGCCCCGATGGTGGATCGACCAGTTGGTACTACGACAGCCCAATCGATCCGACCTACCAGTACGAAACCTATGTTGCTAAAGAGTGTGTGGAATACATGGACAAGAATTACCGTACCCGGGTAAACCG
>JAQXCL010000110.1 GCA_029251885.1 Opitutales bacterium | reverse complement strand
GTAGTTTAATCGCGTCTTTGCCCTTAATTTCTGTTCTTGGTATGATTTGGATGTACGCAGAAACAAAAGAGGTTTCACGGATTGCTGATCATGCAGAGGGCACATTTTGGTATGTGCTTCCCTCTCTC
Source organism: Opitutales bacterium (assembly GCA_029251885.1). Classification (GTDB taxonomy): domain Bacteria; phylum Verrucomicrobiota; class Verrucomicrobiia; order Opitutales; family Seribacteraceae; genus Chordibacter. The sequence goes on along the minus strand of JAQXCL010000110.1, from coordinate 2,202 downwards.
CCCATGTTCCTGCTTATACCATGGATGATGCGCAAGGGAGTCTCTTTTCCTTTTGCTTTGTTAGCGGGTATAACTCTAACAGGTTTCCTTTATGTTGTCATGACTAAGGTTTTGGCAAAATTTGGGATGACTTTGTAGACCCTTTATGCAGACGAACTGGTCACTCATCGTAGGTGCAATTTTGGGTTCATCCTCGGTTTTATTGGCTGCTTATGGGGCTCATGGATTGGAGCATGTTTTTTTGGCAACCCCCAAAATGCGTATTGCCTACGGAAATGCGGTGGATTTTCAAATACTGCACTCCTTACTTTTAGTTATTTTGGGTCTAACCCTGTATATTCCAAAATTTCGACTGCCCGCTTATCTGTGGAAGACGGTCTTGTTATCGATTATCCTTTTTTGTTTGAGTATTTATTTTTGGGTTTTTGGAGGACCTAACTGGTTGCTCAGGGTTACTCCTTTTGGCGGGATGGGCTTTGCTTTGTCTTGGCTAATGTTAATCCGAATAATTTGGCTGAACTCATTAACTGATTAGGGTTTAGATTGAATGAATAAAGCCTTAGCCACTGCAATTTGGATCTTAACTTTAATTACTGCCTATTGGATGGGATTAGAGCACGATTCTGGTCAGTCCAATAACTCAGTCGTCGCTTCTTTTGATGAAAACATGGATGAATCCACTTTACCTGAAAAAAATAATTTTGTTTTGCCAGATAAGGGCAGGACTCCTCGTCCAATGGAAATTCCCTTTGAGGCTGCAGTGTCTGTAATTGAAAAAGGAATTAGTGAAGATCTAATTGAACCTTCAGAGAACCCTGCACTTGCTATCAAGCTGGGTTCCAGCCATCCACTTGAGAGGTTGGAAGCATTTATTGGATTGCTCAAAGAGCCAAATGCTGGTGCCATTCAGACGGCATTGCAGGCCTATGAATCATTGCCCGGTGGACCCGGTCGATTCAGTGAGTTGAAAATTCTCGCTTTTGCCTGGGGGAAAGTGGACCCTAAGGCTGCACTGGCTTGGAGTCAGAAGCAGGAACATTGGGACAAGCATGTCGCGAGCGGTACGATCATGGATTCTTGGGCCCGTAAAGATGCGGATTCTGCAATTACTTGGGCGAAGGAAAACTTTGAGGGCGAAGAAAACCCTTATTTCGTGGGAATTATTAATGGCCTGGCAGAATCAAGTTTACCCCGAGCCACCGATTTAATGACTGAGTTGCCTTACGGACGTGTTCGGGGAAGATCTGCCCATATCTTATTTGAAAAGGTTTGGAATCAGGGAGAAGAGGTTGCCCTGCACTGGGCAGAACATTTACCCGAAGGTTCATTGCAGGAATTTGCTTATGGAGAACTGGGAGAAAAAGTGGCAAGGTCTAATATCTCCCGTGCAGTCGAATGGGTGGATTCAATGGAGGACTCCTCGATAAAATCAGCAGTAAGTGAAGATGTTTCCCGCGAGATGGCCAGGCAGAACCCAACAGATGCTGGAGAATGGGTCCTTCAGATGTCTGCAGGAGAATCCAGGAACGTGGCTATGCAAGAGGTTGCAAAAGTTTGGGCGCGTAAAGATCCTACTGCCACCGCCGAATGGATTAATCAATTCCCTGAAGGAACGGATGCGGATCCGGCGATTGAGGCTTTGGTCCGCCAAATTAGAAAGTCGGATCCTCAGGAGGCATTGATCTGGGCAGCAAGTCTATCCAATTTGGAACAAAGAAAGAAATTGATCGCCGAAACTGAGGCAGTGATCAAGGCCCAAAAATTTCCGACCGGTCGCAATTCCAGGTAAATTTTTTATCACATTTACTTTAGTTAGGATAGTGGCCCGCAAAGCTGGGTGCTACTATTTCTTTGCTGGGTCATGTGCAAGTTGATCTTTCGCATGCCTTAGTGGGATTTGAGGCATTAACCGATTATGGGCAGGAGAGTAGGAGGCTTAACCAATTAGAGAGCAAAGAAAGCTTGGGGAATTAATTTTGGCAGCCAAAGAGACATCTGAGAACCGCCCCGTTTTTCCATTGAAACTAGTTCGGTAAATACCTTCTGCCTTTTTCCTCCTGTGCCGATATAAAGGGTAAGTTCTTTTCCATGACTTTGTCGAGAAATCATGCCGCTTTGTAAGACCAAGAAAAAGATGATTTTAGAATTTCTAATATTTCTTGGGGTACTTTCCATTTGGGGATGTAAAGAACAACTTGCACA